>NZ_JAVTSS010000002.1:1592904-1911485 GCF_032678705.1 Pedobacter frigiditerrae | reverse complement strand
ATCATATCGTTGCTAAAAATGCTATTCTAAGCGCTTTAAACACATTTAATAATTGCGATTAAAGCGTATTATTGCTTGAATTGTAAGACCTCTCATCAAAAAAAGTATTGGTATTTTAACTTTTAATTAAGCTAATTTGGCATTCTATTTTAGAAACCAAATATAAATTCTGATGAGATTTTTATCTGCTGTTGCCTTTGCTTTTGTGTTAATTCTAGTTTCTTGTGCCTGTAAAAAAAGCACCAAGAAAACTGAAACACCTGTTACACCAATTCCGCCTATAACAACTCCTCTTACCAGCGATGTTAGCTTTTGGCTGACCAAAGGTGATAAATCAGTCCTACTGCAAAAACAAAATGTAGCCTTAAACTTTAGCAATACAAATAACAGCAACATCACTATTGAAGTAGATGCCAATCAGGTTTACCAAACAATAGATGGTTTTGGCTACACCTTAACAGGAGGAAGCGCAACCTTAATGAATAGCTTAGGTGCAACAGAAAAAGATGCCTTGATTAAAGAACTATTCTCTACCGAGGAAGGCGCAATTGGCGTGAGCTACTTACGTGTGAGCATTGGCGCCTCAGACTTAAGCGCAAATGTTTTCACTTACAACGAGCGACCAGCTGGTCAAACAGATGTAAACCAAGATAATTTCTCAATAGCCGCTGAGATGACGGATTTAGTTCCAATCTTGAAAAAGATTTTAGCCCTTAACCCTAACATCAAAATTTTAGGTTCACCTTGGACTGCTCCAACGTGGATGAAAACTAACAACGCTTATAAAGGCGGCAGTTTAAAGCCAGAGTACTATCAATCTTATGCAAAGTATTTTGTGAAATACATTCAGGCAATGAAAGCACAAGGCATTACGATAGACGCAATTACTATTCAGAATGAGCCCTTGCATCCTGGCAATACACCAAGTATGTATATGGAAGCTCCAGACCAAGCTCTATTTATTAAATCAGCATTGGGGCCAGCATTTCAAGTCGCAGGTTTAAGTACAAAAATCATTGTTTACGACCACAACGCAGATAAGCCAGAATATCCAATGACAATCTTAGCCGACCCAGCTGCAAACCAATATGTAGATGGTTCTGCCTTTCATTTGTATGGAGGAAATATTTCTGCATTAACAACTGTGCATAATGCTTATCCGAACAAAAATGTATACTTCACCGAACAATGGGTTGGCGGACCTGGAAACTTTGCCGAAGATTTAAAATGGCATGTTTCGACGTTAATTGTTGGCGCAACACGTAACTGGAGCAGGAATGTTTTAGAATGGAATTTAGCAGCAGATGCAAATTACAATCCACATACACCAGATGGTGGCTGTACCACTTGCTTAGGGGCTATAACCATTGCTCCTGCCGTGACTAGAAATGTGGCTTATTATGTAATTGCTCACGCATCCAAATTTGTAAGGCCTGGATCAGCTCGAATTGGCTCTACCTTAAATAACACTTTAGCTAATGTGGCGTTTAAAACTCCAGATGGCAAAAAAGCATTAATTGTAATGAATACAAGCTCAACCGACCAAACGTTTAACATTAAGGATAATGGAAAAATTGTAACCACAACATTGCCTGCTGGGGCAGCAGGAACCTATGTTTGGTAAAAATCTTGTTTATTGATTTAGTTAACCCCGCCATTGTGTGGGGTTTTCTATTTATCGGCCACCCATGTGTTTAAAATAATCCATAAAGTTTGAGTTTTGGTATACATACAATGCACTTCCCAATTGAGTTAATAACACCCAAAGAATTAATCCTATTAAAGTAGTCAAAATGATTTTGAACATTGGCCAAAAACCTTTCAATTCTACAAAGCCCTTATAAGCCACAACAAAATAAATAAGTTGAAGCAATAAAGCCAACAGAGGAATAAGTGGTTCCCAATGACTACCTTTTAATACTCCTAGAAGCGGCAAAGCGATAATGGAAAAGGCTAGGTTAGCAAAACTTACAAACATTAAATTAGCAACCAGATGCTCTGAATAATTATAGCGTTTTCGATAATAAATGACCCAGAAATAAAATGCAAAAAACGGAACAGCAATCATCTGTACAAAATTCGAATTTTTGGTAAAGAAATTCTTGACCACACCTACCCTATGATACATTTCCATTGCTTCTGCCTTTTTCACAGGATTTTCTATTTTTGAAATACCCTCTGGAATAGGTCCTTTTTTTTCTGAGAGCGAAGCACTGAAAGTACTAGATAGCACAAAAAAACCTGCTAATAGTAAAAAGAAAGTAAATGGATTATAATATTTTTTCCTCTTCCCTGCTATATACTCCTTAGCTACAATTCCTGGTCTAATGGCTAATTCTTTTAAAAGATAAAGTAAACCCTTATCTGCATGTGTAAATGCATGAAATGCTTCGTGAAAGAAATGAGAGATAGTAAAACGGTGTATAACTGCTGACTGCCCGCATTGAGGACAGAATTTTTGTTCTTTTATTAAATGCGTTTCACAATTTAAGCAGTGTTTAGAGTTCATAGGAGCTGAGTGTTAACTTATTGGCTAATGTCGTGAATTGAATTAAAAAAACAAAAACAGCATTTAGCAACACCAAACTTTTTTAGCATCATTGTTGTTAATCAATTATCAAAATCATAATAATGAAAAAATTATTCATCTCCATTTTCAGTTTAGCGGTTCTATTTACAGCATGTCAAAGTAATAATTCAGAAAAAACAACAGATAACTCAGCCGAACCTGATACAAACATAGTTCCGGCTAGTGAGCAATATTGTTATAAATACATTAAAGATAAAGACACTGCAACTTTAACAATGATGAACAGTGGACCAATAACTACAGGTGAACTGAAGTATAACCTGTACGAAAAAGATAAAAACAATGGCATATTTGAAGGTGAATTAAGAGGCGATACCTTAATTGCTGAATATACTTTTAACTCAGAAGGAAAAGAATCGGTTAGGCAAGTTGCTTTCCTTAAAAAAGGAGATCAACTAATCGAAGGATTTGGAGATGTTGAAGAGAAAAATGGAAAGATGATGTTTAAGGATAAATCGAAGCTAACTTTTGGAAATTCTATCGTATTTAACAAAGTTGATTGTTTCTAGGCATACGTTCGATGGATAATGGTTGATGGTTGATGGCCTAAGCTTCCAGACTACCGACCATCAACTATGGACCATTAACTTATTTCAAAATTTTCAAATCTTTCCCAAAAACCATCTATTGGTAATGGTGCAAAAATTTTAATGGGTTCTTTTTGCACAGGGTGGATGAATTCTAACTGCCTAGCATGCAAACAAATACTTCCTTTTCTGCTACCACGAGGATAACCATATTTATTATCGCCAACTATTGGGCAATCCATTGTAGAAAGTTGAACCCTAATTTGATGCGAGCGACCAGTTAGTGGATTTACTTGCAATAAATAAAATCCCCCTAACTCTCCTATTAACTTATAATCTAACTCAGAACGCTGACTACCCGGCACTTCTTTATTGTAAGCTGCAACAACATTTTTCTGTGGATTTTTAATCAGATAGTGAACTAAATTGCCTTCCGTTCTAGTTGGTTTATTTCTTACTACAGCAAAATAGGTTTTACGAACTTCTCTATTTTTAAAAATAGCATTCATCCTTTCCAAAGCCTTACTTGTTTTAGCAAATAAAATAACACCACTTACAGGCCTGTCTAAACGATGTACAACGCCTAAAAAAGCACCATTAGGTTTATTGTACTTAGCAGCGATATATTTTTTCACCTTTTCATCTAAAGGTTCATCGCCCGTTTCATCAACCTGTACAATGTCCCCAGAGCGTTTGTTTATCGCTATTAAATGATTGTCTTCGTATAAAATATCTGCTTCGGTAATGGGCATTGCTTAGTAAAAATAGAGATTGTTAAATTGTTGTATTGCTTTATTATTTTTGTAAACTGAAAACTTCAAACTGCCTACTGTTTTGTGTTTTATAAACCTGATTGTAATGCAAATACTTTTTGTTGCAGATCCTTCGACAAGCTCAGGATGACAATAACAAAAAGATTGAAATGAAAAGCGGGACTGATTTTTCCGAAGAGCACTGAAATTGCTTTTCAAATTAACTTCAAACGCCCAACTCCCAACTTAATACTGTTCTTTCTCGTTCGGGAAATCTTTAGCTTTTACGTCCTTGATATAGGATTGTGCTGCTCCTAAAATCCCTTCATATAAATCTAAATATTGACGTAAAAAACGTGGTCTAAATCCTTTTGTTAAGCCAATCATATCGTTAACAACTAAAACCTGTCCGTCGCAATCTGGTCCAGCGCCAATACCGATAGTTGGAATGTGGATACTTTCTGTTACTTCCTTAGCCAGCTTTGCAGGAATTTTCTCTAACACAACCGCAAAACATCCAGCCTCTTGTAAAGCTAAAATATCAGTCTTTAACTTATTGGCTTCTTCTTCATCCTTAGCTCTAACAGTGTATGTTCCGAATTTATAAATAGATTGAGGAGTTAAACCCAAATGTCCCATTACAGGTATGCCTGCAGTAATAATTCGTTGAATTGATTCTGCAACTTCTGCACCACCTTCTAACTTTACGCCATGTGCGCCAGATTCTTTCATTATTCTGATGGCAGAATTTAAAGCTTCCTTAGAATTACCTTGATAAGAACCAAAAGGCAAATCTACTACTACAAAAGCACGACTAGCACCACGAACTACACCTTGTGCATGATAAATCATTTGGTCTAACGTGATGGGCAAAGTGGTTTCGTGACCAGCCATTACATTTGAAGCCGAATCGCCAACTAATAAAACATCTAAGCCAGCGTCGTCTAAAATGGTTGCCATCGAATAATCGTAAGCGGTTAACATGGCAATTTTTTCGCCACGTTGTTTCATCTCTTGTAAGATATGCGTGGTAATCCGCTTAATTTCTTTGTTTACAGACATGTTCTTTGTTTTGTTAGGCAAAATTAGGTTTTATTATTTAATAATTGGAAATAGTGAATAGTAAATAGAGATTGAAAAAACGCGGCATAAGAAAACTTATCTATTACCTATTTCTAAATTACATCTAAATATGTATATCGCAATACGCAATACTTTTTTTCAAAAAATATCTTGAAAAAACCATTGAAAAACCTACCTTTGTATCCTGAAATGAATGAGTTCGGTCAGACTTCTTTAACATCCTTCAAAAACGGCATATCCGTTAAGAATTCCATCATTTTTTCTCTTTTTTTATCTAACCCTTATTGTAATACAAATGACTAACTACACCAAGTTACCTGCAATTTTATTATTAGCCGACGGCACTGTTTTTTATGGCAAAGCTGCCGGAAAAATCGGAACTACTACTGGCGAGATTTGCTTTAATACAGGTATGACTGGCTATCAGGAAGTATTTACTGACCCATCTTACTTTGGGCAGATTTTAGTGGCAACCAATGCACACATTGGCAACTACGGTATTCACAAAGAAGAAATAGAATCTGGTTCTATTAAAATTGCTGGTTTAGTTTGTAAAAACTACAACATTTTGTACAGCAGAAAAGAGGCTTCTGAATCTATACAAGATAATTTCCAGAACGAGAATATAGTTGGTATTTCTGAAATTGACACTCGTGCTTTAGTTCGCCACATTAGAAATAAAGGAGCGATGAATGCGATTATCTCATCAGAAATTACTGATTTACAAGAATTAAAAAAGAAATTGGCAGAAGTACCTGATATGGATGGATTAGAACTTTCATCTCACGTTTCTACTACTGAGCCATATTATTACGGTAATCCGGATGCTAGCTATAAAATTGCTGCTTTAGATTTAGGCATCAAAACCAATATCTTACGCAACTTTGATGATAGAGATGTTTACATCAAGGTTTATCCTGCAAAAACTACTTTCGCAGAGATGAACGATTGGGGAGCACATGGCTATTTCATTTCAAATGGTCCTGGTGACCCATCTGCAATGGCTTATGCAATTGATACTGTTAAATCTATTTTAGAAGCTGATAAACCATTATTCGGAATTTGTTTAGGTCACCAATTATTGGCTGAAGCAAACGGAATTGGTACAATGAAAATGTTTAACGGTCATAGAGGATTAAATCACCCTGTGAAAAACATTATTAAAGACCACTGCGAGGTTACTTCTCAAAACCATGGTTTTGGTGTAATACCTGATGAAGTTAGAAAATCTGACAAAGTAGAAATCACTCACGTTAACTTAAATGATGATTCGATTGAAGGGATTCGTGTAAAAGGCAAAAAAGCATTCTCGGTACAATATCACCCAGAGTCGTCTCCAGGCCCACATGATTCTCGTTACTTATTTGATGATTTTGTTGACTTGATGAAGGGTGAGTTGGCTTGGTAATTAGTCTGAAGTAGGATTTTTAAGATTTAAGGATGATAAGATTTTTTTAATCCTAAAATTTTCCAATTCTACAAATCCTAGTCAAGACAATTTAGGGTTTAGGAAAGACTTGTTTTATTACAATTTGTTCATCTAAGTTTTATTTCAGCAACTATTATCTTAAAATCTTTTTATCCTACAAATCCTAATCAAGACCAATTCCCATTCATCCTGATAAATCATCATTTTATCGACATTTTACTGCCAGTCAGATAAAATTCATTTTCTATTCATCTAAACCTTGTTACTTTAGATTTATAGAAATGGAACGGCTATGTTGTTATCTTTAGCCTCTAGCTCTCAAAACAAAAACTAAACAATGGAAAAGAAGAATGTCATTATCAGTGTTAAAGACCTGGTAAAAAACTATGATGACTTTAAGGCGGTACAAGGCTTAAGTTTCGAAGTTTACGAAAATGAAATTTTTGGGTTGCTTGGTCCGAACGGGGCTGGTAAAACTACTACCTTAGAAATTATAGAAACCTTACGCCAAAAAACAGCTGGCGAAGTAATTGTTGATGGCTTTTCCGTTGATACTGATGCAAATGCCATAAAACGAATCATCGGTGTACAATTACAAGCAGCGGGGTATTACCCAAACCTAAATTTAGTTGAGTTACTCGAATTGTTTTCTGGGTTGTATGGCGTTAGTGTAAAACCAATGGAAATGTTGGAGAAAGTAAATCTTCAAGACAAGGCAAAAGCTAAATACAAAGCTTTATCTGGCGGACAAAAACAACGCTTTTCTATCGCTACGACTTTAATTAATTCGCCAAAGATTATTTTTTTAGATGAACCAACTACAGGATTAGACCCACAAGCTCGTCGGAATTTATGGGATTTGATTACTGAAATCCGTAAAGCGGGAACAACCGTTGTAATTACCACTCACTATATGGATGAGGCTGAGCAACTTTGCGACCGTGTTGCATTTGTAGAACGCGGTCAGATTATCGCGTTAGATACGCCAGACAAATTAATAGACGATTTGGTAGCTAGTGGCTTTGAACGTAAAAAAGAAGTTAAAAAAGCCAATTTAGAAGATGTATTTATTAACCTAACCGGCCAAGAATGGCGTGAAGATAAATAGATTAATATTCATTTTTTAACTCATTAACCTTTCAACTAAACAAAATGCAAACACCATATAGTCATACAAAAGCTACCTTAGCCTTAGCAAAAGCTAGTTTCAGGTCAATCATGCGCAGTCCTTCTGCAGTAGTATTTACACTAGCATTTCCTTTAATATTCATCCTTGTTTTTGGCTTTTTAGGAGGCGGGGGAACGAAAATAGATTTAGCCGTAAAACCAGGTTCAGACTTAAACAATCCTATTATTAAGTCACTGCAAAAAATATCAGTAATTAGGTTTTCTAAAAGTACCGACCTTTCCGCCATAAACAAGGGCTTAGAAAAAGGCGATTATGATGCAATTATTGACGTGGAGAAAAATCCAGCCGGACTACCTGCATTTATTACAAATGTAAAATATACATCTGCTTCAATGGATAAGGGAAGTATTTTAAAATCGATATTAAATGAAGTTACTTATAATTTAAATACACAAAACCTAAAACCAACCATTACAGAAATACAGGCAACAACCGTAACTGCAAGAGTGTACCGCCAGATAGATTTTATTTTACCAGGTCAGTTAGGCTTTTCTTTATTAAGTACAGGTGTATTCGGAACAGCATTCGTATTCTTTAGTTTACGCCAGAATTTGGTAATTAAAAGATTCTTTGCAACCCCTGTTAGACGTTCGAGCATTGTGTTGGGTGAAGGTATTGCTCGTATCGGGTTTGCATTATTGGGCGCATTGGTGATTATTTTAATTGGGCACTTTGGATTTAAGTTTACACTTATACATGGTGCTACTACGGTTATAAATATGCTCGTTTTAGCTACAATGGGTGTCATCGTTTTCATGGGTTTTGGTTTTGTGGTCTCTGGGCTAGCTAAAAGCGAAAGTACTATCCCTCCTATATCTAACATTATTACCCTGCCTCAATTCTTACTATCAGGAACATTTTTCTCTGTAGATGCGTTTCCAACATGGCTACAACCAATTAGCAGGGCATTACCACTAACCTATTTAAACGATGCGATGCGCCAAGTTGCTTTTGAAGGCGCTGGCCTTTGGGATGTAAAACATCAAATATTAATTTTAGTGTTATGGGGAATCGGAATTTATGCAGTAGCTGTTAAGACTTTTAAATGGGAATAGGCTATTGTCTTGATTAGGATTTTTAAGATTTAAGGATGATAGGATTATAAAGCCTATCATCCTTTTTTATTTAACAACATTTGGGGATAAAAACAACCTTATTCGAGCAATAAAATCCCCATATGGTTTTAAATCTGATTGACGGAAAAATTTCTGTTTTAAGATTTGTTTGCTTAAAAATCTAGCTTTATAGTTTTTAAGAAAATTAAATAATAGATTCGGGAATGAAAAATATTTCCATCCTATCCGCCAGTGTAAGAAATGGGCGAAATAGCCATCGCGTTGCACTTTATTTCAAAAACTACTTAGAGGAAAATCAATTGGCTAATGTTAAAATCATCGACCTAAAAGCATACGATTTTCCGATTTTCGAGGAACGTTTAAGGTTTATTTCAAACCCAAGTGAGGCGATGCTTTCATTTGCAGATGAGGTTACTAAAAGTGATGGTATTATCCTTGTAACTCCTGAGTACAATGGTGGATATCCAGCTAGTTTGAAAAATGCTATTGATTTATTGTATGCAGAATGGAAACGTAAGCCAATTGCAATTGCCACAGTTTCGGCTGGTGCATTTGCCGGCACACAAGTAATCACTTCTATACAATTCAGTTTATGGAAAATTGGGGCATTAACGGTTCCTGCAATGTTTCCAGTTGCTACAGTAGAAAAAACATTTGACGAAAATGGCAAACCGAATGATGAAGAAGCTACCAATAAACGAGCTTCTTCTTTTGTAAACGAACTCATTTGGTGGATAGAGGCTAAACAGAAAATGAACACCTAGCATTTTGCGAAATCATTTGAGTTTAGTTAAGCACTCTTACTTTTTGAACACTTAACTAAATAAAAAATGAAAAAATTAGTAGCAGAATTTATTGGAACTTTCTGGTTAGTATTTGGCGGATGTGGTAGTGCCATATTAGCTTGTAATTTTCCGGGAAATGGCATTGCCTATGTTGGAGTTGCATGGGCGTTTGGTTTAACGGTAGTAACCATGTCTTATGCTTTTGGGCACATTTCTGGCGCACATTTAAATCCTGCGGTTTCGGTGGGTGCTTGGGTTGCTGGACGTTTAGAAACAAAAAATCTATTACCTTACATTATAGCTCAAGTATTGGGAGGCATTGCTGGAGCTGCAATTTTATATGTGATTAGCAGAGGAAACGGAAGCGACATAGGAAGTTTTGCCACAAATGGTTTTGGTAAAAACTCTCCAGGTCATTACAGCATGTTAGCGGCTTTAATAACAGAAATAGTTTTAACTTTTATATTCTTAATTGTAATTTTAGGATCCACCGATGAACGTGCACCAAAAGGGTTTGCAGGTTTAGCAATTGGATTATGTTTAACTTTAATTCACTTAATCAGTATTCCTGTAACCAACACTTCAGTTAACCCAGCAAGAAGTACTAGTCAAGCTATTTTTGTTGGTGGAGAAGCAATAAACCAATTATGGTTATTTTGGTTAGCTCCAATTGTAGGTGCTATTTTAGCAGGAATAGTTTATAAATGTTTTTTTGCAATTAAAGACTAAATTTAAAAATCAAACAAAACAAACATATATGGCAACTATTAATCCTTACTTAACTTTTAATGGTAATTGCGAAGCAGCATTTACTTTTTACAAATCAGTTTTTGGCGGTGAATTCCCTTACATAGGGAAATTTAAAGATATGCCACCTTCAGAAGGCTGTGACCCCGTATCGGAAGAAGATGGTGAAAAAATCATGCATGTCTCTTTGCCTATAAGTGCTGAAACCATATTAATGGGTAGTGATAGTTCTGAGGCATTTGGCCAGACAACAATTGTTGGAAATAATTTCTCCATTTCTATTAATACTGATAGCATAGCTGAAGCTGATAAACTATTTGAAGGTCTGTCTGCCGGAGGTACGGTTACCATGCCAATGAACAAAACATTTTGGGGAGCGTACTTTGGAATGTTTACCGATAAGTTTGGCATTAACTGGATGATTAACCATGATGAAAACAGTCAAAAATAAAAAGCTGGCCACCATATTTTAAATTTAAAAAGCTCCAATATTGGGGCTTTTTTTATGCAACTCATTGGCCTACTTCTATTAAGAAGCTACTTTTTAAAAAAATAGAACTATCTATAACTTATAATTTAAAAATTATTTTAACTTTGGGTACGCCCTAGCTAATTGTACTTTTTACACTAAGGGCAATTTTTAATCAAAACCAAAATAAAATGAGTTTAATAATTGATGTCCACGCAAGACAAATCCTTGATTCTAGAGGTAATCCAACAATAGAAGTTGAAGTAGTTACAGAAAATGGCCAAATGGGCCGTGCAGCTGTTCCATCAGGTGCAAGTACTGGTCAACATGAGGCAGTTGAATTGCGTGATGGCGACAAAAAAACCTATATGGGTAAAGGTGTTTTAAAGGCGGTTGAAAATGTAAACACTAAAATTGCTCAGGCTTTACAAGGTGTTGATGTTTTTGAACAGAATTTAATAGACAAGTTAATGATTGACTTGGATGGCACTGAAAACAAAGGAAACTTAGGTGCAAACGCTATACTAGGTGTTTCTTTAGCAGTAGCAAAAGCAGCAGCAGCAGAAAGCAGACAACCTTTATACCGCTACATCGGTGGTGTAAACGCAAACACTTTACCAATTCCAATGATGAATATCATCAATGGTGGCTCTCACTCTGACGCTCCTATTGCTTTCCAAGAGTTCATGATCATGCCAGTTGGTGCTCCTTCTTTCTCTGAAGCATTACGTTGGGGTACAGAAGTTTTCCATAACTTAAAAGCGATCTTACACGACAGGGGTTTATCAACTGCTGTTGGTGATGAGGGTGGTTTCGCTCCAACTTTTGATGGAACTGAAGATGCTGTTGAAACTGTATTAAAAGCGATTGAAAAAGCTGGTTACAAACCAGGAGTTGATATCTGTTTAGCATTAGATTGCGCATCATCTGAGTTTTATAAAGATGGAAAATATGATTATTCTAAATTCGAAGGTCCTACTGGAGCAATTCGCTCAAGTGCTGAACAAGTAGAATATTTAGCTGAACTTTCTGCAAAATATCCAATTATCTCTATTGAAGATGGCATGGATGAGAATGATTGGGCGGGCTGGAAATTATTAACCGAGAAAATTGGAGATAGAGTTCAGTTAGTTGGTGATGATTTATTTGTAACTAACGTTAAACGTTTACAAACAGGTATTGACACAGATACTGCAAATTCAATATTAGTAAAAGTTAACCAAATTGGTTCTTTAACAGAAACCATTAATGCAGTTAGTTTAGCTCAAAACAGTGGCTATACCTCTGTAATGAGTCATAGAAGTGGTGAAACTGAAGACACTACGATCGCAGATTTAGCTGTTGCTTTAAACTGTGGCCAGATTAAAACAGGTTCTGCTTCACGTTCAGATAGGATTGCAAAATACAACCAATTACTACGTATAGAAGAAGAATTAGGTGATTCTGCACGTTTTATTGGTAAGAACTTTAAATACGCAAAAAAATAACCCCTAAATCCCCTAAAGGGGAATGAGATGTTAATAAGTTGAAAAACTTATTTGTGAAACATCCGAAGATTTTAAATCTTCGGATGTTTTTATTTAATACTATATTTGCTTAGAAGATGTGAGTTTTTATCTCAAATCGAACATCTCATATCTCATATCTAAAAAGTCATGAAAAAGCTATTAGAACTTTTACGCAATAAATATTTCTTAGCCATTGTTGCTTTTGCGGTATGGATGCTGTTTTTTGACAAGAATGATATGCTTTCTCAGTATGAATATCGCACAGCAGTAAACAAGCTACAACAAGAAAAAGACTTCTACACTAAAGAAACCGCCGACGTAAAGAAAGATTTAGCAGAACTTGATAGCAACCTAAATACTGTTGAAAAGTTTGCTCGTGAAAAATACTTTATGAAAAAGGACAATGAGGATGTTTTTGTTATTGTAAAGAGCGACACCGTAAAAAATTAAACCTTTTGCCTTATTTATTGTTAAAATTTTGTTCCAAAGCACTATATTCGCTTTAAAAGGAATACTAATTGATATAACATATATGAAAAAAGTAATTTTACTTTTCTTGTTTTCTCTAAACATCTGTAATTCCTTTTCTCAAGAGCTTCCTAATCTAAAAAATATCAAATTAAGCAAAAGATCACAGTTTAAGGGAACTGAAACTTTGGTTTTTAAGGTTACTGATTATTTATTTCACACACCTATAGACAAAAAAAACAAATCGCGAACAGAAGCAGGACAGTTTTTGCTTAAATGGATGAATGGCACACCTGACTATACTTTCTATTTAGAAGAAAAAGAAACCAACTTCTTTAACACCGATTCTGATTTAATGCTAATGTACATGGCCGGATTAACAAAATTCACCCTTGATAACCCAAGCGTTAAAGATCAAAAAACATTGATTTTAGGGACAATGGGAATCGTACTTCCTTACTTAAATAAACAAGAAAATAAAACAAGGTGGTCTAAAGAACTTTGGCAATTGAATGACGCTAATCTAAAAGGCAAACTACAAGAATATCTTTATCAGGATTCTAGGATTAATTGATTTACAAGATGATGTTTCATTAGTATAATTCCTTGAAATATTCAATTCCATCTTACATTTCTCCTTTTACATCTTCCATTTTTATCCGTATCCAAATTTAGGCAATGCCAATTTATAGCGTACAACTATAATTCTTAGGGTAAAGATAAAGGCAATAACAATAATCTTGGCAACATCGGCTTTTAGGTTAAAATAAAGCAGGGCGAAATATAATATTCCTCCTAAAATACAGGCAGTAGCATAAATCTCTTTCCTAAAAATAAGTGGAATGGTATTTAAAAGTGTATCTCTAATTACTCCACCAAAACATCCTGTAATGGTACCTAGTGCAACACAAATACCAGGGTCTAATCCAAATACAATTCCTTTTTGCACGCCTACCAAGGTGAATAGACCAAGTCCAAGAGAATCAAAGAGGAACAAAGTGATTTTAAATTTTTTAATCTGACTTTTAAAGAAGATGGTAAGTAAGGACGTTACTAAAATCAGCAAACAATAATTTACATCACGCATCCAAGCTACCGGCGTATCTCCAAGTAGCAAATCTCTCACCGTTCCACCACCAATAGAAGTTACAAAAGCGATAATCAATACCCCAAATGGGTCTAATCGTTTCTGCATGGCGGCAAAAGTACCAGAGATGGCAAAGGAAATCGTTCCTAATATCTCAATTGCGTATGTGGTAGTTATTTCCATTATACTTCGCCATTGTGTTTTCTAAAAAACCATTCAGCAGTTAAAAATATGATGATTAAAGCGAATAACCATTTCAAGCTAATCAATTCTTCATATTTCCTGTCTTCGTAACTTATGGTTTTTACTTGTCCGCTTTTCTCCAATAAATCAGCTATGCTTAACAAATTAGCAGGCATAACCATTCTACCACCACTTTGTTGTGCCATTGTATATAATAACTGGTGATTAGCTGTTGTCTGTTGGTACTCTGCAATTAATGCATTTACATAAAATGCTCCAGAAGCAGTATATTTCTTGTCTCCTAAACTCGTACTAGCGATGTATGTATAATTCCCTTGTGGTAATGTTCCGGCGTCTAACCGATAAGCCACACCAAATTTCGAAAAGGTATAATTAAAGACTTTACCATCACCATTTTTAATCTGAACATTTACATCTGGCGTATTTACAGCTTCATAAGCATCGTTATACAAAGTGGCATTCAATACTACATTTTCATTTTCTTCGTAAGTATTCTTGCTACCGTAAACCTTAAACTTCCTTTTATCATCCTTAACAGAAAGATACTGGATAGTTTTAGAAATGAGTTCATTAACCAGTGGGAAGCTTTGCTCATTCTTGGCTTCTTCTAGTTTCCACTTCCAAATTCCTTCCCCTATTAAAAATCCTAGTTTTTGACCATTACTTTCAGTAAAAAACAGCAAAGGTGTTTGTGTGTTAATCTTTCCTATCCTCTGATTTAAAGCTGCCGTATAGTTTCCGTTGATGCCTAAATTAGCAAAGGGCAACTGCAATGGGTCGTAATCATTCAATTGTTTTAGAGCTGCTGCATCTAAATTAAAGGCTGTAAAATTAGGGTCTGGATATGGGAAAACTTCTTGAATAGCACCATTTGCCCTACTAAAGCTTAATGATTTTTGCACTTGATTAAAGGCACCTACATTACTTTGAGCACCTAAAATATACCAAAGGGAAATTTTGGCTTCTTGCAACTTACCAATTAAGCTAGCTGCAACATTTGTATTGCCAGGTAATTGATAAAGAATGGCTAAACTATATTTATTTGGGTCGATGGCATTTAACTCATCTGCCAATGCAACAGTAACTTCGTAATGTTTATTAAGTTCAATAGCTTGTTTTAGTGTTGCAATATCCGGATGTGGAGCTGCAGCAGCTAATAAGACCATTTGACGAGCATCAATTACTTCTACAAAAATTGTCTGACTGTTATTTTTCGTGGTAATTTCATTCTTAACTGAAGAAACACTAACTGTATACTTCTGCACACCGATTTTGTTAGCTTTCAGTTTTACTTGCAAATCCTGTACAAAGCTATTGGAGTTAATGCCAACACTTTGTTGTTTAACCTTGACACCATTTTCTGAAACCGACAATTGTGCGGTCTCTCCTTTGCTTTCGTAAGCTTGAACTTGAATATCTAGTGTAAACTCGTTATCCAAATAAACCAAGTTATTGTAGTTTACATTGGCAATCAATACATCACGTTTTGCAATGGTATCGCCCATGGCAATGGTATAAATAGGCGCTTTTATTTTATTAAGTTCGTACAAGGGATTACCTCCACGATTAAAAATACCATCGCTGGCAATGATTACCGCACCCACATTTCTATTGAGCAGTTCATCATTTAATTGATTAATCAAGCCAGATGCATTACTTAACTTTCCCTTTCCAGTAAAATCTAATCCAGCTTTCACGCTATCGCTAAAACTGTATGTTTTTACTTCATATTTACTAGAAAGTTGTTCTGTTAGTTTTTGTAAATCTTCCTGATATTTCGCCTCATTAAAACCCACTGGCTCAACCGCTGCGACTGAAATAGAATTATCATGTGCTACAACAATGATTGGCTTTTCAGGGGTATAAGAAATTCGCTTAACCAAAGGAGCAAACAGTAACCAAGTAATTGTAGTTACTACTAAAATTCTGAGGGCAGCTAATCCATATTTTAAATTCTGATTTAAGCTTTTATTTGTACCATATAAAACCCAAGCATATAATCCACCTAGCAGCAGGCAGGCTAAAAAAGTTAAAATGGAGTTTGCTGTGAAAAAATTACTCATAAGCTTAAACGTAAAGATGCTAATTTTCTAAAAAAATCATCGTAATTTGTTTGTGGATTATTGAATTAAAAATTACTTATTTCTTAGTATTTAAAAGGAAATGGAGATTTAAGTAATTTGTTAGTCGAAATTCATCTACAAATCCAAAAACAACATGATTAAGCTATTCAAAATAATATTACTTTTAATAATGACTACTCCTGCATTGGCTCAAAATAATTTTAAAACTGCACAGTTAAAGTTTGAAAGAGTTAGAAATGCCTATGCTGATAAGTGGTCGTCTCTACAAAAAAACTTACAAAGTGCAGGTTATAATGGCCCTTTTGAAATTTATATGGCCGCTTATAAAACTGAAGGAAAATTAGAAATTTGGTTAAAAACAGCTAATCAATCTCAATACAAATTATTTAAGACTTATGATTTCTGTGCACATTCTGGTACAATTGGTCCGAAGGTAATTGAAGGCGATGGGCAAACACCAGAGGGTTTTTACAAAATCAATGTATTTAATCCGATGAGTAATTTTCACTTATCATTGGGCTTAGATTACCCAAACAAAGTTGATGTGGCGAGAACTGGAAAAGGGAATAAAACTGGGGGCGATATTTACATTCACGGGAATTGTGTAACGATAGGCTGCATTCCTTTAACTGATGAAAAAATCAAAGAGGTTTATGTATTGGCAGTTGAAGCTAGAAATGCTGGACAAGGAGATATTCCCGTTAGCATTTATCCTTTTAAAATGACTGACGCTAATATGAAGAAATACGGTGCTCAATATCCGCTGCAAGTTGCCTTTTGGCAAACTTTACAAAAAGGTTATCTAGCTTTTGAGAAGGATAAACAACTAGCGAAAGTTACGCAGGTAAAAGGGAGTTATGTAGTGAAGTAGGTTGAGGTTGTTGGAATGTTGAAAGGTTGTAACGTTCTAAGCCTACAGCTTTCGTCCTATCGGCTGGTGTCTCCACCTGCCGAAACCATTGCTAAAAATTACTGAATTTCGGTTGATGAGACACCAACCGATAGGGCTAATTCATTTTTTCCTTTCTATCTTTTATTTTTCGTTGATATAAAGAGAGAGCAAAAAAAGGAATTGCAAAAACAATTAATATATCCAGTAATAGCGCAATTAAGTTAAAGCTATGTCTAGTTTCAGGTTCTGGAAATCTCTTTCCACCTAGATATGCATAAAAAGTGAATGGAAAACCGATAAGGTTATTACCATCAGCAGAAGCAGAAAATTCAGAAGTAATTAATAGAACTGATATAAAAATCCCACAGCTTATAAGAATTATTTTCTTTGTCGTCATTAAATTCAGTTAATGAAATTAATATAGCATTCCCATTAAGTTTCGGTCGGTGAGACACCGACCGATAGATTAATAAAAAATGCATAGCTAAATTAATAACTATGCATTTATATTATTAAAGAGGAGATTGCTTCGTTCCTCGCAATGACGAGATAAATAAACCCTCCGCCTTCTACCTTTATTACTTCTACCTCTATTACAGCATTCCGCCGCAAACAGAAATAGTTTGTCCAGTTACATAAGCACTCATATCCGATGCCAGAAACACACAAACATTGGCAATATCTTCAGTTTCACCTGCACGTTTAAGTGGAATACCTGCTTCCCAACCTGCAACAACTGCTGGGTCTAAAACCTCAGTCATTTCTGTACGGATAAACCCAGGCGCCACAACGTTTGCTCGAATGTTACGAGAACCTAATTCTTTAGCTACTGATTTAGTGAAACCAATGATACCTGCTTTCGAAGCTGCATAATTTGCCTGACCAGCATTACCAGTTACACCAACAATAGAACTCATGTTAATGAATACTCCCTTACGGGCTTTCATCATGATTTTAGTTACAGCTCTAGTTACGTTGAAGATAGATTTCAAGTTAACGTTCATCACGTCATCCCAGTTTTCCTCTGTCATACGCATTAACAAACCATCTTTTGTAATACCAGCATTGTTAACCACGATATCAATCGAACCAAAATCTGTCATGATATCAGCAATTAGTTTTTCGGCTTCATCAAATTTAGAAGCATCAGAACGATAACCCTTTACTTGTGTGCCAAAGCTTTGTAATTCTTGTTCTAAAGCTTGTCCTTTTTCTACAGACGATAGATAAGTAAATGCTACGTTAGCACCTTCTTCTGCAAATTTTTCGGCTATTTTGCGACCTATTCCTTTTGATGCACCAGTAATTAGTGCTGTTTTTCCTTCTAGTAATTTCATTTTAATAAGTTTTGTCAGTCTGAGCTTGTTGAAGACCTGAAGCTGAGTTTATAAAATAATGCTGCCCTTCGACAAGCTCAGGGTGACATTTTTGGTTTATATAATTATCAAAGTTATTATTTCTTTTTGAGGTTAGATAATCTTTTTATTTCATTCCAATCTTCTAAAAATAGCGCCTCTTTCTTTTTCCTACTCCAACCTTTTACTTGTTTTTCAAATTCAATAGCGTGTTCTATATAATCGAATCTTTGAAAGTATCTTAAAATTAATGGTCTTCTAGAATAAGTGTAAGCTAGTGGGTTTTCTCCATTGTTATGTTGCAATAATCTTACTTCCAAATCATTTGTAACTCCAGTGTAGTAGCTTTTATCTGCACATTCTAATATATAGACAAAATAGTTATGGATAGTTGCCAAATTGTTGAATTTATGTTTTTTAACTATTATCCTTCGACAAGCTCAGGATGACAATCGCCATAGAGATATTGTTAAATTGTTTGATTGTTATATTGTTTGGTCTATACCAAAAATTGCTAACTCCCAACTGACAACAGTGAACTAAACCGCAGGTTCCTGTTGGCTCAAACAATGAAAACTCCCCAATCCCCAAATAATATCTACGGAATTAATACCAATAACTGGTCTATCTGGAAAACACCCTTGAATAATATCTAAAGCTTTCTGGTCGTTTACATCGCCAAAAATTGGAACAATGACTGCTGCATTAGCAATGTAAAAATTAGCATAAGAGGCTGGCAAACGCGTATCCTCATAAATTACTGGTGATGGCATTGGCAATTTGACAATGTTTAATGGCCTACCATCTAACAACCTCATTTCTTTTAACGCCTGATAATTTTCTTCCAGTAAAATGTGGTTTTCGTCAAAGGGATTACTTTCTAGAACAGTAATTACAGTATCCTCATTTACGAAACGAGTGATGTCATCAATATGGCCATCGGTATCATCTCCAACAATTCCATCTCCTACCCACAAAACTTGCTCGGCACCGTAAAACTCTTTTAAATAAGTTTCAATCTGTTCTTTATTTAAATGAGGATTTCTGTTTTCATTTAACAAACAAGCTGTGCTAGTTAAAATTGTTCCAGCACCATTAAACTCAACTGAACCACCTTCCATTACAATATCAGGCGTAAATAAAGGCAAGTTAAAGTGTTTAGCAATTTTAGTCGGTATCACATCGTCTAAATCAAATGGTGGATATTTCCCACCCCAAGCATTATAACCCCAGTCTACAACTGCTTTTTCATTTCCTTTAACCACAAATGCAGGTCCATGGTCGCGGCACCAAGCATCATTACTCTCGTTAAAGTAAAATTCAATCTGACTTAAATCAGCTTCAACTTTCTGTAATTCTGAAATAGCAAAAGCTTTCATTTCCTCATCCCTTACGTTGATGCGAACTTTTTCTCCTGTTGCTACAATTTTGATGAACTGGCAATAAGGCTCGTAAATCGTTTCGATTTTGCCTGGCCAAGATTCTTCCTTATGAGGCCAACTTAACCAAGTAGCTTCGTGTTTAACCCATTCGGCTGGGAATGAGTATCCTTGTTTCTTTGGGGAATTCGCAAATTCTGGTTGCTCAGAAGTATTTATAACTGTAATTGACATTATAATTTCTTATGTTGAATCCTTCGAAAGTCTCAGGATGACAATTTATTAATAGAATTTAACTGCTTAAGTCTTTGGTCTTTCAGCTTCAAGCTTAATCCCCATCAATATATCTCTTCGTAATTGGCTGATAAGAATCAATTCTTCTATCTCTTAAAAATGGCCAGTGTTTACGCATAAAATCACTTTGACTTAAATCCAACTCCACCACTTCTGTTTCTTCTTTATCGTGCGAACCCAAATAAAGCAGTTTACCTTGTGCATTGGTAGCAAAACTACCACCCCAAAACTTCATGCGGCCTTCTTGTTCAAATCCAACACGGTTTACACTTACCACAGGAACTCCGTTTGCAACTGCGTGCGAACGTTGAATAGTTTGCCAAGCATTGTACTGGTCTTGGTTAGTTTCTTCATCTTGTGTGGTATCCCATCCTATTGCTGTTGGATAGAACATGATATCAGCACCCATTAAAGCGGTTATACGCGAAGCTTCAGGATACCATTGGTCCCAACAAATCAAGATACCGATTTTAGCAAACTTAGTTTCGAAAACCTTATAGCCTAAATCGCCAGGTGTAAAGTAGAATTTTTCATAATAAGCGGGGTCATCAGGGATATGCATTTTACGATATTTTCCTAAATATGAACCATCAGCATCTAAAACAGCAGTTGTATTGTGGTACAAACCTTCTGCACGTTTTTCAAATAACGACGCGATAATCACTACACCCAATTCTTTAGCCACTACTTGTAAAGCATCTGTAGATGGACCAGGGATTTTCTCTGCTAAATCGAAGTTGTCGTAATCTTCTACATCGCAAAAATATAATGAAGTAAACAACTCTTGCAAACAAACAATCTGCGCACCTTTTGCCGCTGCTTCCCTAATTTTTACAACCGCCTTGTCTAAATTTTCTTGTTTATCCTTAGTACAAGTCATTTGCACCAAGCCAACTTTTACTTTGCTCATCCGTATAAAATTTGAGTTGCAAAGTTACTAAAAAAGGCGGAAGGGTAAAAGGCAGAAGGCTTAAGGTTTGTAAAATGATTAGAAAAGCAAATGCGGTAGCAAGATTAAAGTCAGTCTGGCTTTACGCTATATTCCCGATGAAGAATCGGGAGATGCCGCTTCAATCCAGTTTAGTTTACGCAGGTTTGTGCTACTATGAGGGGTTGCACAGTTAACAAGAACCACAAACTTTGTAAATTAAACCCGATAGAAGCGGAAATACTTTTTTAAAAACCTCATAGGTTTCTAAAACCTATGAGGTTTGATTAAAAAAATTGAAGCGAATGGCGGGGCTGCAATTTCGATGAAATATTGGCATTCGTTTTCAAAAAATCTTATTACATATTTCGGTCGATGAGACACCAACCGATAGGTTAAATGATAGTCCCCAATTATGAATCTTAGTATCCAAAAAAATCCTAATCCAGACCATTAGCCTACTAAGGTTTCCCGATATTCTTGCTGTAACTCAAACAAACATTTGGCGCACAAACAACCGTCATACAATTCAGAGATATGCTGCACTTCATTAATGCTTAGTTGAACCACGCTACATTGGCATTTGGTATAGGAATTCGCTTTGCATTCAATAGCATTTCCGCAGCGTTCGCAGGGAATGATTTCGTGTTTGCTATGGGTAGAAGAAAGGTTCATTGGTTCATTAGTTACCCGATAAATCGGGATTTCGCTTCGCTCAACATTAGTTTAATAGTGAACTATCGTTTAACAAAAATAGGAACAAAAAATAAGGTTCTGAACTTTACGTCCAGAACCTTACAATATTATGCTTTTTGAAAATCATCATTCCGACTTTCGGACCTCAGGCTTTCGGACTAACCTTATCCAGAACAGCTAATGCAACCATCTTCCATTGAACAAGTTGGTCCGTCTACAATTTCTTCGGCAACTTGGTCTTGTGTCATTTCTGCAGGAATTACAGCTTCAATTGCTTTACCACCTTGGTTTTCTACTGTAAACTTAACAGCTTGAGAAGCAGCTTGTGTACGTAAATAGTACATACCAGTTTTCAATCCTTTTTTCCAAGCGTAGAAGTGCATTGAAGTTAGTTTTGAAGTATTTGGTGCATTGATAAACAAGTTTAGCGATTGCGATTGACAGATGTAAGCACCTCTATCGGCAGCCATGTCTATGATGTTACGCATCTTAATCTCCCAAACTGTTTTGTACAATTCTTTAATGTAATCTGGAATTTCTGCAATGTCTTGGATTGAACCGTTAGCTAAGATAATTCTATCTTTCATTTGTGGGTTCCACAAGCCTAAAGAAACTAAGTCTTTTAACAAGTGCTTGTTAACTACCACAAACTCTCCACTTAATACTCTACGAGTGTAAATATTTGAAGTATATGGCTCAAAACATTCGTTGTTACCTAAAATTTGAGAAGTTGAAGCTGTTGGCATTGGTGCAACTAGTAAAGAGTTGTATACACCTGTTTTAACTACGCGTTTGCGCAAAGCCTCCCAATCCCAACGATTGCTAGATGGTTTCACATTCCAAAGGTCGAACTGGAATTTACCTTTAGATAATGGAGAACCTTTAAAGCTTTCATAAGCACCATTTTTAGCGGCTAAATCAGCTGATGCTGTCATACCAGCAAAATAAATGGTTTCGAAAATCTCTTTGTTCAATTCTTTAGCCGCATCGCTCTCGAAAGGTAAACGCATTAAGATAAATGCATCTGCCAAACCTTGTACACCTAAACCAACTGGACGGTGACGGAAGTTAGAGTTTTGTGCCTCGATTACTGGATAATAGTTATAATCGATGATTTTATTCAAGTTTAAAGTAGCTTGATAAGTTACATCGTATAATTTTTGGTGGTCAAACTCACCGTTGATTACAAATCTTGGTAAAGCCAATGAAGCTAAGTTACAAACTGCAACCTCGTCTTTAGAAGTGTACTCGATAATCTCTGTACACAAGTTAGAACTTTTAATGGTTCCTAAGTTTTGCTGATTAGATTTACTGTTTGCAGCATCTTTATATAACAAATAAGGAGTACCAGTTTCAATTTGTGCATCTAAAATAGCGAACCAAAGTTCTTGAGCTTTAATTGTTTTACGAGCTCTACCTTCTTTTTCGTAACGAGTATATAGTTCGTTAAATTCTTCGCTATGGCAATCTGCTAAACCTGGTGCTTCATCTGGAGAGAACAAACTCCAATCGCCATTGTCTTCTACACGTTGCATGAACAAATCGCAAATCCAAAGTGCGTAGAACAAATCACGAGCACGCATTTCTTCTTTACCGTGGTTTTTACGCAAGTCTAGGAATGCGAAAATATCTGCATGCCAAGGCTCTAAGTAAATAGCAAAAGCACCTTTACGTTTACCTCCACCTTGGTCTACATAACGAGCTGTATCGTTAAATACCTTCAACATCGGCACGATACCATTACTTGTTCCGTTTGTGCCACCTATGTAAGCACCAGTTGCACGGATGTTGTGGATGCTTAAACCAATACCACCTGCACTTTGAGAGATTTTAGCAGTTTGTTTTAAAGTATCGTAAATACCTTCAATGCTATCATCTTGCATGGTTAACAAGAAACATGATGACATTTGAGGTTTAGGTGTTGCTGCGTTGAATAATGTTGGCGTGGCGTGTGTAAACCAACGCTCGCTCATTAAGTTATAAGTTTTGATGGCGCTATCAATATCACCTTTGTGAATACCAACAGACACACGCATAAACAAATGTTGTGGACGCTCTACAATCTGTCCATTAACTTTTAACAAGTAAGATTTTTCTAAAGTTTTGAAACCGAAATAATCAAAACCAAAATCTCTATCGTAAATGATAGTACTGTCTAAAATATCAGCATTTTCTTTGATTACTTCCCAAACATCATCTGCAATTAAAGATGATGGTTTATCAGTTTTAGGGTCAATGTAGGTATAAAGTTTCTCCATTGTTTTAGAGAAAGACTTTTCGGTGTTTTTATGCAAGTTAGAAACCGCAATACGCGATGCCAACAAAGCATAATCTGGATGTTTAGTAGTTAGGGAAGCTGCAGTTTCTGCTGCAAGATTATCAAGTTCTGAAGTAGTAACACCGTCATATAAACCCTCAATCACTTTTCTAGCAACATCAATCGGATCAACCAATTCAGCATTAAAACCATAACATAACTTCTCAATACGAGCCGTTATCTTATCAAACTTTACCGCTTCTTTGCGGCCATCTCTTTTTAGTACAAACATCCTTTACAAGTAATTATGATGCTTATTTTGCAATAGCGGCATCAGGTTTTAAAATTTTATTATTTAGAGAGCGTATTGAGATATCAGTAGAGACTGGAGCCCTAACCTTCCGTCTTCTACCTTTTTACCTTAAACGTTAAAAGTCATCATCTAATGAGAAAGCAGCAGCTTTATCTTCAGTTGATGTTAGCACACCACTTTTTTGGTAGTCGCCCACACGTTTCTCGAAGAAGTTGGTTTTTCCTTGTAGGGAAATCATCTCCATGAAATCGAATGGATTTGTGGCATTGTATATTTTGGTGTAACCCAATTCCTGAACCCATCTATCAGCAACAAACTCGATGTATTGTTGCATTAATTTAGCATTCATACCAATTAAGTTAACTGGTAGTGCGTCGGTTACAAATTCTTTTTCTATTTCTACAGCATCTTTGATGATACCGTGAACTTGTTCTTGAGACAATTTATTCTCTAACATGCTGTAAAGCAAACAAGCAAATTCGCAGTGCATACCTTCATCTCTAGAGATCAATTCATTACTAAAAGTTAAACCTGGCATTAAGCCACGTTTCTTTAACCAGAAGATAGAGCAGAAACTACCGCTAAAGAAAATCCCCTCAACAGCTGCAAAAGCAACTAAACGTTCTGCAAAGTTTCCATTGTCAATCCAACGTAATGCCCACTCTGCTTTTCTTTTTACTGCCGGAACAGTATCAATTGCATGGAACAAACGATCTTTCTCATCTGGATCTTTAATATAAGTATCAATTAACAAAGCATAAGTTTCAGCGTGGATGTTTTCCATCATGATCTGGAAACCATAGAAACAACGAGCTTCTGGCAATTGAACCTCACTCATGAAGTTTACTGCAAGGTTTTCATTAACAATACCATCACTTGCAGAAAAGAAAGCTAGAATGTGAGAAATGAAATGTCTCTCGCCGCTGTTTAAGTTATCCCAGTGTTTCTGGTCGTCAGATAAATCAATTTCTTCTGCTGTCCAAAAACTTGCTTCACTCTTCTTATACATCTCCCAAATCTCAGGATACTTAATCGGTAAAAGAACGAAACGGTCTTTGTTTTCCTTTAGTAATAACTCGTCTTGCATAGGTATGATTTTTAACTTTAGAATGCTTCCCTTAAACTTTGTTCTTCAAAATATAGCCGCCAACAAAAATTATTTAGTTTTTAGGATTTTCGAAAAACGTCAAATTAACACGCTTTTTAATCAACTAAATATTAAGTACTTAAATAATATTTTGAGTGGTTTGTTTTAAAGAACTTTGTTTAACAAATATAGAAGTTGAACGATTTTTTGCAGTCTAAAGTTGTTAACATGTTGTGGGATAAGTCGCAAATTCCAATCAGAATTTCGTCATAAACAACTTAGAAAAAAGCTAATTATTTCTTTTTAAGCACTTAGCAAAAATTTTTGAGTGTTAATAATTTTAAAAAATGAGTTGTAACAGCCAATATTTCAGAATTATTTTAGACGAGGATAACTGATCTCTACCCTTGCATATCCCAGCCTGTAAATACCTAAGGCTTTGGCAGCTGACTGCGATAAGTCCAGTGAAAACTTCTTACTAAATGGTCCACGATCATTAACTCTAACCGTTACTGTTTTGCCAGAGACAATGTTCCTAACAGTAATCATTGTACCAAATGGAAGTGTCCGATGTGCGGCCGTAAACTTTGCCCCACGATATCTTTCCCCACTTGTGGTTTTCCTTCCTTCGAATTTTTTAGCGTAGTAAGTTGTAAATATAATTTGAGAAGTTGTGTCTGGTGCTTTAGTAAGTATGGCTTGCTGAGCGCTAACCGAAAATGAGGCAAAAATTAAGAATAGAAAAAACTTCATAAGTAATGTTAATATTTGGTTTAGCTATTGCAATAACGACGCCAAATATACAAAATGATTTTTTATCGGGATTTTGATTACTTTGTATAACCTAAACTAA
The DNA here is from genome assembly GCF_032678705.1 of Pedobacter frigiditerrae. Taxonomy (NCBI): domain Bacteria; kingdom Pseudomonadati; phylum Bacteroidota; class Sphingobacteriia; order Sphingobacteriales; family Sphingobacteriaceae; genus Pedobacter; species Pedobacter frigiditerrae. Next base: position 1,885,433 of record NZ_JAVTSS010000002.1, on the reverse strand, counting down.
CCTTCTCAATAGAGATTCTTCGCTACGCTCAGAATGACAAAACACAAAAAAATGCCCTAGTTTTCACCAAGGCATTTTACAATTGATTCGATAACTATCGGATTTATTTTTTATCTGGCACAAACACCATCGAAATAGAGTTTACACAGTGACGAGTGTTTTTAGCTGTTAAGCCTTCGCCTATAAACACGTGTCCAAGATGTGCATCACATTTAGCACAAACGATCTCTGTACGTTGTCCATCAGCATCTGTATGTCTTTTTACTGCTCCTTTAATTTCATCATCAAAAGCTGGCCAACCACAATGTGCATCAAACTTCGAATCTGATTTATACAAAGGCGCATTACAACGTTTACAAATGTAAGTTCCCTTCTCAAAAAACTTATCATATTTACCCGTACCAGCCCATTCTGTTCCTTTACGAACAATTACGTCTTCTTCTTCTTTTGTTAATTTATTGTATTCCATTTTAGTAGTTTTAGATGGAGGTGTTTTTTCTTGTTTTTGTGCGCAAGCAATTACACTTGTAGAAACTAACAGGCATAAAGCTATTAATGTTTTATTAATCATCGTTTTCATGTGTTGTGTATTTTGTAAGGTTATATACGTTTTGTCGTAACGTTTAGATTTTCCTTACAACCCAAACAAATATAATTAATAATTCACGGTAGATTTTCATTTGAGCGTCAAGCTTTAAGGGAGTCTTGAGTCTGAAGTCCCGAGTCGGTTAACCGTAAAGAAATAAAGATTTCGCAAAGAAGGAGAGGTTATTAGTTGATAGACAATAGTTGATAGGCAACGCGGCTAATGACCCGCAGATAAAAATGATTTACGCAGAAAAAAAATAAATCTGCGCAATCTGTTTAATCAGCGGGATAACCCAAATTACATAGCTTTGTGTTCTTCGTGCCTTTGTGGCTAAAACTCTATTGTAACAAAAAAGCGCTCCACAAAATGTGAAACGCTTCTTAAATTATATTTGGTTAGAAATCTATTTCTTTAACAAATTAGCCATAGCAGCTCCAATTTCTGCTGGACTTTCCACTACAGTAATTCCGCATTCTGCCATGATTTTCATTTTAGCAGCAGCAGTATCATCAGCACCACCAACAATTGCACCAGCGTGACCCATTCTACGTCCTGGAGGCGCAGTTTGACCAGCGATGAAACCAACAACAGGTTTAGTACCGTTTTCTTTAATCCACAATGCAGCTTCAGCTTCCATGCCACCGCCAATTTCACCAATCATGATGATACCTTCAGTTTCTGGATCATTCATTAATAATTCAACCGCTTCTTTAGTAGTAGTTCCAATAATTGGATCACCACCAATACCAATAGCAGTTGTAATACCTAAACCAGCTTTTACAACTTGGTCAACCGCTTCGTAAGTTAAAGTTCCTGATTTAGAAACCACACCAACTGTACCTTTTTTGAAGATAAAACCTGGCATGATACCAATTTTAGCTTCATCAGCAGTAATTACACCTGGACAGTTCGGGCCGATTAAACGGCAATCTCTTCCTTTGATGTAAGATTTCACAGCAATCATATCCTTTGTAGGGATACCTTCTGTAATACAAACAATTACTTTAATGCAACCTTCAGCAGCTTCCATAATTGCATCTGCAGCAAATGCAGGTGGTACAAATATAATAGACACATTAGCGCCAGCCTTATCAACTGCATCTTTTACCGTGTTAAACACAGGTTTATCTAAGTGCGTTTGACCGCCTTTACCAGGAGTTACCCCACCAACAACGTTTGTACCGTAAGCTATCATCTGCTCAGCATGGTAAGTACCTTCGTTACCAGTAAAACCCTGAACAATTACTTTAGAATCTTTATTTACTAAAACACTCATTATATCTATTTTTTGTGTTGCAAACTTAAGCTAATTGAAATAGAATGTCAACTGCAAAACACAGATAATTAAATAATTTCTTATATTTTAGGAAATGGGGAATGGGAAATGGGAAATAGAGCAAAAATTAACACTAAGTTTTTGAAAAACAGTGTCAGTAATTCTTCGGGAAATGTAGTCCCGCCATTGTTGCGGTATTTGTGCTTCACTTCGACTGCGCTCAGTGCAAGCTCGCTCAGCATGACAAATACCTACACGCCTGTCGGGTTTATATAACAAAGGCAGATGCTTTTGGCAAGCAAAAACAAATTGCCTAAATTTATCGCAACCAAAATTACACCTATGAAAATCTCTTATAGCTATTATCGTGTATTATCTGTTGTAGCATTTCTGTTTGCTTTTAATCTTTCAGCAAAATCACAAACCATAGATACCAGCAAATTCATCCTTCAAAATGATGCGGCTGTTGCAAAGGAAGAACCTGGCACTCATAATGGCGGTGGAAAAACAATTGGATTTAATTTTTTTGCAAATGCTAAAGGTTTAAAAACTGTTTTCAGGAAAAGGACATTAAAACCTGGCTCATCGATTGGTTATCACTTGCAAAAGGAAGATGAGATTTATTACGTAATTAGTGGCAATGGGAAAATGAAAATGAACGGAGAGACATTCGCCGTAAAACCTGGTGATGCCATTTTAACCAGACCTGGAAGTTCTCACGGCATAGCACCTAATCCAGATAATGATTTAGTTATTTTAATTGTTTACGAAAAGAAATAAGAATTTCGTCATGCTAAATTTATTTCAGCATCTGGCTTGCAGGAAAGACCCTGAAATGAATTCAGGGTGACTACAAAACTCAAAAAATTTATCAGAATTTAATTATCAAAGAGATTCTTCGCTGCGCTCTGAATGACAAATAGCTCCCTATCCTCAAGGAAAGGGTTGTGGTGAGGTTAAAAATGTTCTTCCTCTGCCTGCTCAATAGCTGCCGGACTAATGGCTTTTAAGTATTTAGCTTGGTCAAACTCGTTTTCGCTTTTAGCAATTACAATTGTTGCAATTCCATTTCCAATCATATTGGTTATTGCCCTTGCCTCGCTCATGAACCTATCTACACCCAACAAAATAGCAATGTGCTCTACAGGCATAATTTTTAAAGCCGTAAGTGTACTTGCCAGCACAATAAATCCGCTTCCTGTTACGCCCGCAGCTCCTTTTGAGGTGACCATTAATACTGCCATGATAGTAATTTGCTGCATTAGGGTTAAGTCGATATTAAAAACTTGGGTTAAAAAGATAACCGCCATTGCTAAATAAATGGCAGTTCCATCCAGATTAAAAGAATAACCTGTAGGGATTACTAAACCAACCACAGATTTATCGCAGCCAATATCTTCCATCTTTTTCATCATACTTGGTAAAACCGATTCTGATGATGAGGTGCCCAAAACGATTAAAATTTCCTGACGGATGTATTTTAAATATTGCCAAAGACTAAACTTATAGTATCGGCAAATGCCATTTAAAACCACAAAAATGAATAAGAAACAAGTTAAGTAAACAGAGCCCATTAACTTCATCATAGGCAGTAAAGTGCCTAAACCGTATTTACCAACACTAAAAGCCATTCCGCCGAAAGCACCAATTGGCGCCACACGCATCACCACCTTCATGATGTTAAACAATACTTTAGAAATCTTATCAAAAGTAGAAATCACAGAATGTCCAGCGGTTCCCATTTTGCTTAACCCGTAACCAAACAGAATGGCAAAAAACAGGATTTGTAGGATTTCACCTTTGGTAAAGGCCTCAAAAATATTCTTGGGAATGATGTGCGCTATAAACTCTAACCAATTAATTTCTCCGGCTTGTGCCGTATAAGTTGCAATTTTGCTCACATCGCCTGCCGGCACATTTACGCCAACGCCAGGTTTTAGTAAATTGGCAACTACTAAGCCGATAATAATGGCAAGTGTAGTTACAATCTCAAAATAAAGTAAAGACTTACCACCAACGCGGCCAACTTTTTTCATATCACCCATGTGGGCAATACCCAAAACGATGGTAAAAAATATGATTGGTGCAATCAACATGCTAATCATATTGATAAAACTTTTACTAATCAGCTCTGCATAAGATGAAAAGCCAGGATATAAAACGCCCACCAAAACACCTAGCGATATAGCTACAAGAACCTGAAAAGTTAAATTGGATAAGATATGCTTCATTGAAATGGGATTAGAAATTGAAATATAAATATTTTCGGTGATGAGAAGGCAATTTTATTGTTGGATTGTTAAATTGTTTTATTGTTGAATGACTAATGAGACCTTATTGTTGGATTGTTCCATTATTTTATTGTTGAATTGCTTAAATATCAAGCCCAATGAACCATTGAACAAATGTTGAGCTCAGCGAAATCCCGATTTATCGGGAAACTATTGAACCAATGAACTAATTTCTATCTTTACACCTACAAACACCTTTGGAAAATGTCTAAATCGAAAATTGCACTTATTCTTTTAGCTTTTGTGACCTTCGCATTTTATGCTTGCAAAAAAGAAGCTCTTACAGACAAACAAGCTGCCTTGCAACAATTAGTAGGTAGATGGCCGTTAAAGTTGAGGATAAGGGAAGTAGATAGTGCCGCTGTAATTAGAAAAGACACCACAGCTTATAACCCAGTTGACACATTGGTGTTTAGTGCTGATGGAACTTACTTTCAAACGAACAAAACCATTATAAAATCGGGGACATTCACCATTGATGAGGCCGGAGAAAACATTACATTCTCGGGAACTCCTGCTTTAACACAAAAACTTAATTACATAAGAACCACTACAATTGGCTTGGTAGTATCTGATGAAACAGTAACAACAGGCTCTACTAAAGTTAGGACTTTATTGATAGATGAGTTGAGTAAATAATTTAAGGCTTAATTGTTATTACATCACCTGCGGTAAACACACCAAATTCTGCATTGCTAAATTTGATTAATCCTTTTGAGGTATTTTGTAAACCTTTAGGAACGGCAAATCTAATCACCTGACTATCTCCTGCTACAGTTGCTTTATTACCATGCACAATAATTGCAGTTCCTTCATCAATGCCAACACAAACTAAATCTGGATGTGCCGCTAAGGATGAAATCAATCTATTGTACCTATTCCGTTTTAAAAAATGCTGATCGATAATGGTATTTTGTAACAAGCCTAACCCTTCCGCAAACTCTACATTTTTATCCCAAAGTTTATTGAAGGTTTCCTTGTAAACAGTATCCAATAATTGTTTTCCGGTAATCATGTACTTACTCATTACCGCAGCACCTGCGCTTGTTCCTGCAATGGTAGAGCCATTATTGTATGCTTTGTGAATAGCCGTATAAACTGGTGTACCTAAAACCGACTTCATGAATCTGTTTTGGTCGCCTCCTAAAATATAAATTAACTTTGCTCCTGCTAAAGAATCAATCCATTTTTTATCATTTACATCATGCTTGCTGAAATTGAAATTCTTGATGGTAAGATTAGTCTGCTTTTTTAACTGTAAGGAAATATATTTAAATCCAGTATCTGGAATTTCACTTGCCATTGGCAGAACAATTATATAATCATTTGCCTTAAAATTTGAAGTGGCAACCAATTGTTTAATGAGTTCGTCTGAGCGATCGCCACCACCAATGATGAATAAACTCCCTTTTGCATTTTGTGCCTGAGCAGTTATGGTTATTACGAAACTGATTACTATTAAAAATATTCTTTTCATCCCTAAATTAATTTTTAGCTATCCCAACAGATGAAAACTGCAAATCGTACAACTTCTTGTAGTAACCATCTAATTTAAGCAAAGCTTGATGTGTGCCTTTTTCCTTAATTTCTCCCTTATCTAAAACGATAATCTGATCGGCTTTTTGAATGGTTGATAAACGGTGAGCAATCACTATTGATGTTCTGCCCTGCATTAATTTATCAATTGCCTTTTGGATAAGCATTTCTGTTTCGGTATCAACTGATGATGTAGCCTCATCTAAAACCAAAATAGAAGGCTGATAAACTAAAGCTCTTATAAAAGATATCAGCTGTGCTTGACCAGCAGAAAGTGTGGCTCCTCTTTCCATCACATTGTAATGATAGCCACCAGGCAAACGTTCAATAAATTCGTGAGCACCTACCTTTTTTGCGGCATCTACCACTTCATCAAACTGAATATCCTGATTGTTAAGTGTAATGTTATTGAAAATGGTATCTGAAAATAAAAACACATCCTGCAAAACAGTAGCAATATTGCTTCTTAAATAACTGAGTTCATAATCCTTTATCGCTATACCATCAACCTTGATGGTTCCCTTTTGTATTTCGTAAAAGCGATTTAAAATATTGATGGTTGATGATTTTCCTGCACCTGTTGCTCCTACCAAAGCCACTGTCTGACCAGCCTTAACTTCAAATGAAATATCCTTCAACACATAATTTTCATCCGCAACTTCCTCATCTTGATTATAACTAAACCAAACATTTTCAAAGCTGATCGCACCCTGTAGTTTTTCTGGCGTATAAGTTCCTTTGTTCTCTGTTGTTTCTTGAGTATCTAAAACCTTAAAAACACGTTCTGCTCCAACCATTCCCATCTGTAAGGTGTTAAATTTATCTGCAAGCTCTCTAATTGGTCTAAAAAGCATATTGATGAACATGATAAAGGTAGTAATAGTTCCAGGTTCTACATCTAATGGTTTGTTCAAAATCATTCTAGAGCCATACCAAATTAACAAACCCAATGACAAGGCAGAGATTAACTCTACAACCGGAAAAAAGATAGAATAATACCAGTTTGAACGGATATTCGCATCGCGATAGCGCTTATTTATTTTAACAAACTTTTTATATTCTTGTTCTTCCCTAGCAAAATATTGAATGATGGAAATTCCACTGATGTGTTCTTGCAAATAAGTGTTTAGGTTAGAAACTTCTGTTCTAATTTCTTGGAAAGCCACCTTAATAGACTTCTGGAAAATTCTTGTAGCGACAATTAAAAAAGGGATAGGCAACAAGACAACAATCGTTAGCTCCCAATCAATATATAACATACAACCAATAATCACAATCACTTGTAATAAATCGCCAACCATGGCAATTAAACCTTCAGAAAAAATATCTGCAATGGTTTCTAAATCTGAAACAGTTCTAGTAATTAACTGTCCAATTGGTGTTTGGTCGAAGTATTTTAAACGTAGTTTAGTAATGTGATTAAAGACATTTATTCGCAAGTCTTTAATGGCAGATTGCCCCAACGTATTGGTTGCCAGCGTCTGACTATATTGGATTAAAGTTTGTACTAGCAACAAAACAATCATCAAAATTGTCATTTCTACCAAACCTGTAAAGTTGTTTTTAAGGATAAACTCATTTAAGGTATAACCGATTAAAAACGGTCTAACCGGAGTAATTGCCGCTAACAAAATGGTTAACACGATAGACAACCTAAAAGTAGCACGATATGGTTTTACATAATCGTAAACTCTTTTGAGCAAACCTACATTAAACGCATCTCCTGTTATTTTAGACATATTTTTTAATTTTGAATGAATGGATTTTAAATGAGTGAGTTAACAAGTCATCCAATCATTTGTTCAATTTCTTATTAAAAATCAACCATTCCCTCATTCTACAATTCTATCATTATCTATAAAAGGATACTCCACCGCCACCAAATATAAGCCACAAGCCGGAACAGATTGCCCTGCCTTGCTTCTGTTTTTTCCTTCAATTATATTAGAAACTTCTTCTATGGCTATATCGCCTTTGCCAACCAAAATCATAGTTCCTACAATTGCTCGCACCATATTTCTTAAAAAGCGGTCGGCCTTTATGGTAAACACCAAACTGTTTTCTACCTGCTCAAAACCAGCTTCGGTTATTTTGCAATTGTTGGTAAAAGTTTGTGTGTTTGACTTACTGAAGCAAGAAAAATCAATATAGTTTAACAAAAGTTGAGCAGCCTTATTCATTTTGGATACATCTAAATCTCCTTTGTACAACCAAGACCTATCTAACTTGAAAGGGTCTTTATCAAAATGAATATGGTATTTATAAGCTCTAGCTGTGGCATCAAATCTTGCATGAGCTTCAAAGGCCACTTCAAAAATTCGTTTTACGGCGATGGTGTAAGGCAGTAAAGAATTAATTCCGGTGAGGGAATTCACTACTTTTTCTACTGGCAAATCTGCCACATTAAAGTGGGCAAAAAATTGAGTAGCGTGAACACCTGCATCGGTTCTACCACAACCAAGCGAAACTATTTCTTGCCTGAAATAAACGCTTAAAGCTTTATCTAGGCATTCTTGCACAGTAATCCCGTTAGGTTGTGTTTGCCAACCGTGAAATTCAGTACCGTTATAACTAAGTTCTATAAAATATCTATGCGAGTTCAATGCTGCAAAACTACTTAGAATGTTTGAATGTTGACCAATATTAAATCCCACATTGATGTAACATTTAAAATTTCAACCATCTAACATTACAAACTTTAAATCTTTTACTAAGTTTGTTTAAATATTTAATTTATGATACAGAGAATACAATCTATATGGCTTCTATTAGCCACCATAACCATTAGCTGTTTACTTTTTGTGCCTATGGTTACCACAACCGTGGGAAGTACTGAATACCAAATCTTAGCAACAGGTTTATACCAAAAAACTGGAGAAGTGACGACCAAGGTTGAAGCATTTTTGCCTTTATTAATTAGCACAATTGCAGTCGCAGCAATGTGTTTCATCAATATTTTTAATTTCAGAAAAAGAGCAATTCAAAAGAAAATCATTATTGCTAATGTGGTATTAATTATTGGTTTATCTTTTTGGTGCAGTCAATATGCGAAGAAAATTCCAGGTGGATTAGAAACTGCAAATGCTACCGTTGGTATGTTTTTGCCTGTAATCGCTATTCTGTTTTGTATGTTGGCCATTAGAGGAATTAATAATGATGAGAAGTTGTTGAAAAGTGCGGATAGGTTGAGGTAGAGAAGTATTAATATAAGAATTTGAAAACGCCTTTATGCATAATAAGGGCGTTTTTTATTATGGAGGGTTTGGTATATATTTGGATGAGCAGCAACTTAAAGAACAAAAGGAAAACCAAAAATGAAACGAACAAAAAAGATAATATTTTATATTTTAATCTGGTTTTCAATTATTGGGATTCCTGTTTTTGCTTTTGGAATAATCAATACAATGGTAAGTCAGAAATACGAAACGGATAATCTAAGCAAATGTATTTCAAAAGTAACAGGACAAGATTTGTGCTTTACAATTCAAATGTTAAAAGTATTTATCGTTGCTTGCATTGCGACAATAATTTTGTTGATGTTTTTTAGAAGACGATTTTTTTGTATACACTAAATCAAGCTATTGCAGATTTGCAATTTGGAATTCCTATCATAGGATTTGTAATCCGTGTTAGTAACTGCAACTATAAAGTAAGCTACTGTTCATCAACAAAATAAACGAGGCGCCTTCCCCAATGAGATTGAAATTTACCCCATAGATTCCTCCAAAGTCGCCTGCCTGCGGTAGGCAGGGAATGACAGATTAGAGGTGTTAGGTTGAAACTCTGTAAACCCTCAAAACCACACAACCCCTTCCCAGAACACCAAATGAGATTGCTTCGCCCCGTGAAAAACAGAGGCTCGCAATGACGTAGCTTGTTAGGAAGGTTGCAAAATCCTCCACCCCATTGCATAAACTCCTTTTTTCCATAACTTCGTTATAACCGACAGCAACAAACGATGAAGAAAAAACTAACGCTCCCAACTGCCACAACATTAATGATGTGTGTCATCATTATAGCAGCCATTAGCACTTGGCTTTTACCAGCAGGGCAATACAGCAAATTAACCAACAACGATAACAAGGCTTTTGTAGTTAACTCAAAAACAGGTTCGGTTTCCTTACCGTTTACACAGAAAACATTAGACAGCCTTTCCATTAACATCAAATTAGAGAAATTTACACAAGGCAGCATCTCAAAGCCAATATCCATTCCAAACACCTACCAACAAGATACCAAAAGACCACAAGGATTTGTAGCCATATTACAAGCACCCATAAAAGGCATTATAGACAGTATAGACATCGTATTGTTTATCATGGTCATTGGTGGCTTTATGCAAGTCTTTAACAAAACAGGGGCGATGTTAAAAGGCGTAACCTATCTCGCCAGCACCATGAAAGGCAAAGAACGTTTGCTCATTATCATCTTAACCTCCATATTTTCTTTCCTAGGCGGTTCTTATGGCATGGATGTAGAATCAATTGTATTTTACCCAGTACTCGTACCACTCTTTTTGGCAGCAGGTTACGATTTAATTGTTCCTCTAGCAATTGTTTTTGGCGGTGCAGCGGTTGGTTTTATTGCCAGTTTCTCTAATCCATTTTCTACCATCATTGCTAGTAATACATTAGGCATAAATTGGCTAGATGGCTTTTACGAAAGACTTTTATTCTTTGTAGTCTCAACTGCATTGTTCATTTGGTATTTACTGCGTTATGCCGACAATGTTAAAAAAAATCCAAAGGCTTCGCTGGTTTATCAAGTGGATGGAAACATAGATTCATCACTAGATTTACATGTTGCCAACAACAATGAAAACATCAAGCTAAGCTTAAAAACAAAAGCCTATTTACTCATATTCCTCTTCACTTTTGTGAGTATGATTTGCGGTATCATTTATTTTAATTGGTGGTGTATAGAAATGGCAGCCTTGTTTTTAGGTTCTTCCATTTTAATAGCCCTTATAGAAAGAACAGGTGAAAAAACTTTTGTCCACGAATTTACAAAAGGAATGGAATCGCTGCTTATTGTAGCAGTTATCGTAGGCTTAGCTCGTGGTGTGACCATTGTATTAAACGACGGAATGGTAAGTGATTCTATTTTGAACTATGCATCGCATGTAGTTCAGCACTTCAACCCCATCATATTTATCATACTGATCATGGTATTTTATTTTTTCTTTGCCATTCCAGTTAGTTCTTCGTCGGGCATGGCAGTGCTTACCATGCCAATTATTGGTGCATTAGCTATTTTATTAAACATTCCAGGCAGAGAAGTTGTAAATTCTTATCTATATGGTATAGGCATTATGTTTTTAATTACGCCAACGGGTTCAGTATTCCCCGCACTTACCATGGTTAATGTTAGCTACAATGCTTGGATGAAGTTTATCCTGCCCTTTGTATTTGGTTTACTCATTTTAGGTGCGATGTTTTTAACCATAGGCATTCATTTCAAATAGCTTAATTAGGATATGGAAATGAGCGGTTCCTTCCTTGTGGCAAATACAGTCCCGCCATTCGCTATAGCCCTCATGAAGAATTAGGGGCTGCCGCTTCTGTCGGGTTTAAAAACAAAGTTTGGTGCTGCTATGCAAACCCTAAAAAGAAATTAAAACTATCAAATTATGAATGCGATTTTAAAAGACAAAAGCTTTCAGCTTTCAATTATACTAACCATAATATTTATAGGAACAGGTATCGTTTTTCTATTTCTCGGACTTGTAGACTATAGTTGGATTTTATTTGGATTACTCCCAGTTGTATTAGGTATAGCCATCGGTACCATGAAAATCAGAAAATATGCGCTATGGGGCACAATTATCACAACAATCCTTTTACTCATCACAATTTATATACCCGGACTTTCAGGAGTTATTTGCATTGTAATGGCAATTGGCTTAGTTATTCCTTTTATATTTCTCGGTTATGTGATAACTCTATTGGTTAAACGCTATAAACTCATCAAAGGAACAAACAAACTTTCTGTTTTATTTTTGCCTCTAATCCCATTCTTAATAGCTGCGCCAACTGAACACTTTCTAAAAAAAGAGAAAGAAACCATCATTGAAGTTAAAACGGAAAAAATCTTCAACTATACTCCTAACCAAGTTTACGATGCAATAAAATCAGTTGATACTTTAGATGCTGAAAAACCTTTTCTACTAAAACTAGACCTACCCATACCAACAAAATGTGTATTAGAAAAAGAAGAAGTTGGCGCTTTGAGAACTTGTTATTTTAAAGGCGGTCGTTTAAGCAATGCTGACTTTGGTGGTGGCACAATAACTGAAAGGGTGACAGAAATAGAACGTGGAAAGGTATTGAAAATGGATGTTATTGATTATAATCTAATCGGCAGAAAGTGGTTAGGCTTTAAACAAGCAATCTATTATTTTGAACCTGTAGGCAATGGTAGCTGTAAATTGATCAGAATAACAACTTACACTTCTGTACTTACACCAAGATTTTATTGGGAGCCAATGGAGAAATTAGGCGTTAAGCAAGAACACGATTATGTTTTTAATAATTTAGAAAAAGACTTGAAAACTAAATATGGAAAATAACAACGCGGCTTAGCCTAACTATCTTTCACTCAATCAAATACTTATCGCAGATTTTTACAGATTGAAACGCAGAAAAGGCGCTGATAGGTTTTTTGAGCTATGCAAACCCCAAAAATAAAATGCTGTCTTTGCCATTTAGCCCCGGTTGAAGCGTTACCCTGCAGCAAGGAGGTACGACGAAGCGAAGCGTAAAAGCGTAAAACGGGATAAGCTTATTATTTTGCACAAACCTTGCGCTTCAATTTTAATAGATAATCTAGAAAATAATAAAATTAATGAAAACACGCATAATGTACATTAAACATAAGGAAGATTTAACTGGCAATGCAAAAATTGGAAGGGTTACATTCTCCAAAACTGGTAAATCTATCCACTATGACGTAAAAACATTCCAAACTTTAAATGGAAGTGGCTTTAAAGAGAACTATTTTGATATTGAAACTGGTGATTATTATTGGATTTCTGGTTGCAAAAAAGATGGTGGAGACAGGCTTTATGGAGAACGTTTACCAATTTACATTGATGAGGATGTAAGAGAAGAATATTGGATTGAAATTCGAAATCTTCCTAATCAAGTTGATAAAAAAGTAATAAACGGAAGGTGATTTCATGGTGCTTTTCGAGATTTGTAATCCCACTCTTAACTCTTGTCCAAACCACACCGCTACAAAGTCCGTTTTGCACCCCTATTAAAGTTTACTTAAACCATATCTTTAATCAAAAAAATTTCAATCTATGGAAAATAAAGATTTCACTACAGCCATATTAGTAGGCCAAACACCAGAAGAAGCATTTAATGCAGTTAACAATGTTCGTGGCTGGTGGTCAGAAGAAATTGAAGGCGTAACCGATAAATTAGATGCTGAGTTTAATTATCATTACGAGGATGTTCATCGTTGTAAAATGCACATCATAACAATGATTCCCAATGAAAAAGTGGTTTGGTTAGTGAAAGAGAACTATTTTAAGTTCACAGAAGACACCACCGAGTGGACGGGAACAAAAATAGTGTTTGATATCTCAACAATAGATGGAAAAACCCAAGTTCGCATGACACATCAAGGTTTGGTTGCCGAGTACGAATGTTTCGAGATTTGCAGAGATTCTTGGACAAATTATATTCAAAACAGCTTACGCAGCTTAATTGAAACCGGTAAGGGAAAACCAAATGGAAAAGGAAAACCTCAAACCGAAAATGAAAAGAAGCTGACATCTTAACTTATTGAGGCAACTGCTTTGCATAAAGACTTTGCTTATATTTGTTTTACCAATGCCAATCATTGCAAAAAACAATTAGTTATGAATACGATGATGCCAAAGATTCTTAAAAATTATTATGCCATAGAGTTAGCTCATTACAACAGTCATTTAAAAAAAGGCGATTTTCAGCATTCGTGGTATCATTTAGAAAGAGCACATGTAATTGGCCAAGCATATCCTTATCAGCATACCTATGCGCACTGGAAAATGTTAAAATTTGGATTTCGCATTAAAAGTATCAATGAAATTATGGGTCAAATTCCCAGATTGTTGGTTGGTGGCATTAAGTCTTTTGTTGGCAAAATACCGGTGGGCAACACTGGGGGTTCAAACATTGCACCACTAAAAAATTTACCTATTGAAAATGACATCTTAGAAATGTTTAAAGAGGCTGAATTAAAAGCCTACAAATAAAGTGTTTATCGAAATTCCATCCTTTACGCCTTTCATTAAAGCGACAGACATTTACAAGCTTCCGACTTTGCTAGTCGAGATTTGCAATCTCGAATCCACAATTAAACCCTAAATTTTGACAACAACTTCTCCATTCTTTATTAGCTTCTCAAAATCACTTGAAGATGTTATCATACCTACACAATTAACTTTAATGCAAAGCGATGAAAAACCTCATCCACTTTGTGTTTTAGCAGCTGAGGAATTGCAAAATTACCTGCAAAATCAGAATGAATGGCAACATAACTTTGGCTTGGCAGATGACAAAGGAACAGTCATAGGTAAAATGTTTGGTGTTTTAGTTGTTCAAAATGCAGCAAAAGAAATTGGTTATTTAGCAGCTTTTTCTGGGAAATTGGCAGGTTCAAATAGTCATACAAAATTCGTCCCTCCTATATTCGACTTATTAACCGAAAACAGTTTCCTCAATAAAGGAATGGAAGAGTTGACAGTGATGAACCAAGAAATTAAAAAGCTGAAAGATTTAGATGTGGTAGCAAATAAAGAACTGATTAATCAATTAAAAGCAAAACGCAAACAACATTCCATCGCCCTGCAAAATGAAATATTTAATCATTACCATTTCTTAAATGGAGCAGGGGAAGCAAAAAGCTTAATTGATATTTTTGCAACAGCGGGTTATAAAAATCCTCCAGCGGGTGCTGGCGAATGTGCAGGGCCCAAGCTTTTGCAATACGCTTTTCAACATCAGTTAAAACCATTGGCATTAACAGAATTTTGGTGGGGTTTATCGCCTAAATCAGCAACTTGGAAACATAAACAATTTTATCCTTGCTGTAAAGAGAAATGTGAGCCTATATTAGCGCATATGTTGAAAGGATAAATAAAACTAAATTATTCAATGAAAGAAAACAACATATCAATAAGAGAATTTCAGATAGAAGACATTCCATCTATAACTGATTTAACCTTAACACTAGGTTATGAAACAACTATTGAACAAATGACAACCAGAATGAAAACAATAGCTCAATTGGATAATTACTGGACATTTGTTGCCGTACTAGAAGAAACCATTGTGGGTTATATTGGGTTGAATAAAAATTATTTCTGGGAACAAGATGGGCATTTTATTAGAATACAAGCATTGGTAGTGAGCAAAGAACATAGAAGATTTGGTATTGGACAAAAATTAATTGAACAGGCAGAAAAACTAAGCAATCAAATTAATGCCAGCCTTATTGTATTAAATTGTGGAAACAAGGACGAACGAAAATCAGCACATCAATTTTATCCTAGAATGGGATTCGAGGCAAAATCAACAGGTTATGCTAAGAAAATCAAGTAAGCTTATTTGGCTGTAATACATCAAGCTGTTCGACATTTGCAATGTCGAACCTCCTATCAAAGGATTTGCAATCCTTCTTTCTCCATTTAGTTCCATGGTCTATTTTAATTTGCGGTCATACTTTTAAAACTGACTAAATAACCACAGGTTTTGCCAATTAGCCCCGTACCGATAGCTATCGGTAGAGCGGAAAGCCCACAAGCGAGTGAAACGAGTGCGGACTTGGAGTGAAAGCGGGACTACCTCAGATAGAAAGCACTAAAAATGCGCTCCAAATACCCTTTTATAGCAACAAGTAAAGCACATTATATTTAACTCACTTATTTCCAATTTATTAAGCTCAAAACTATTTACTTAGCTATCAATAAAATACCAAATATTAACCTTACCTTTGCGGCTTAATTAAAAAATGTTATAATGATAAACCCATTTAGTAAATTGGGGATAAGTGATGACGTTGTTAATGCCGTAAAAGAGCTAGGATTCGAAAATCCTACGCCTATTCAGGAGCAATCTATTCCTGTACTGTTAGAAGGTAGTAACGACTTTGTTGGTTTGGCCCAAACAGGAACAGGAAAAACAGCCGCATTTGGTTTGCCGCTGTTAGAATTAATAGACTTTAAGAGCAATAAGCCGCAAGCACTAATTTTGTGCCCTACGCGTGAGCTATGTCTACAGATTACAAACGACATCAAGAATTTCTCAAAAAACACGCAAAATGCACACGTGGTTGCCGTTTACGGTGGCGCTAACATTATGCAACAACTACGTGAAATACGCAATGGCGTACAGATAGTAGTGGCCACGCCCGGCCGTATGTTAGATATCATTGGCCGTAAAGCCATCGATTTCTCTAGCGTTAAATATGTAGTATTGGATGAAGCCGACGAAATGTTAAACATGGGCTTCCAAGAAGACATTAACGACATTTTATCGACTACACCAGACGATAAAAAAACATGGTTATTCTCTGCAACTATGCCTCCTGAGGTTCGTCGCATTGCTAAAAACTACATGGAAAATCCTGTAGAATTAACTATGGGCACAAAAAACACTGGTAACGTAAACATCGAACACGAATACTATATCGTTCGTGCTCGTGATAAATACGCTGCCTTAAAACGGATTGTAGATTTTAACCCAGAAATTTTTGCCGTAGTATTCTGTAAAACCAAAATGGATACACAGGATGTTGCCGAGCACTTAATTAAAGATGGTTACAATGCAGATTCATTACACGGAGATTTATCTCAACAACAACGTGATAAAGTAATGCAACGTTTCCGCGATCGTAACATGCAATTATTAATTGCTACAGATGTTGCAGCTCGTGGTATCGATGTAAACAACGTAACTCACGTAATCAATTATTCTTTACCAGATGAAATTGAAAGTTATACTCACCGTTCTGGCCGTACTGGTCGTGCTGGTAAAACTGGTATCTCTATCTGTATCATCAACTCTAAAGAAACTGGTAAAATCCGTCAGATTGAAAGAATTATTGGTAAACAATTTACAAAAGCAGAATTACCTACAGGTTTTGATGTTTGCGAAAAACAATTGTTCTCATTAATTCATAAAGTTCACAATGTGGAAGTAAATACTGAGCAAATTGACCAGTACATTCCAAGAATTATGGACGAATTTGCTGAATTAAGCAAAGAAGATATCATTAAAAAATTCGCTTCACTAGAGTTTAACCGTTTCTTAGATTACTATGCTAACGCCCCAGATTTAAATGCTAGCGCAGATGATCGTGGAGATAGAGGCGAAAGAGGTGAGCGTGGCGAACGCGGAGAACGTGGTGGCAGAAACTTCGATAACAGTAACTACACTCGTTTATTTATCAACGTAGGTTCGGTAGACGAATTTACTAGAGGAGATTTATTAGGTTTTGTTTGTAATAACGGTAAAATCAGTGGTAAATCTGTTGGTAAAATAGATTTAAAAGGTGTTTTCTCTTTCATTGAAGTAGAAAATGATACAGTTGATTCTCTATTCACTAACTTCAAAGACATTAAATTTAATGGTCGCGATGTAAGAATCGAGAAAAGCGGTGATGCTCCAGTTGGTGGCAGAGGCGATGGCGGCGAAAGACGTGGCGGTGGTGAAAGACGTGGTGGATTCGGTGGCGGTGAAAGAAGAAGCGGAGGCGGCGGTTTCGGCGGCGGCAGAAGCGGTGGTGGTGAAAGAAGAAGCAGCGGTGGCGGAAGCGGAAGACGTGAAGGTGGTAATAGTGGTGGCGGTTTTAGAGATTTCTCTGGTCGTAGCCGTGACGATAAAGGTGGCAACACTGGCGGTAGCGGAAGACGCGAAGGCGGTGCTGGTGGCGAAAGAAGACGTCGTTCTTAATTCTCACAAAACCTATATAACAATAAAGTCCCGACCAATGGTCGGGACTTTATTGTTTACGTCATATCGAACGGAGCGCAGCGAGGAGATATCTGTTTCTAACAACCACCAATAGACAGTCTTGCGCTAATAAAATTAGAGATTTCTCAATCGCGAAAAGCTCATTTCGAAATGACGGTTAATAAATTATTTTCCAGCAGGCTTAACTCTAATCTGGCTAGCTTTCAAGTAGATCTTTGCTCCTTTACTATTGATGTAATATTTATTGTTTTTACCATCAATATAAACATCAGAACCATCTGGTGCTATTTTACCTTTATATTTTGCATCTACAACTTTTGCCGTTCCTTTAACTGCAACCTCAGCTGTTTTGTTTCCTACACTTTTAGCGGCTTTACCTGTTTTTTGTATCGCTTTACCTGCAACTGTTTTTTTCTCCTGTGCTGCAGCAGTAAATGTTACCGATGCTATCATGGCCATTGACGCTAAGCCAATTAAATATTTTTTCGTTTTCATAATGCTAGATTTTTATGAATAACAAAGGGTAAGTAATTATTGTTTAAAATAAATGTCATCCTTAATTGTTCCGATTTTATATCGGAAGCGTAGTCGAAGGATAATTGTTTTTATTTGAAAAGCAGGCGCACTAAATCTTTTGAAAATTCAGTCCCGCTATACGTTACATTTTTTTGTGCTTCGACTACGCTCAGCATGACAAAAAAATTTCACTGCTATCGGGTTTAGAGAAATTAGGCCTGTGCTACTTTGTACGGTTTCCTTGCACTAGCTTTAGTTAAATAGCCCCGTCCCGATAGCTATCGGGAGACGTGTAAATACTTGTCATCCTGAGCCTGTCGAAGGACAAGTATTGGAACAAAAAGTGGGACTGGCCTTTAAAAACACAGACGAACCTTGCGCTTCAAAACCAAAACTAGGATTTCTTTTTTAACAGAAATTAACTTACCCTAATAAGTTGTAAAAATTAAATTATTGTACCTTGCTTACCGAAAAACATACCTTAACAAATGAAAAAATATATCTATCTACTAACGTTTTCCTTATTTTTCTTTTCATGTGGTTCTACCAAGAGAGTCTTAGAATCGGGAAATATTAAAGAAACATCATTTACAGAAAAAATTCCTTTCACATTTAACTATGGTGTACCAATAATCAATGTAAGCATTAATGGCAAAACCTATAATTTTTTATTCGACACAGGTGCAGCGACAGTTATTTCACCAGAATTAATGACGGTATTAAACTTAAAGGCAGCAACAAAAGACAAAACATTCGATTCCCAGGGAAATGCTAAAGAACAGGATTTTGTTGTAATTCCAAGTATGAAGATTGGAAATTTAAACTTTGAGAATATTGGAGCGGTAGTTATTGATGTAAAAAATATTTTTGAATTTAAGTGTATGAACTACGATGGGATAATTGGAGCCAACCAAATGGCTAAGGCAATTTGGCAAATTGATTATAAAAACAAAATGCTTACAGCAACCAACAGTTTATCTAACTTAAATATATCTACTAACACACAAGCGCTAGATTTTAAATCTAAAGGCTATCAAAAAACACCAATAGTTGCTGTTAAAATTGGCAACAAAACATCTTATGTAACTTTTGATACTGGCGCTACCACCGATTTTAATTTTGCTATTAATAATTACAAAACAGAATTAACCAATTTTAAAGAAGTACAAACTATTGGAAATACTGGTACCGGAATTTATGGAGGAAGCAAAAATTCAGCAACAAGTTATTTTAAAATACCATCATTTAATATAGGTAGCATCTTGTTGAAAAATCAAATCCCTGCTTTTACTGAAAGTGCTTCAAATTTAATTGGAAATACGTTCTTCAA
This sequence comes from Pedobacter frigiditerrae, assembly GCF_032678705.1. Taxonomy (NCBI): domain Bacteria; kingdom Pseudomonadati; phylum Bacteroidota; class Sphingobacteriia; order Sphingobacteriales; family Sphingobacteriaceae; genus Pedobacter; species Pedobacter frigiditerrae. The sequence continues at coordinate 1,865,932 of NZ_JAVTSS010000002.1, read as the reverse complement.
GAATTATAAAATCATCATCGATTGGAATACAAACAAAATCTATATGGCAAATGAAGTTGAATTAACTGATGCCAAATTAGAGAATTTTGGCATTGGGTTTAGGTACATTAACAACAAGCCAATTATTGCGAAGATTTTTAAAAACTCTGAAGCAGAAAAAATTGGCATTAAATTAAACGACCAAGTTATAGCCATTGATGGAAAAGACTCCAATAACTTTACGGAAGAAGAGGCTTGTAATTATGCTTTTAACAATATATTAAAAGGAAAAACTGAAACTTTAATTACCATTTTAAGAGATGGTAAAAAATTAGATTTTAAGCTAAAAAGAGCAGCATTGATTGAATAAACACTAATTCAGTTGCTCGGTAAGCAATCTCATTTCTCTAGCGGGCGAAGCTCCTTCGTATAAAATATGGAAAACAGCTTCGCTAATTGGCATAGAAACCTTATACTTCTGATTAATATGATGCATACAACTAGCCGCATAATAACCTTCGGCAATCATATTCATTTCTAGTTGTGCAGACTTCACCGTGTAGCCCTTCCCTATCATGTTACCAAAAGTTCGGTTGCGACTAAACTGAGAATAGGCAGTTACCATTAAATCGCCTAAATAAGCCGATTCCATGATATCCCTATCAATTGGATGAACAGCATCTACAAAACTTTTAATCTCTCTTATTGCGTTAGAAATCAGCACAGCTTGAAAGTTATCTCCATAACCCACACCATGACAAATACCACTAGCAACGGCATATATATTTTTAAGAACCGCAGCATATTCGGTACCAAAAATATCGTCAGAAACGTTGGTTTTAATGTATCTCGTATTAAGTACATCAGCGAAATCACTTGCCAATTGTACATCCATACTGGCAATGGTTAGGTAAGAAAGTTTTTCGAGCGCTACCTCTTCTGCATGACATGGTCCACTAATTACCACAATATCATTCAATGGCACATCGAATTTCTGATTGATGAACTCACCAATGATTAGGTTCTCATCTGGTACTATTCCTTTAATGGCTGATATTATTTTTTTACCCTTTAAATCCGCTGGTGTAATATCCTTTAAAGTTTCTTTTAAAAATGCCGCAGGAACGTTTAAGATTAAGTAATCTGCAGCGGATATTATTGAGCTGATATCATTTGAGATATTTGCATCAGGCAATTTAATCTCTACCGAGCTTAAATAATTGGGATTGTGCTTAAAAGCTTTAATATGAGCAATTGCTTCTTCATTACGCATCCACCAAAAAATCTCCTTCTCGGTTGTATTGTCAGCCAACATTTTGATGATTGCCGTGGCCCAACTTCCGCCACCAATCATTGCAATTTTAGGTATCATATTAATTAGTTTAGGCTTAATCTAAAAGATTAAAACCGTTAAAAAATCAAAAGGTTTAATTAATGCTTTACGCAATAATTAAACCTTATCTGGCCTCAAAAATACTTAATTATTATGATTTGGTTTATTTCTTTTTCGCATCAGCGCTAAACAACTTATCCTTAGTTGTTTTCTCTACTTTAGCACCGTCTTTTAGCTTGTTTTGAACTGCAGAATACGGACCAGATACAATCTCTTGACCAGGTTTTAATCCAGTTTTAATGATGATATATTGGTCATCCTGAATTCCTGTCGTTACCTCTGCTTTTTTAACTGTACTTGTTTTGCTATCAAATAAGTAAACGTATTGTTTTACTTTTTTATCATTCAACTTACTTTTTTGTTTATCCTGGTTTTGATCGTTACCACTAGTCGCATTTTTCATCGGATCAGTAGAATCTTTATCACCAGTAAATACAGCTTGGATAGGCACTGCTAAACTATTTACAGATTCACTTTCAATATCTACAGTTGCAGATAAACCTGGTCTGAATGGAGAAGGTAAATCTTTTGCACCACCTTTAACAGTACTGTATGATTCTGCAATTAAACGAACCTTTACTGAGAAGTTAGTAACCTGATCAACAGAAGTACTTGTAGCACCCACACTGGTAGAAGAACTTGCAATTTCAGTAACCACACCTTTAAATTTCTTGTCTGCAAATGCATCTATTTCAATTGAAGCACTATCGCCAACATTTACGCGGTTAATATCATTTTCGTTAACTTCAACATTAACTTCCATTGTAGTTAAGTTAGAAATACGCATAATTTCTGTACCTGCCATTTGCGAAGTACCTAAGATACGGTCACCTAGCTCGATAGACAATTTTGAAACTACACCATCTACTGGAGAGAAAATTGTTGTTTTGGCTAAATTTGCACCAGCTTCTTTTACGTTTGCTCCAGTTTGTTCTAGACTGAATTTTGCACCCGTAACGTTTTCTTTTGCACTGGCTAAATTTGCTTTTGCAGTTAAATAAGCTGCTTTCGCGGCATCAAACTCTGCTGCTGAAATCACTTTTTTGTTATACAACTCTACATTACGTTTGTAAGTAGCTTCTGCATTAACAAAGTTAGCTTGTGTTTGAATTAATTGTTGTTGAGAAGCTGCAACACTTGCTTTTTGAGAGTTATAAGATGCAACTGCTCTTTCGTAACCCGATTGTAAAACATCTGGTCTAACTTTACAAAGCAATTGGCCTTTTTTAACCACATCTCCTTCTTTTACCAAAAGTTCGGTAACCTCACCAGAAACTTCTGAACTTAATTTCACTTCTGTTTCTGGTTGTATTTTACCACTAGCTGTAACAGTTTCTACTACTTTTTTATCGCCAGCTTTATCTACCGTTACTTTTTCTAGTTGTTCGCCACCAATAAGGCCAGCAAATTTTGCACCCAATATAAGTACAAGTAATACACCAGCGCCAATTAAAATGTGTTTAAGTTTCATAATTTATGAGTATTCGTTTGTTTATTTTGTAATCTTAAGCTCCGTCTCGAAGTTTCTCGTTTAACCTTTGGACTTTAAGCTTTAGTTCGTTTTAAAATGTAATCTGTTTACCTAAATAATAGTCAATCACCTTTGCTCTAAAAATCAAATCATATTTTGCTTGAATATAATCTATTTCTGCTTTATTTCTATTAGTTTGTGCCGTACTATAATCTAACGAGTTAACTAAACCAACTGCATAACGTTGTTCAATTACATAAAATGCATCTTTTTGAGCAGTAAAAGCATTTCCTGTAGATTCATATCTGCTTTCTGCTGCTTTTAAATCGGCTACGGCTTGATAAATTACTTTATTTAAGTTGTTTTTTGCTAGTTGTTCTTGTGTTTCAGTTTGCATCAAGTTAATTCTTGCTCTTCTCACACTTGATCTAGCAGTGAAACCATTAAATATTGGAATTGATAAGCTTAAACCAATATTTTGACCAAAACGATCATTTAATTGATCTGCAAATGATCGCGTTGGAAAACTTGGATCAGAATATGAAGTTTGCAATCCACCACCAAAGGACAATCTTGGATAATAATTCCCTTTTGAAATATCAATTCCCTTTTTTGCTGCTGCAGTATTTAATCCTGCAAGTTTCAAATCAGGAAATTGTGCAGCTGATGTTTTATAAATCTCTTCTGCATTAACTTTACTTGATGCATCTTTAAAACTATCAATAACTGGTGCTTGAACTTCATAAGCAGTTGATGATGGAATATCCATCAATTGAGCCAATGTGATATAAGATATTGATAAGGCATTTGTAGCATTAGTAACATTTAATTCTGCAGTTGCAACTTGCGATTTTGATTGAGATAAATCTGCCAATGTTTTGTTACCTACGTCTAATAATTGTTGTTGCTGATTAAGTTGTTGCCTAGCTACCGTCAATTGATCTTGGGCAGCTTTTAAAAAATCCTTATTATACAAAACCTGTAAATAAGAAGTAACAACTTGTAAAATCAAATCATTTTTAACTTTCTCTGTATTACTTTTCCCTGCGTCTAATAAAATTTTGTTCTGCTTAATTTGATTAATTTTCTGAAAACCCTGAAAAACATCTACTCCTGCATTTAAGCTACTACTAAACGAAGTAAATTTCTGATTAATAACTTGAAAAGTATTCTGATCTCTACTTTGTCCAAAACTTAAACCAGAATTCACACTACCATTTAAAGTAGGGTACAAAGCAAGTTTAGATTGATTTAAGGTCTCCTCTGCCAAACTTTCACTTAATTTCGACTGTTTAATCTGTAAATTATTGGTTAAAGTTTTATCAACAGCCTGTTGCAAAGTAATTACTTCTTGTGCAAATACTTTTTGCCCCATTGAAGTAACAATTGTTAGTGATAAAATAAAAGAAAGCTTCGTTAAAAAGCTAGAATTGGCAACTTGTTTCATAAAAATTTGTTTCGCAATAATAAATAAACAATTAATTGGTTTTTTAAATTTCTTAAGTGCAACCTAAATATTACTTTTGGTTATGTACTTGGTTAAATCTCCACTTTTACTCAAATGGTTTTATTCTGATTTAATTTGGAATAAGAGCCGCTCGGAAAAAATTGTTTATTTAACCTTTGACGATGGACCTATACCCAATGTTACAGACTTTGTATTAAATACTTTAAAAACTTATAATGCTAAAGCTACATTTTTTTGCATTGGCGATAACATTTTAAAACACCCAACAGTATTTGAAAGCCTTAAAAACGATGGTCACGCTATTGGCAACCACACTTTTAATCACCTAAAAGGATGGAATACCGACGATGAGACCTACATTAACAACACTTTAAAATGCCAAGAGCTTACTCAAACTAACCTTTTTAGACCACCATTTGGAAGAATCAAGAAAAGCCAGATAAAGAGTCTAAAGTCTAAAGTCCAAAGTCTAAAGTCGAAATCACAAGACTCAAGACTAACGACTAAAGACTCCATACTAGACATCATCATGTGGGACGTGCTAAGCGGCGACTTCGATCTTAATCTTACTCCCGAAAAATGTTATCAGAACGTTATCAAAAATACTCAAAATGGCTCCATCATTGTTTTTCACGACAGTTTAAAAGCTTTTGACCGTTTAGCCTATGCTCTACCTAAAGTTTTAAAGTACTTAACTGAAAAAGGATACCGATTTGGCACACTTTAACACTGCGTTAAAAGCTATTTTAATGCCAACAGAAGATCACAACTTAAAAGACTATCTATCAACATTTTAAAAATATAAAGAGTTAAGCTAGTGTTCATTAGCGTACTAAAGTGTACGATAATGGACAAGTTGGTTTTGTGCTTTGCAGGGTGAGCATGTTACAACTTTACATAGTATCACAGGTTTTTGTTAGCTAAACGGGATAGAAATGAAATCCTTTTTTACTATCCCTTTAGGGTATATAAGGGTAAAAAGATTGAAATGGAGCCCGTCTAACTTTGATTTAGTGCTGAAATTGCTTTTCAAAACAATTAAAAATCCAAAAGAAATCACCCATATTTTCTGGTTTTCGTCACCATTAGAAAAACAAGCATAATAAAAAACAAAATATTGATTTACAATAAAATATAAACGAAATTTATTCGATTCGCTTATTATTTAGAATAATTATAAATTACTGAATCGCACATCTAGATTGTTTTTTAAAAGTTGTTTTTTGCTATTTTTGTTTTGATCAAAAAATCAAGTTTTTTAATCAAAAAAACAGATTAACACACAAACAGTATTATTTTTTGCTAAAGGTTGGTGTATGGTTCGCTACAGGAACTATAGCAAAAAAACAAACCATCTAAAATGAGTATTTATAACGATTATATCCAAGAGATTGAAGAAAGGAAAATCCAAGGTCTTCACCCTAAACCTATTGACGGAGCAGAATTATTAAGCGAAATCATTAATCAAATTAAAAGTATAAATAATATTAACAGAGAAGATGCTGTTAATTTTTTCATATATAATACTTTGCCAGGCACCACTGGTGCAGCTGTTGTAAAAGCACAATTCTTAAAAGAAATTATTTTAGGTGAGACAGTTGTGGCAGAAATTACACCTGATTTTGCTTTCGAATTGTTGTCGCACATGAAGGGCGGTCCTTCTATTAAAGTTTTATTAGACATTGCTTTGGCTGACAATGGCGACAAAGCAAAAAAGGCAGCAAATGTACTTAAAACACAAGTTTTCTTGTATGATGCTGACACAGACCGCTTAAAGGAGGCTTATAACAATGGCAATGATATTGCTAAAGAAATATTAGAAAGCTATGCTAATGCTGAGTTCTTTACCAAGCTTCCTGAAGTTGCAGAAGAAATCAAAGTGGTAACTTTTATCGCGGGTATTGGTGATATTTCTACCGATTTATTATCTCCTGGAAACCAAGCACACTCTCGTTCAGATCGTGAATTGCATGGCAAATGCATGATTACACCGGAGGCTCAAGAGGAAATCAAAGCTTTGCAAGCACAACATCCTGATAAAAGTGTAATGTTGGTAGCTGAAAAAGGGACTATGGGTGTAGGCTCTTCACGTATGTCGGGCGTAAACAATGTAGCACTTTGGACTGGCAAAAAATCTAGCCCTTTTATCCCATTTGTAAACATCGCTCCTATTGTAGGTGGTACAAATGGCATTTCTCCAATTTTCTTAACAACAGTTGATGTAACAGGCGGTATTGGTATCGACCTTAAAAACTGGGTAAAGAAAACAGACGAAAACGGCAACGCAATTCGTAACGAAAACGATGAACCAATTTTAGAGCAGGTTTATTCAATAGAAACAGGCACCGTACTTACCATTAATACAAAAACTAAAAAACTATACAATGGCGACCAAGAGTTAATCGATATTTCGAAAGCCTTAACGCCACAAAAAATGGAATTTATCAAAGCAAGGGGTTCGTATGCTATTGTATTTGGTAAAAAAATCCAAACTTTTGCAGCCAGAATTTTAAATATTGAAGCTCCAATAGTATTTGCTCCAGCCAAAGAAGTATCAATCGAAGGTCAAGGTTTAACAGCTGCAGAAAAAATATTCAATAGAAATGCAGTAGGTTTAACGCCAGGCAAAGTTTTACATGCTGGCTCTGATGTTCGTGTAGAGGTAAACATTGTAGGTTCTCAAGATACAACAGGTTTAATGACCGCTCAAGAACTAGAGGCAATGGCTGCTACAGTTATTTCTCCCATTGTCGACGGCGCTTATCAATCAGGTTGCCACACAGCATCTGTTTGGGATAAAAAAGCACAAGCAAACATTCCAAAACTAATGAAGTTCATGAATGACTTTGGTGTGATTACCGCTCGTGACCCTAAAGGCGAATATCATTCTATGACAGACGTTATTCACAAAGTATTGAATGATATCACTATCGACGAATGGGCAATTATTATTGGAGGCGACTCACATACACGTATGTCTAAAGGAGTAGCTTTCGGTGCAGATTCTGGTACTGTTGCATTAGCATTGGCAACAGGTGAGGCTTCTATGCCAATTCCCGAGTCGGTAAAAGTTACGTTCACAGGTCAAATGAAACAACACATGGATTTCCGTGATGTAGTGCATGCAACTCAATTGCAAATGCTACAACAATTTGATGGTGAGAATGTGTTCCAAGGCAGAATTATCGAGGTTCACATCGGTACTTTATTAGCTGATCAGGCTTTTACTTTTACAGATTGGACTGCAGAGATGAAAGCAAAAGCCTCTATCTGTATTTCACAAGATGATACATTAATTGCATCTCTAGAGATTGCTAAAAGCCGTATTCAAATCATGATAGACAAAGGTATGGACAACCATAACCAAGTACTTCAGGGATTGATTAATAAAGCGAATAAACGTATTGAGGAGATTAAAACAGGCATCAAACCTGCTTTAATGCCAGACACCAATGCCAAATATTATGCAGAGGTAGTTATTGACTTGGATTTGATTGAAGAACCAATGATTGCCGATCCAGACGTAAACAATGCTGATGTTTCTAAACGTTATACACATGACACCATTAGAGACTTAACTTACTATGGCGGCGATAAAAAAGTAGACCTTGGTTTCGTTGGCTCTTGTATGGTACATAAAGATGATTTAAAAATCGTTTCTCAAATGTTAAGAAACGTAGAGCATAAAACTGGCACAGTGTCATTCAAAGCACCATTGGTTGTTGCAGCTCCTACTTACAATATTATTGATGAGTTGAAAGCAGAAGGCGACTGGGAATACCTACAAAAATACTCTGGATTTGAATTCAGTGATGCTTTACCAAAAAGTGCAGCACGTACTGAATATGAAAATATCATGTATCTTGAACGTCCTGGTTGTAACCTTTGCATGGGTAACCAAGAAAAAGCTGCTAAAGGTGATACTGTAATGGCTACCTCTACACGTTTATTCCAAGGTCGTGTGGTTGAAGATAAAGATGGCAAAAAAGGGGAATCTCTATTAGCATCTACACCAGTGGTGGTTCTCTCTGCTATCTTAGGTCGTATTCCAAGCATCGAAGAATATAAAGTTGCAGTAGAAGGCATTAACTTAACGAAGTTTACACCTATTTCTACTAAACAATAGAAACAATTAAGCATAAAATTTGTTAAAAATACGAGGCTATCCGATCTATCAGGTAGCCTCTTTTTTTATCATAGAATGTTTTTAAATAAAATAATTTGACAAATCTCAAAAACAAGTCTGTTAAAAATTGTTTAATTTTAGGTATTATCGTTATTGACAATGATTATTAAAAAATAAAGTATGGCTTTTGATATAGACATGATAAAAAAGGTGTATGAGAACTTTAGTAGCCGTATAGAAGCTGCACGTAAAGTTGTTGGCAGACCTTTAACACTTTCAGAGAAAATATTGTACACACACCTGTGGGATGGCAATGCAAAAACAGCGTTCATCCGCGGTACGGACTATGTAGATTTTGCACCAGATAGAGTTGCCATGCAAGATGCAACTGCCCAAATGGCACTATTACAATTTATGCAGGCAGGTCGCCCACAAGTTGCGGTACCTTCTACTGTACATTGCGACCATTTAATCACTGCTAAACTTGGAGCAGATATCGATTTACCTCACGCTAACACGGAGAGTAAAGAAGTATTTGATTTCTTGGCTTCGGTTTCAAATAAATACGGTATAGGTTTCTGGAAACCAGGTGCAGGCATCATTCACCAAGTGGTATTAGAAAATTATGCCTTCCCAGGCGGAATGATGATCGGTACTGATAGTCACACTGTAAATGCAGGTGGTTTAGGTATGGTTGCAATTGGTGTTGGTGGTGCCGATGCTTGTGATGTAATGGCTGGTTTACCTTGGGAGCTTAAATTCCCAAAATTAATTGGTGTTAAATTAACAGGTAAATTAAATGGCTGGACATCTGCTAAAGACGTAATCTTAAAAGTTGCTGGTATTTTAACTGTAAAAGGTGGTACTGGAGCTATTGTAGAATACTTTGGCGATGGAGCTATCAACTTAAGCTGTACTGGTAAAGGTACCATTTGTAACATGGGTGCTGAAATTGGCGCAACCACTTCTACTTTTGGTTACGACGAAAGTATGGAGCGTTATTTACGTGCTACTAATCGTGCTGATGTTGCTGATGCGGCCAATGCTATAAAAGAACACTTAACAGGAGATGATGCTGTTTATGCAGATCCTGAAAAATATTTTGATCAAGTTATTGAAATTAACCTTGATGAATTAGAACCTTATTTGAATGGTCCATTTACGCCAGATTTGGCTACTCCTATTTCTCAAATGAAAGAAGTTGCTGCTGCTAATGGATGGCCATTGAAAGTAGAATGGGGTTTAATTGGTTCTTGTACCAACTCATCTTATGAAGATTTATCTCGTGCTGCATCTATCGCAAAACAAGCAATTGATAAAGGGTTAGGTATTAAAGCTGAGTTTGGTATCAATCCTGGCTCTGAGCAAGTTCGTTACACCGCAGACCGTGATGGTTTATTAGGAACTTTCGAAGATTTAAATGCGACTATCTTCACCAATGCTTGCGGACCATGTATTGGTATGTGGGACAGAACTGGTGCGGAGAAGGCTGAGAAAAATACGATTGTACACTCATTTAACAGAAATTTTGCTAAACGTGCTGATGGTAACCCGAATACTTATGCTTTTGTAACATCTCCAGAAATTGTTGCGGCTATTGCAATTGCAGGAAATTTAGGCTTTAATCCTTTAACTGATACTTTAACTAACGACAAAGGAGAACAAGTAAAATTAGACCCACCAAAGGGTGATGAATTACCAGTAAATGGTTACGCTGTTGAAGATGCAGGTTTTCAAGCTCCGGCAGAAGATGGCTCTAGCGTACAAGTTTTAGTTTCTCCAACTTCACACCGTTTACAGTTATTGGACCCATTTACACCTTGGGAAGGCACTGACTTAAAAGGCTTAAAATTATTAATTAAAGCTAAAGGAAAATGTACTACTGACCATATCTCTATGGCTGGTCCTTGGTTAAAATTCCGTGGCCACCTAGATAACATTTCTAATAACATGTTAATTGGTGCCGTAAATTACTTTAATGATAAAACTGATAACGTTAAAAACGAATTAACAGGCGAATACGGGCCAGTTCCTGCAACACAACGTGATTACAAAGCTGTTGGTTTAGGTTCTGTAGTTGTTGGTGATGAAAATTACGGCGAAGGTTCATCTCGTGAGCACGCTGCAATGGAACCTCGTCATTTAGGTGTTCGTGCCGTATTGGTAAAATCTTTTGCTCGTATTCACGAAACTAACCTTAAAAAACAAGGTATGTTAGGCTTAACATTCGCTGATAAAGAAGATTACAACAAAATACAGGAAGACGATACTATAGATATTTTAGGTTTAACAACTTTTGCTCCGAATGTTCCTTTAGAAATGGTTTTACACCATAAAGATGGCACTAAAGAAAGTATCGTGGTTAACCATAGTTACAATGCACAACAAATTGACTGGTTTAAAGCCGGTGGTGCATTAAATATCATTAGAAGAGAAGCTGCTTTAAAAGCTGCTGGCTTGTAAGAGTTAGAAAGTGCCAATACAAAAAATCCCATTTTGAGTAAAATCAGAATGGGATTTTTATTTGAAAAGCAAAAGCGTGGTTCTTTGGTCAAGAAAGTCCTGCTATTCGTTACAATCTTTTTTGTGCTGTCACCCTGAGCGTAGTCGAAGGGCCGGTGTAACAAAAAAGGATTTTCACTCCTATCAGGTTTAGAAATTAATGCAAACCTAAATTGGCAAAACCTAATCCTCACCAATAAGCGGTTCTTCTGCCAAAAATTTATTAATCTCCTCAACTTCGTTTTCAAAAACATGCAACTGAACTCCGCTAATAGAAATATCAAACACAGGATAAACCAATGCTGCATTTTCGCCAGTTAAAAAACAATTAAACCCACCATCTTTTAACCTTGCCATAACTACGTTCGCTTCCATTGGGTTTTCGTAGGTTTTATAAACAACTATTTTATCTTCCATAGTACAAAGCTAGTTATTTAATCAATCTGCTTTCAAAAAATCCTTCCACCAAAAGCCAGATTCCTTTATGGTTCTTTGTTGTGTCTTAAAATCATTGTAAACCAAACCAAAACGAGCATGATAACCTTCTGCCCATTCAAAATTATCCATTAAAGTCCAGGCCATATAGCCCGTAATATTTACGCCTTCATTTTTAGCTTTAAGCAATGCTGATAGATATAATTTGAAATAGGCTATTCTATCTTCATCCATTACTTTTCCATCCTTTAAAACATCTTTAAATGCGGCACCATTTTCAGTAATCATTATGTTTTTAATTGGATAAGCAGCAAATTGCTTGATGATGTTATAAAAGCTATCCGCATTTATTTCCCAACCCATTGCAGTATAAGGTCTTCTGCGAGATTTAGCTTTAATTTCCCAAGCTTGTATAACAGGAATAAACGCATTGAATTTAACTACCAAAGGGAAATAGTTTTGTAAGCCAATAAAATCGAAATCGAACGTCATTCGTTCATTATGACGCCAAGTAGAATGACTTACTGTAAATTTCTCCAGCACATCCCAATCTGCAGTCGGAAAGCCCATCCCTAAAGTTGGCTCTATAAATAATCGGTTCATTAGACAATCAACTCTTTTTGCCACCAGTATATCGGCATCGCCCTGCGTATATGGAATAATTTCTGAGCAAGAGAAAGTGGTGCCAATATTTGCTTGGCTTACTTCTGCTCGCAATATTCTACCGCCATCTGCTTGGGCAATTGCAGTGTGTTTAACTGCAGAGAAAAAATTCGTTAATCCAGTTTCCCCAGGCGCATGTACGCCCAACATATATCCTAGTGATGTAAAGCCAAAAGGTTCATTAATTACAATCCAGTTTTTAACTTTATCGCCATAAGTTTTCGCACACAACATTACAAACTCGTTAAACTCCGAGTTGATGCTATAAGATGTCCAACCTCCATTTTTTGAAAGTTCTTCGGGCAAATCCCAATGATATAAAGTAACGTATGGCGTAATCCCTTGCGCTAAACATTCATCTATCAAATGGTGATAAAAATTTATTCCTTCTTGATTAACCAACCCTTTACCAAGAGGCAAAATCCTCGACCAAGAAATGGAAAAGCGAAATAATTTGAATCCTAAGGTTTTTACCAGCGCAATATCACTTTTATACTGATGATAAAAATCGCAAGCATTTATTGGCTGATGCCCACTTTTGACCTTACCGGTTCGTTTAGAGAAAGTATCCCAAATAGACATTCCTTTGCCATAAGAATTCGAAGCTCCTTCTATTTGTGTGGCAGCAGTAGCTACTCCCCATAAAAAATCACTCCCAAAATCTGCGGCTTTAAGCATTTAATTCTTTTAACTTTACGAAGATTGAAAATTACTATTAACTTAACATTATCAATAGTTAATTTTGTTTTTTATATACCTATTAAATAATGCGCTGGCTAACTCTCTTACTATTGCTTTTTGCTCTAAATGTGAGTGCTCACAAAATTCCGCCAGTAAATGACGATTTAATAAATGCCATTAACCTATCCAATACAGATGCTTTTTGTTCTTTAGACCAAGCTTACAATAATTTGGAGGCAACATCTAGTTCAAATGGCTCGCCAAGCAATTGGAATGGAACAGTAGGTAAAGATGTTTGGTTTAAATTTACTGCACTAAAATTTGATGTAGCCATAACAGCCAGCGGAAAAGTGAATGCTGCAAGCCCAAATACCTTGGTTAATCCGCTAGTAGCACTTTATACCATAGACCCAATTGCTGGTACGCTAGGCGAAATGCCTAGTACGATGTTAAGCTCTAGCAATGTAACCACCTTAAACAAAGGAGGATTAACCATCGGCCAAGTTTATTACATCAGGATAAGTGCCTCGAATAACAATGAAGGGAGTTTTAAACTTTGTGTAGATAATTTTTTTCCCCCTTTACAACCTGGACAAGATATTGGAACGTTTTCCGTATTGTGCACCATGGAAAAATTTACCCAATTAAATGTTTTTGGAGCTGGAACAAGTAATACAGAAACAGCTGGAACTTGCTTAGGAGTCGAATCAAATTCTGCTTGGTACGGCTGGACAGCGGGAAAAAGTGGGCCATTGATATTTTTAATAACACCAACCGTTACCACAAATGATATTGACTGGGTTTTATATGATTTAGGTCCTGGTGGCACAAGTGCTCAAGTTACTGCCGCAAATGCGATTAGATGCGCCTCTGGAAGCGGGGTTACTTGTACGCCTTCTTATTATATTACTGGGTTAAGCATGACAGAGACTGATTTAACTGAGCAGTCAGGTTGCCCATCTGGCAGGCAACAAAATGGCCTTGTTAAATATGTCGATATGATTGCTGGTCATAATTATGCTTTATTAGTGGATAATTTTTCTGGTGGAAATAATGGTTTCAGTTTAGAATTTGGTGGAAGTACAGAATTTACTGGGCCTACATCAGAAATTCAATTAGAGAAATTAAATTCTTGCACACCTCAACAGACCTATACATTTACAAGTCTTGCTACTAATTACAACACGCTTAAATGGACTTTTGGTGAAGGGGCTAGCATGGCAAACGCAACTGGCGTTGGGCCTTATAACATTACCTATTCTACTTCTGGCGAAAAAACAGTTGTACTAGAAGCAAAAACCGCTGGAGGTTGTAATGTGGTTGGCACGAAAACATTTTTTGTTGCGTTAAAACCAGCACTACCCACCATAACAACAACAACGATAAAATTTTGCCCAGGAAACGAGGTTACTCTAAATACTCCTAAAGTTGATTTTGCCACTTACCATTGGACAGGACCGAATGGTTTTACCTCAACCGACCAGAATGCGAAAGTGAATATAACTGGACCTGAAAATTCTGGAGATTACCAATTATACATCCAAGTTGGAGATTGTTTGAGCGATGTAGCCACAATAAACATACCTTCTATCGACCCAAAACCAGAGGCATTATTTGATATAGTAACCAATAACTTCTGTCAAACTAATTTGAGTTTTACTTTTAAAAACACATCTCTTAATTCAATTAGCCCAGTTTGGAATTTTGGTTCAGGCACAACAATTACAACGGCTCCAAATGGAGATAAAACCGTAATATATTCAACTGATGGAACAAAAAGCATTACCTTAACAGTTCGAAGCCCAAGTGGTTGCATTTCTACAATTATCAAAACATTATTAGTTGAACTTAGACCTGCTCCTCCAGTTATCACATCAAATGGAACTAAATTTTGTCCAGGAGATATTTTGCAATTAAATGCTAATACCGTTAATTCGGCTACCTATAATTGGTCTGGGCCAAACGGATTTACCTCTACTTTGCAAAACCCACAAGTAAATATTACTGGTCCAGAAAATGCTGGAGACTATAAATTATTTGTGCAAGTTGGTTCTTGTTCTAGCGATGTCGTTATTTTCAATTTACCAGTGGTAGATGCCAAGCCGATAGCAGATTTTGATATCGTAATTAACAATCCTTGTTTAGACAATCAGAGTTTCACTTTTGTAAATAAATCTTTAAATACAACGGGAGCATCTTGGGATTTTGGGACTGGGGTTTCATTTACAACACCTGCTGCAAATGGCAATACAAACGTTTTTTATGCAACTCCTGGTTTAAAGGAAATTACTTTAACAGCTACCACTCCAAACGGTTGTCCGTCAGTAATAAAGAAAACGATTGACGTTCAGCTTAAACCACTAAGGCCAGACATCATTGCAAATCAAATCAAATTTTGTTTAGGAGATATCTTACAATTTTCTGTTCAGGAATTTGATGGTTTGACTTACGAATGGATTGGGCCAAATGGCTTTACAGCTTCTACTTCGTCCATAGAAATTCCTATTAACAGCTATGACCAAGCTGGAACTTATTTTGTAAGCACAAAAATTGGCAATTGTAAAAGTGATATTGTTTCTATTAAAATTCCACCTATAGCTAAAGTTCCTGTTGCTATATTTTACACAGACCCAAAAATTATAGGAAAATATGAAGCTCCATTACCGATAGTTTTCAGTAATTATTCGAAAGACGCTGATAGTTATTTGTGGGATTTTGGCGATGGTACAACTTCAACGGCAACTAACCCAACACACACCTTTACACAAAACGGTGTTTACAAAATTACATTAACAGCTTTTGCGGAAGAAGGTTGTTCGCATTCTTTAACAATGGGAGATTTAATTTTAAAAGATGCTTCCCTCTTTGTTCCAAATGCTTTTTCTCCCAATGGAGATGGGATAAATGATGTGCTAAACGTAACCATTCTAAATTTAAAAAAGTACCAGTTATTCATTTATAATCGTTTTGGCGAAAACGTGTTTCAAACTACAGATATTTTTAACAACTGGGACGGGAAATACAAAAATAAAGAGGTGAGTGTGGGTACCTACTATTATGTAATTATGGGCAAAACAGTTAGCAATAAAGATGTAAAATATACTGGTTCTGTTACCTTAATTAGGTAATTTTATCAACCTAAAATTATAACAATTGAAAATAACACTACTCGCTGTTGGCAAAACCGAAGACAAATATTTGATTGAAGGAATAGAAAAGTATTTGAATAGATTGAAACATTATATCAATTTCAATATTGTTATTATACCTGATATTAAGAATACTAAAAATTTAACCGAAGCCCAACAAAAAACAAGAGAAGCAGAATTCATAGCAAAACAGATCAATCCCACAGATGTGGTTGTTTTATTAGATGAAAAAGGCAAAAAGCATAGCTCTGTTTCTTTTTCTGAATATTTGAACAAACAAATGATTGGAAGTGTGCAAAACCTAGTATTTATAATTGGTGGTCCCTATGGTTTTGATGAAAGCATTTACAAAAGGTCAAACACAAGCATTTCACTTTCAGACATGACTTTCTCACACCAAATGGTGAGGCTGTTTTTTGTAGAGCAATTATATAGGGCATTTACCATTTTAAAGAACGAACCTTATCATCATGCTTAAAAAACTTTCGCTTTAGAAATTACGTTATGGAATAATAAGCCACTAAACATCATAAATAAAAAGGAGGAATCATGGTCCCAGATTATAAAAGAAAGTATCGTTTCAAATCAGATACATCAAAAGAACAAAAATATATTAGAATTGCCATTTGGATTTCTGTAATTATAATTGTGGCACTAGCAATCTTAATGTACAGACCATTTGGTCGTTAAAGCAAAAAACACCAGTTTCTTATTTTGAAACTGGTGTTTTAAAGTTGTTTTAGATTATTTTAAACTCCTTTTTTGCTAGTCATACTTGCTTTTTTAGCAGGTGCTGATTTTGCGGTTGGCGCTTTAGCATTTGTTGGTTTTGCTTTTGGAGCAGCTTTTGGCTTAACTTCCAAATCTCCTTTAACACCTTCTTCCTCTGTGCCTGGAGCTGCCTCAGTAAATAATGGCATATCTTTAATGATGTGATACCAAGTCAATATCTTCTTCATATCAGAAGCGTAAACTTTTTCTTGATCATGGCTAGGAGCAACTTCAACGAAGAAACTTCTTAACACGTTATTGTCAGCTTTAGCATCTGGAGCAGTCGCTTTTTTAGCATCAATATTTGTTAAAACATCAATTAACTTCAAATCCTCATCTTCACCATAAATGGTAATATCTTCTAACGATGCTAGTTTAGTATTAGAAATATTTGCAACAATCTTTAATTTTTGCGCATCTAAGCTTTCTAAAACGTAACCACCTTTATTTTGTCCAACAAGTTTAAATAAACCTGGTCTGCCAGAAACGGCAACAATTCCTCTTAAATTCATATGTCTATTTTCGTATTGAGTAATGCGTATTGCGTAATGCGATTGAACTCAATACGCTGTACGCAATACTCTATACTAATTAATCTTCTAAAACTTCAACAGTCAAGATTTTATCACCTTGTCTAATATCGTCTACAATATCTACATTTTCTATCACCTTACCAAAAACAGTATGTACACCGTCTAAGTGAGCTGTATTTGCTCTGCTATGGCAGATAAAGAACTGACTTCCACCAGTGTTTCTACCAGCATGTGCCATAGATAAAACACCACGATCATGATATTGGTTTCCACCACTTGTTTCGCAATCAATTTTGTAACCAGGACCTCCAGTACCAGCCATACCAGTTGCACCATCTTTAGAGTTAGGACAACCACCTTGAACCATAAAATTAGGAATTACACGGTGAAACGCGATTCCATCATAAAAGCCTTCGCTAGCTAATTTTTTAAAATTGGCAACTGCTTTAGGAGCATCGTTATCATAGAACTCAACAGTCATGTCACCTTTTTCGGTTTTTATTATTGCTTTACTCATTGTATATTTTTCTTTGAAATGTTTTTAATGGTTAGCAACTAGCATTTTTCTTTTAACAATTAACCGTTAATAGTTCTAGTTTGCGGGGAGCAAATTTAACAATTTGAAATGATTAGCTATAGTATTACGGTATATTTCCTGTCAAGAAATTATAAATCTATATCAATTGCTTTAATTTAACGTTTTAAAGAACGTAAATATTTTTAAATGGCCTGCAAAAAATATACATTCGTAATAAGCATCAAATTATGTTTCTGAAAAAATATATTTTATTATTTACAATTCTCCTCCTTTCTGTAGTGGCAAAGGCTTCATCTATCTTAATTTACATGGATGAAGGTCAGAAAAACCACTTAAAGGCTTATGGCATTGCCTATTGGAGCATTAAACAGCAAGCAGACGTAGACTGGCTTTTAAATTACCGAGGCGGAAGTTTCTTAGTTAAATATGCTAAGGTTGTTGAAGATGAATGTAAGGTTCGCGGTGTTTCTTATGAGATTTTAGCAGACGGGAAAGTGAATGCGATTCTAAATGAAATCAATAATCCTGATGTAAATATGGAAATGGTAAAATTGGAGAAAACTCCCAAAATTGCCGTTTATTCTCCCAAAAGTAAGTTGCCGTGGGATGATGCTGTAACGTTGGTATTAACCTATGCCGAAATTCCTTACGATATTATTTACGATGATGAAATTTTAAAAGACAAATTAACCAGTTACGACTGGTTGCACTTACACCATGAAGATTTTACTGGCCAATATGGGCGCTTTTGGAGTTCTTTTAGAAATGCAACCTGGTACCGAGAAGATGTAAAATATCAAGAAGCGGCAGCCAAAAGAAATGGATTTAAGAAAGTTTCTGAAATGAAACTGGCAGTAGCTAAACACATTAAAGAATTTTGCGCTGGCGGAGGCTTTCTTTTTGCCATGTGTTCTGGAACAGATAGCTTTGATATTGCACTTGCAGCAGAAGGTATAGACATAGCAGAAAGTATGTTTGATGGTGATGGAACTGATGTTAATGCACAACAAAAGTTAGACTATAGCAAAAGTGTTGCCTTTAAGGATTTTAGATTAGACATGAATCCTGAACGATATGAATTTTCGGATATAGATGCAACCCAAACTAGAAATTTTAACGAAAGCAATGACTACTTTACCTTATTCGATTTTTCTGCGAAATGGGATTTAGTCCCTACCATGCTTACCCAAGACCACGACAAAGTGATTAAGGGTTTTATGGGCCAAACTACTGCTTTTAAAAAGAATTTAGTTAAACCTAACGTTACGGTTTTAGGAGAGAATAAAGGTGGTAATGAAGTCCGTTATTTACATGGTGAAATAGGCAAAGGGCAATTTACTTTTTATGGTGGTCACGACCCAGAAGACTACCAACATCAAGTAAACGACCCACCAACAGATTTAAGCCTACACCCAAATTCTGCAGGGTATCGTTTGATATTAAATAATGTTTTATTCCCTGCTGCAAAGAAGAAACCACAGAAGACTTAGTCTTGAGTCGGTAGTAATGAGCCAAAAGTCTTAGGCATATTCGAACCTATTTGCACCATACAACATTAATAGCTGCACTAATTTGCAAATTAAACCGGATTGAAACGGAAATCCTTTTTACAAGCCTTCTTCAGGCGTAAAAAGATTGAAGTGCAAAGCCGGACTAACCTTAATTTCAGCAGGAATTTGCTTTTCAAATCTTCTACAAGCCCAGACAGACAGTAGGTTTGTTAATCGTAAAAATTCCAACTTACGCCAAACTTCAATAACCTATCTGGCATTGGATATTTGTTTACGGTATAAAAACCTCCATTAAACAACCCTTGATTAACATAGTCGTATTTTAAGAATAAATTCGCCCTGCGCAATCCAGCTTTAACCCAAACATCAACCACTGGTTTTGTTCCCAAAGCTATAGCATCGCCATTATAAAACTGACTAGCCGCGGGAGAGTAAGAAAGATTATTATAAGGCGTGTTATATCTCACGTCGATACCTATTTGCGTTTTGAACACCTTAAAGAAGGTTTGGTCTTTGTACAAACTATTAAAAGTATAAACTTCAGGAGTTCTCAAGATATTTTTGCTGTCAGTTTTTTGATAAACAACATAAGCATCTAGGTGAAAGCTTTTGTAAGTAAACTTTTTACCTGCGCTTATTTTAAGCAAATTGATATCTCCGCTTTTTTGTGTTGGAATAATACCATTAGAACCATTTTGTGCGAAATATAGATAATCTGTAATGAGATAATAATTTACAGCTGCATCAAACTTGTATTTATCATTCACATAACCGAAAGACGCACTAGCGGTTTTTGTTCTATCTAGAACACTTGTTAAATTCCATCTATAATGATTGCCGTAATATCTTCTAAAAACTTCTTCTGGTGATTTATTCTGCAGGTAAGCTCCTAAAGTAATTCGGCCAAATTTATTGCTTAGTAAAAGATTACTCTTGGCTTCGTACATAAAATCACCAGCATTTTCTCCTTGAAAAATCTGTTGAACATCTAAATTTAAATCTAAACGATTGCTAAATCTATAACCTAAAGTTCCCAACAAGGTAATGTTCTGAAATGCTGAAGTATGGTCGTAATATTTAGTTGTATCTCTTAATAGACCGTATTGTTTATAATCGTAAAAATCATGTCTAATACCTGCATCAATTTTCAATTCATTTTTAATAAATGAACTGCCTTTTGCTCGCAAAAAGAAACTATAAACAAATTCATTTTGTACGTGCATCACGTTGGTAGAGTCGTTAGTAAAAATATCATCCACTAAACCTTTTGGCAAAACATTGTAAGCATCATCCTCATCCTTTTTAAAGGAATATGCATTTTTTGCATAGGTTAAGGTGTAGGTAATCTTATTTGTAGGTAATATGTTCTGGGCTGTGCTTACTCCTGTACTGTCTATTCTACCAACAAAATAAGTTTGTTTTAACATCAAGGATGTTTTTCTAAATAGCTGTTTTGCGGTTCTTAAACGAGTAGGTTCCGCTAATTTATCTACCAATGTTTCTCCAGTAGGCTCAAAAATACCTTCTTTTAATATTGACCCATTTTCTTGTGCCTTCAACGTATTAAAGACAGCGTCTGCCCAAAGGTTATATCTTTTGTTTGTAGATTGGTACCATGTAAAAACCGAAGCATTTAAATCATCTCCTCTTTGATGGAAGTAATCTCCATTTGCCCCTATACGATTAAATTGAGCTCCTGCATTCCAGTTTTTCTTGATATTTTGGGTATGCAAAAGCTGTAAAACTTGTTCTTTATCAGAACCACTTACATAATACAATCTTGTAAACGGGGAGCGAGCTTGATAAAATCTAATGTCATCATGGTTTAACGTGTAAAAATCTAGAGCGTGAAAACCAGCATCGAACCCTATTGTTCTTGAGGGCTCAAATAACATTGATGTTGCAGCTAAACCTAAAAGCCCAGTTCCAACAGTTGGTCTGCGAGGTTGAGCAATTGGACTAAAATTCTGAATTCCAGTTAAGCCCGTGTCAATAGGAATTGTCCTGATGCTGTCTTTAGTTAATTTATAAGAGGTGTACCTAACAAATTTCGAATTGAAAACTACAGAATCTGCACCACCTTCTTCCTTTTTCCTTAAGGAATCTAAGTCTTTATTGTTATTGATATTAGTTTTTAAATCTTGCGCAAAAGAATTTGCAAAGCAAAAAACCAAAAGACAAAATGTGATGGATGCAATTATTTTACGCATTATAATGTAGCAATAAGCTGGCTAAGGATTTGTGTCATTTTTGGTTCTGCTTGTGCGGCAGTTTCTAAAATCTCTTCTAAATTAAAGGGTTGTAAGTCTTCAGGGAAGCCTTCATCAGTTAAAACCGAAATAGCGAAAACTGGTAATCCCATGTGGTTTGCCACAATAATTTCTGGTACAGTGCTCATTCCAACTGCATCTCCACCAATAATTCTTAAATATTTGTACTCTGCCTTGGTTTCTAAATTTGGGCCCGTTACAGCACAGTAAACGCCTTGGTGACAAGTTATATTTTCTGCTTTGGCAATTTCTAATCCTTCGGCAATTAAGTTACGATTATAAGGCTGGCTCATGTCTGGAAAACGAGGACCTAAATCTGAATCGTTTAAACCACGAAGCGGACTTTCTGGTTGCAAGTTGATATGGTCATTGATAATCATCAAATCACCTTTTTTAAATGCTGGATTTAATGAACCGGCAGCATTGGAAACAAATAAGGTTTTGATACCTAAAGCATTTAAAACCCTTATTGGAAAAGTAATTTGTTGCATCGAATAACCTTCGTAATAGTGCAATCTGCCTTGCATGGCGACTACTTTTTTACCTTTTAAAGTTCCGAAGATTAACTTGCCTGAATGAAATTCTAATGTAGAAATTGGAAAGTTAGGAATGCTTGAATACATAATACTATGCACAACTTCAATATCTTTCACTAAACCACCAAGTCCTGTACCCAATACAATTCCAACTTCAGGCTCAAACTCTCCTATTTTACGTTTTAGATACTCAACTGATTCTTTTATGGTTTGCAACATAGTCTAATATATTTTTATCAAAGGTAAATTTATCTTTTGGCGCCAATTCTATTTCAATTGGAAGATAGTATATCGGCAAATTTAACAGTAAATCTTTTAAATTATCACCTAATAAACGTTGACTATCCTTTTCTGTTGTAATTATGATTTTTTCTTTAGCAGGATGTTCGTTAAACGCCTTTTTTAACTGATTAATATTTTCTACTGTAAATTGATGATGGTCTGGATATTCGAATTGATGGAGGTTTGGCGAAATCTGCTCCAAATAACCTTTTAATGGCTTCGTATTAGCAATTCCTGTAATCAAGAAAATCTGAAAATTAGCGATGTTAGCCTTAATTTCTTTGGTAAGTACTTGCGTAAGTTCTCCGTACTTAATAGATGAAAAAGATATACGCTGGTCAATTCTAGTGTCTATTTTTCTTCGTACCTCAATTTGGTCCACCATATTTAAAGGCAGTGGCGTTTTGGTTACCAATACAGCTTGTGCCCTATCATAATTGCGCCAAGGTTCTCTTAAATTACCTGCTGGCAGCATAAATTGAAACTTCTTGGTGCTGGCATAATCAAAAAGCAACAAGTTAAAGCCAGCTTTTACAGCTCTGTGCTGATACGCATCATCGAGCAAAATCACATCATGACTATTCTTTAGTTGATTGATTCCAAAAACCCTATCCTCACAAACCGCAACTGTGATGTTTGTAAATTTTTGGAAGTATTGCATGGGTTCATCACCTATTGTTTTCGCTGTTGAGCTTTTATCCGCCAGTAAAAAACCTTTTGTTTCGCGGCCATATCCCCTACTTAAAATAGCTATTTTATAATCTGCCAAAAGCCTAACTAAATATTCTGTTGTGGGAGTTTTCCCAGCACCACCAACTACTAAATTACCAATGCAAATTACAGGCAAGTCGAATTTAGTAGATTTAAAAATGCCCCAATCATATAGTTTATTCCTTAACAGGATGATGAAACCATAAATTACAGAAAAAGGTAGCAGGAAAAGTCGTAGGTATTTAATCATTTAGGTTTCAAAAATAAGGATTATTTAAAAAACAAAGGAATTATGAAGTTAAGTTAGCTATTGCTATAATTTAAAAATTCATTAATATTGGTGAAGCAATTAAAAACCTAAAACGATGAAACAGCTCTTCTTCATTATACTCACTGTGTTATCATTTAAAGCATATGGGCAAAAACCATATCAATTACAAGGTAGTGAAGTGCTAACTGGTAAAGAGATTATTTTCAAAACTGGAATTGCAGAATTAGAAAAAAGCAGTGATGAGGCATTGCAAATTGTAAAACTTTACCTTGTTGATAAGCCCTATATTTCTTTACTAAGGGTTGAATCTCATACCGATAACGCAACCCCAAATGCTCAAAATTTATCGGAGAAAAGAGCATTGGCTATTTGCAAAAGGCTTGTTGAATTGGGTGTGGATTGCAAAAGACTTATTGCAACTGGCTTTGGGGCAAATAAACCTATTGCAGATAATTCTACACCTGTAGGCAAAGTTCAAAATAGAAGGATTAATTTCATTAATGTTGCCATAAAAGATAGGGTTATTGGCGGCTTGCCAACTAATGGCGGTGGCGTAGTTGCTGGAGATGTTTGCAAAAACTAAGCTAGTGTGTAATGTATCAAATAATACTGTTTTAAACTAGCGAGTAAATGGTCTCCTACTCGAATGGCGTATTCTTAATATCCTAATCTCCTTTTGTAATTGCCTATAAGAAATCCTGTAGCTATCAATTTCAAAAGCATAAAAATTTCCGTCATTTGCCTGTTTAAGTCTATCGAGTTGATATATTTCTATTTTTTGAGGTAATGATTTAATTTTTGAGAGAACTTTCTTTTCTAGTTTTTCAGCATAATCGACTGAATCATTCTCTTCCAAATATTGGATAATATCGAATAACTGTTTAATGGCAAGCCTACTCCATTTAATTTCCATTAAATAGCTTTCCTTCTTTGTTCAAAAAGCTTTTCAACATCACTATGGGAAACGTAATTTCCTGCTTCAATTTCAGAATCGGCAACAGCTATTTCCTTATTATATTGACTTAAAAAAGCATTATTAATTTGCTCTTCATTTTCAATATTTGCTTGATAATTATATCTCAAACTTTCTAGAAAAGCTAATAAAACCTTTTCTTCTTGCTCGTTTTGTGTATTTACCAATATGCTCATAAACAAATTTAATAAAATATGTCAACAATTTCATCCCATTTCCGTCACTAATCTTACATAATTATTGACTTGTCTAAATTCAAAAAACCTATCTTTGCGCAAACAAGAATTTAATTTATGCTTAAAGGATTTTTTAACGTACCAGCACCTGTTAACGAGACCATTTTGGGTTATGCACCAGGAAGCAAAGAACGCGAATTATTAAAAGAAGCATTGGCTGATAGTCGCTCAAAAGTGATTGAAATTCCAATGTATATTGGCGGAGAAGAAGTTTTTACTGAAGAAAAAGGAAAAATTACTCCTCCACATGACCACCAACATTTACTAGCTAATTACAGTAAAGGAAACAAAAACCATGTTAGCCAAGCAATTGATGCTGCCTTAGCTGCAAAAGCAGATTGGGAAAATTTAGCATGGGAACATAGAGCTGCGATTTTCTTAAAAGCGGCCGATTTAATTGCTGGTCCTTATCGTTATAAATTAAATGCTGCAACCATGTTGGGGCAAAGCAAAAATGCATATCAGGCAGAAATCGATTCGGCTTGTGAATTGATTGACTTTCTACGTTTCAACGTAGAATACATGTCGCAGATTTACAAACAACAACCTCCAGTTTCACCTCGTGGTAGTTGGAATAGATTAGAGCAACGCCCGTTAGAAGGATTTGTTTTCGCTTTAACTCCATTTAACTTTACTGCAATTGCAGGAAATTTACCTACTTCTGCTGCTATGATGGGCAATGTTGTAGTTTGGAAACCAGCAAACACTCAAATTTTTGCAGCTAATGTTTTAATGCAAATTTTCCGCGAAGCGGGATTACCTGATGGTGTAATTAATTTAGTGTATGTTTCTGGTCCAGATGCTGGAGATGTAATTTTCTCTCACCCAGATTTTGCAGGAATTCACTTTACAGGCTCTACTGGTGTATTTCAAGACATTTGGAAAACAATTGGAAATAACATTCATAAATTTAAAACATACCCTAGAATTGTTGGCGAAACTGGAGGTAAAGATTTTATCTTAATCCACGGCTCTGCAGATGCTGAAGTTTCTAGCACAGCAATTATTCGTGGCGCTTTCGAATATCAAGGTCAAAAATGTTCTGCAGCAAGTAGAGTTTACATTGCAAAAAGTGTTTGGCCAGAAGTTAAGAAATTCATGCAACGCGATTTGGCTACATTCAAAATGGGCGGAACAGAAGATTTCAGTAATTTCATTAATGCAGTTATTGATGAGAAATCATTTAACAGCTTAGCTAAATATATTGATGCTGCCAAACAAGATAAAGGCGTAGAAATTATTGCTGGTGGAAATTACGATAAGACTAAAGGTTATTTCATTGAACCAACTGTTTTAGTAGTTGATGACCCGAAATATACTACCATGTGCGAAGAGCTTTTCGGTCCCGTTTTAACCATTTTTGTATACGATGATAAGGATTTCGATAAAACTTTAGATATTATTGACAGCACTTCTATTTATGCTTTAACTGGTGCCGTAATTGGTCAAGACAGATACGCTTTGGAAAAAGCTACTCAACGTTTACGTAACGCTGCTGGTAATTTTTACATCAACGATAAATGTACAGGAGCAGTCGTTGGTCAACAGCCTTTTGGTGGCGCAAGAGGAAGCGGTACAAATGATAAAGCTGGTTCGATGATTAACCTGTTGCGTTGGGTTTCTCCAAGAACAATTAAGGAAACATTTGACCCACCTAAAGATTATCGCTACCCATTTTTAGCTGAGTAATTAACTTATTATAAAATAAAAAGCCGTCCTGATTCTTGCAATGCCCCCAAAAGTTTAGACACTTTATGGGGGCATTTTTATGCATTTCTTTTTTTTGAAAAGCAAATTCAGTAATTCTATTAAGCAAGTCCTGCCAATGCTACTCCCGATAAATCGGGATTCGCGTATGTCAGCCTGCCTGCCGGCAGGCAGGGTTTAGGAAACTTTGGCAATCTGCAACTATGTACCGTTTACTTGCACTAGCTTTAATTTTAGCCCTGATTGGAACGAAAATCCTTTTTAATTGTCATCCTGAGCGTAGTCGAAGTGCAATTAAAAAGATTGAAGTGGAAAGCAGGAAGAAAGTAAATAAAATGCAGTGTCTCTGTGCTTCAAAACTTTGTCTTGATTTTAGATAGCAAAAAAAAAATCCCAAACCTAAGCTTGGGATTTTAAATTCAATTATTTATCTTAAATACCAACTTTAAAGGCTGGTGAAACATCATCAAGACTGTGACTACTCACTTTTAAGTCTTTAATTTTGCCAGTTTTTAAACTGTAAACCCAAGCATGCACCGATAGCTCTTGCCCGTTTGACCAAGCATTTTGCACAATTGAAGTATTCATCACATTCGCTGCTCCTTCTATTGCATTTAGTTCAACCATTCTATTCGACTTTTGTTCTGGGTCTTTTATGGTAGACATTTCTCTCTCATGCATGCGATAAACATCTCTAATGTTTCTTAACCAATTATCGATAATACCCACTTGTTTGTTCCCTAAAGCAGCATTTACACCACCACAGCCATAATGACCGCAAACAATTACATGTTTTACTTTTAAAACATTAACTGAATAATCAAGTACACTTAGCATGTTCATATCTGTATGTACAACAACGTTTGCTATGTTTCTGTGTACAAAAATATCTCCAGGCATTGTATTGGTAATTTGATTTGCAGGTACACGGCTATCTGAACAACCTATCCATAAAACTGGTGGACTTTGACCAGTAGATAATTTGTCAAAATAAGTGGGGTCTGCTTTTATCATATCTTCTACCCAGTCTACATTGCCTTGTAAAAGGCTATCGTATGTAATATCTTTTGTTTCTATTGTTTTTGCGCACATAATTTTAGTTATTAATTTCTGGATACTTTTATCACAAATAAACAACAAAGCCTCCAAAACATCATGAAGGCTCTGTTATTCTTATCTGTTTTTAAATGGCCTTAAAACACTATAACCAGCTTACAATACCAGTTTCTACATTATAATTTGCACCAACAATTTTTATTTTTCCATCTTTTTCCATTTGGTTTAAAGTGGTACTTTGGTTGCGGATATCAGCCATGGTTTGTTTTACATTTTGCACGTTTAATCTTTCCAACAAATCATTATTTTTAGATGAACGTTCTTCTCCTTCGGTAATAATTTCATCAATAATTGGGTTAAAATGATCTACTAAATGGCTAAGGTTTTTCATTCCTGTCTCACGGATTGCAGCAGCATCCAATCCTCCCTTTAAAGCACCGCATTTAGAGTGCCCTAAAACTACAATCAATTTAGAACCTGCAACGTTACAACCAAACTCCATAGAACCTAAAATGTCTTGATTTACAAAATTTCCAGCAATTCTTACACTAAAAATATCTCCTAGCCCTTGGTCAAAGATTAATTCTGCAGAAGTACGACTGTCTATGCAGCTTAATATTACGGCAAATGGCCATTGTCCTGCCCTGGTATCATTTACTTGTGCTAATAAATCCCTATTCGTTTTTAAATTTTGTACAAATCTTTCATTACCTTCTTTTAGTATTTCAAATGCTTTTTCAGGGGTAATTGATGTTTGTGTTTCTAAAGTATGTGCCTTCATCCTTCTAGTTATTAATTTCTTCTACAATTTTGTTATTTAATTTAGGAACAACATAATTACTCTTTATGTGCTCTAAAGTTACGATAATGCCTTTGGTATATGCATTATGCTTGTAATTAAATATGGTTTCTAAAACATCTGGGTCTATATACCTTGCATTTGAACCATCAATAATTACATTTGTTTCTTTTGGTATTCCTGTTAATAATACCTGAATCGCTGCTTTATTTAAAAAGGAAACTTCTTCCGCTAGTTTAATTCTAATGTTCTTTTTATTACCTTCTTCTTGAACTTTATAGAAGAACGGATTACGCATATTGGTACGCAATAAATAGAAAATAGAGAATGCCATACCAATTGCTACTCCTTTTAATAGGTCTGTTAATACCACTGCCAAAACAGTTACCAAAAACGGAATAAATTGGTCCCAACCTTTTTGATACATATCCTTAAACAAGGAAATTCGTGTTAATTTATATCCAGTAAAGAGTAATATTGCAGCTAAACAGGCTAAAGGAATCATATTTATGATACCTGGAATTAATAAAAGTGATAAAAGCAATAATAACCCATGGTATACAGCAGACATTTTAGTTCTTGCTCCAGCATTTACGTTTGCAGAGCTTCTCACAATTACTGATGTCATTGGTAAACCGCCGAGCATACCACTTGTAATGTTACCAAGGCCTTGCGCTATCAATTCACGATTGGTTGGTGTAACTCGTTTGATAGGATCCATTTTATCTACAGCCTCAATTCCCAATAACGTCTCCAAACTAGCCACCACAGCAATTGTAGCTGCAACAACCCAAACATCCCATCTGCCAACAGCTGAAAAATCTGGACTAGTGAACAATCCTTTAAATTCTTCCCAACCGCTAAATATTGGAATATTTACCATGTGTTCTTGTGCAAGCGCATAATTACTGTTTTTGGATACGATAGCTACAGTAATACCCAACGCAACTACAACAAAAGGCGCAGGAACTACATTTAGCTTTTTAATTTTTGGCCAATAAATAAGAATCAGTAAGGATGCTACACTTATAATTGTTGCAGTTAAGCTTATTGAGTTAAATGCATTTTCGACAGCTGACATAGCATTCTCCGCACCTTTTTGACTAATGCTTTCAT
This sequence comes from Pedobacter frigiditerrae, assembly GCF_032678705.1. Lineage (NCBI taxonomy): Bacteria > Pseudomonadati > Bacteroidota > Sphingobacteriia > Sphingobacteriales > Sphingobacteriaceae > Pedobacter > Pedobacter frigiditerrae. Next base: position 1,836,755 of record NZ_JAVTSS010000002.1, on the reverse strand, counting down.
CTAGAAAATAGTCTTTGTCGTAACCGACAGCATGAGATAATTGCTTACGGATAAGCAATAGCCCAATACCTGCTAGCATTCCTGTAATTACACTTGACGGAAAATAATTTCCAATGGTGCCGGCCCTAATAAGACCGAGCACCAATTGAAAAACCCCTGCCAAAACCAACGCAAGCAGGAATATCTGGTAACTGCCCAAACTAGCAATTGCACCTAAAACTATAGCCGTTAAACCCGCTGCCGGACCGCTAACACTTAATTGCGACCCACTTAACAAACCAACTACTACACCACCCACAATACCAGCAATTAAGCCAGCAAACAAAGGTGCGCCAGAAGCTAAAGCAATGCCTAAACATAGTGGCAATGCTACCAGAAAGACTACTACACTTGAAGGCAAGTCTTTCTTTAAATTCTTTTTTAATATATATTTTTTTACTTCGAACCTAGAAGAGGTCGAATGCTCATTTCCCATAACTCACGCGTTAAATTTTTTATAAATTTTAAATACAAGGCATCGCTATGCGAAAATTAATTTTGCATAACAAAGCGACAATAATAAAAATTATGAAAAGTTTGGTGGTGGTGTTGGTACAGAAGGGTGATAAGGGTCTACATATCGCCGAGAATGATCTATAAAACTATTTGTGATGCCTTGATTTATCAACAAGGGCACATAAGTTAAATCGTAATGATGAATCATTAATTTATGGTCTGCAAATTTAATATTGCCTTTACCAGAATCTTCGCCATTGTTTTCTGCTTCAAGCTGCATAATAACAGCGTTCATCAAACATTTATCTAGATGGGCGAAAAAAACAGGTGCACCAGAAATTACCATCTTTGCAGTAAAGATGCCCATAAAGGCAATTACTATGAGCACACGGTATTTTCTAAGAAACATAAATCATTTACAATTTTTTGTTCGGTTGCTTCAAAAATAGCTCCAAAAGAATGAGATTATCAAATAAATAAGTAATTAAAATGTAATTTAAAACGAGATTTTTACAAAAATAACTCGCTACCAAATATATAAAAATGAAAATCTCTGCATAAAAGCCAAGCTAATAATTGTAATTTGAGTGCATTAAATTTTATTGAATTTTGAGATGAAACCATCATGAGCATACAGTTCGCAAAAATTTAATTAATATGCTCATGATAGCTTCATTACCGAAAAAAACAAAATTATATTCCAATGAAAAATAAGATTGAAATCTTACAGGATAAAATACAAAAGGCTCACCTTGGCGGTGGTCAGGCTCGTATTGATAGCCAACATAAAAAAGGAAAGTTAACCGCTAGGGAACGTATTCATTTTTTAATGGATGAAGGAAGTTTCGAAGAAATTGGAATGTTGGTTACTCACCGTAGTACCGATTTTGGAATGGAAACAGAGAAATATTTGGGTGATGGGGTGGTTACAGGTTATGGGACTATCAATGGCAGATTAACCTATGTTTTTTCTCAAGACTTCACAGTTTTTGGAGGTTCACTTTCAGAAACGCATGCCGAAAAAATTTGCAAGATAATGGAGATGGCCACTAAAAACGGAGCACCTTTAATTGGTTTAAATGATAGCGGCGGAGCAAGAATTCAAGAAGGCGTTGTTTCTTTAGGTGGTTATGCCGATATTTTTTATCGCAACGTTCAAGCTTCGGGAGTAATTCCACAGCTCTCGGCCATTATGGGCCCTTGTGCTGGTGGGGCTGTTTATTCTCCAGCAATTACAGATTTTATCCTAATGGTAGAAAACACATCTTATATGTTTGTTACTGGGCCAAATGTGGTTAAAACAGTTACACATGAAGAGGTAAATTCTGAAGAATTAGGTGGTGCGGTAACTCATGCAACAAAATCTGGTGTTACACATTTTGCATGTGCAAACGAATTGGAAGCGATAAGTCATGTTAAAAAATTGTTGAGTTATATGCCTCAAAATTGCGAGGAAACCCCAGCAAGTCTAGCTTATGAAGTTGCAGATGAAAGTCTCCCTGCATTAAACGAGTTGTTACCACAGAATGCAACACAACCTTATGATGTTCGTGAAATTATTTCAGCAGTTGCTGATACAGATAGCTTTTTAGAAGTACATAAAGACTACGCAGAAAACATTGTTGTAGGCTTTGCTCGCTTAGCTGGAAAAAGTTTAGGAATCGTGGCCAATCAACCTGCTTATTTAGCTGGAGTTTTAGACAGTAACTCTTCCACTAAAGCAGCTCGTTTTGTTCGCTTCTGCGATTGCTTTAACATTCCTCTATTAGTATTGGAAGATGTTCCTGGATTTTTACCTGGCACCGACCAAGAGTGGAATGGAATTATCACCAATGGTGCAAAATTATTGTATGCTTTTAGCGAAGCTACGGTTCCTCGTATAACTGTGATAACCCGTAAAGCTTATGGTGGCGCTTATGACGTTATGAATAGCAAACACATTGGTGCAGATATGAATTATGCTTGGCCAACTGCAGAAATTGCCGTTATGGGAGCAAAAGGCGCAGCAGAAATCATCTTCAAAAGAGAAATCACAGCTGCCGAAAATCCTCAAGAAAAATGGATTGAGAAGGAAAAATTATATTCAGATATTTTTGCAAATCCTTATCGTGCTGCCGAACGTGGCTTTGTTGATGAAGTTATCGAGCCATCTCAAACTCGCATAAAATTAATTAAAGCATTTAAAATGCTAGAAAATAAAGTAGTTAATAACCCTAGAAAAAAACACGGAAACATTCCATTATAAATGGAGGATGGCAAATGTAAAATGGAAGATGTGTGGTTTTCTACATTTTCCATCTTACCTCTTACATTTCACATAAATAAAAATGGCTGTAGTAGAACAAATATTCCCTGCGTTAACTTGGCGCATTAGGCACATTGCCATGTATCCAGAACATCCCTATGAATTTGTTAAACTGGAAAATGATTTTGAGGGAACCCATTTCGGCATTTATGTAGACTATGAATTGACTGGTGTTGTCTCTTTATTTACAAAGGGAGATGTTGGCCAATTCAGAAAACTAGCTGTTTTGCCAGAAGCGCAAAATCAAGGTTTAGGCAAACAATTGATGGAATATCTAATTGAATTTTGTAAAGTGCAAAAACTGACAAAACTTTGGTGCAATGCAAGGGTAAATGCGAAAGAATTTTATACTAAATTTGGTTTCCACGAAACAGATAAAACTTACACTGCAGATGGGTTCGATTTTGTAATTATGGAATTAATAATTAATTACGAAGACTAACAAAAATCTGTGTAATCACATAAATATGGCAAAGAAGAAAGAAGAAGAAAACAAGAAAAAACACGTTCCTGTAGTAACTAAAAAATCTATACAATTTTTAGAAAAATATATAAACAACCCTGCTCCAACCGGTTATGAGTGGGAAGGTCAAAAACTTTGGTTAGATTATTTAAAACCATACATAGATGAACATTTCATAGACAACTATGGTACAGCTGTTGGCGTAATTAACCCAAAAGCTGCTTATAAAGTTGTGATAGAAGCACATGCTGATGAAATTTCTTGGTATGTTAACTACATTACCAGCGATGGCTTAATTTATGTTATTCGCAATGGTGGTTCAGACCATCAAATTGCACCTTCTAAACGCGTAAACATCCACACCGAAAAAGGTTTAGTTAAAGCTGTATTTGGTTGGCCAGCTATACATACTCGTCACGGTGATAAAGAGCAAGCGCCTGAATTAAAAAACATCTTTTTAGATTGTGGTTGTACAACTAAAGATGAGGTAGAAAAACTAGGAATCCATGTTGGTTGTGTAATAACTTATGAAGATGAATTTATGATTTTAAACGACCGTTATTATGTAGGTAGGGCTTTAGACAATCGTGTTGGTGGTTTCATGATTGCCGAAGTAGCTCGTTTATTAAAAGAAAATAAGAAAAAACTTCCATTTGGCTTATATATTGTTAACTCAGTGCAAGAAGAAATTGGTTTACGTGGAGCAGAAATGATTGCGCAACGCATTAAGCCAAATGTGGCAATTGTAACAGATGTTACGCACGACACCACAACTCCAATGATTAACAAAATTACACAAGGTGATTTATCTGCAGGTAAAGGACCAGTCGTTTCTTATGCACCTGCAGTACAAACCAATTTGAATAAGTTGTTAATTAAAACAGCAGAGAAAAACGAAATTCCTTTCCAACGCCAAGCCTCTTCACGTTCTACTGGAACAGATACCGATGCTTTTGCGTATTCAAATGGTGGCGTTCCATCTGCATTAATTTCATTACCTCTGCGTTATATGCACACCACAGTAGAAATGGTACATAAAGAAGACGTAGATAATGTAATCAGCTTGATTTACGAAAGTTTATTGAACATAAAAGCCGACCAAGATTTTAGGGAGTTCTCTTAAAAAGGTTAAGGGCTTTAAGGTAGAAGGTTGAGGGTTTTCCCCTCGACCTTTTTTTTGTAACATAAACTCCCTCTCCTCAAGGAGAGGGTTAGGGTGAGGTTGAAAAGCAAAACCTTTACAACTATTTAAGTTCTGCCCCGCCAATTCCACATTTGTCAGTCTGAGCGTATTCGAAGACGGCATTCACGTATGTCGCGTTTAGTTAAATAAGACAGCTCAAGAAAACCAAAATTGGATGTATATTAGCTAAATGTTCACCTATTCAACAGTAAAATACTTAATTTACCTAGGCGGGATTTATTCCATCGGCTTTGCCATTTTTCACATTTACTTTTGGAGACTATTCGATTGGAAAAATGATTTGCAGAAATTAAAGGCACCCAATAAAGCCATTATTCAAATCGCCAATCTTAGGTTGATTTATATATTTTTCGGAATTGCGCTAGTCTGTTTTGTTTTTCCTAGAGAGTTATTGAGCAGTAAATTGGGCAATGCATTTTTACTAGGTATTTCTCTTTTTTGGCTGGGCAGAACTATTGAACAATTCATCTTTTTGAGAATTAAAAATAAAATGGTGAATATTTTAACTGCTTTATTTATTCTAGGAACTCTCCTATTTGCTGCCCCAGTTCTGATTAAGATTTTCTTATTCACACCTTGCATTTAACCTTTTTGAAATTTAAGTTCATACTATTTAGCACCCAGCAACCCGTGTTTGCTGCACTACCTTTAAATATTAAACCTGATGGGAACGAACACGAAGCCCAAATCTTCTTTGGGGGAAGTAAAGTGTACAGCAGGGCTATCCTTGCCGATTAAAACTGTCTTTCATTTTCAAAAAATTACCAGCTTAACGTTTAAACAATTTAGCTATTTTTACTTCCTCCAAAACAACATCGAAAATGAATAATATCAAAGTTATCGCATTTGATGCCGATGATACCTTATGGGTAAACGAACCCTATTTCAGAGAAGCAGAAGATAAATTTTGCGCCTTATTAGAAGATTACCTCCCATTACACAGCGTTGCTGCAGAACTCTTTAAAATAGAAATAAGAAATCTTCCTTTATATGGTTACGGCATTAAAGGTTTCATGCTTTCGATGATAGAAACCATTTTAGAAGTTACTGAAGGAACGGCAAGTTTAGAAATGATTAGCAAGGCGATAGAATTTGGCAAAGAACAACTGAATAAACCAATTGAATTATTAGAGGGAGTTGAAACCGTTTTAGAAGCTTTAAAAGGAGAATATCGCTTAGTTGTGGCTACCAAAGGTGATTTATTGGACCAAGAAAGAAAACTACAAAAATCTGGTTTAGAGAAATATTTTCATCATATTGAAATCATGAGCGACAAACAAGAGAAAGATTACCTTAAACTCTTGAAACACTTAGATTGCAAACCCGAAGATTTTTTAATGATTGGTAATTCGTTAAAATCTGATGTTTTACCAGTTCTACAAATCGGCGGAAATGCAGTTCACGTTCCATATCACACCACTTGGGCTCACGAAGTTGTAGAAAACAATGTTGCTCACGAGAATTTTTCTGCTATAACATCGATAGATGAAATTTTAAACATCCTTAAAAAATGAAACAACTGTTTGATTTAGAAAATTGGGCCAGAAAAGAGCACTTCAATTTCTTTAACCAATTTGAAGAACCTTTTTTTGGCGTAGCAGTAGAAATTGATTGTAATATTGCTTATCATAAATGTAAAAAAGAAGGCATCGGATTTTTCTTATATTATTTACATCAAGCTTTAGCATCTGCTAATACTGTAGAAAATTTTAGGCTAAGGATTGAAGACGGCCAAATTTATCTATATGACCAAGTAAATGCTTCAGCAGTTATTAATCGCTCCGATAACACTTTTGGCTTTTCTTACATAGACTACTCATCAGACTTTGAAGAATTTCAATTAGCTGCTAAAGAAGAAATAGAACAAGTTCGAAACGCTACAGGATTAAATCTTGAAGGAAATGGGGCAAACGTGATTCATATTTCGGCTATGCCTTGGTTAAAATTCACATCGCTATCTCACGCTCGTAGTTTTTCATTTAAAGATAGTTGCCCAAAAATCTCTTTTGGCAAAATGACAGAAACTGATGGCAAAAAATCAATGCCAATTTCTATTCACGTAAATCATGCATTGGCTGATGGTTATCATGTCAGTTTATTTGTCGAGGAATTTCAAAGAAGAATGAATCAAATTTAAATACTATTTCAATTCCAATATATCTTTCTTAATTTGAGGTCGAAAAACATCTTACCATGAGTGATAAAAAGACTTTATTTACCGAAAAAATTAAAACTTCGTATGCACCAACAGGCGCATCGATATATTTGGGGGCAGGAATTTTAGATGGTGAAGTATTAGCAGAAGCTGAAGTTAATTTGCCTTTGCGAATGATGAATCGCCACGGTTTAATTGCTGGAGCAACTGGAACGGGAAAAACCAGAACCTTACAACTATTAGCAGAACAACTTTCTGATGCTGGCGTGCCAGTATTTATGTTAGATGTTAAAGGAGATTTATCTGGCTTAAATCAAGCTGGAACTACAAATTCTAAAATTGAAGAGCGAAGTAGGCAACTAAACAAACCTTTCTCTCCTACTGGTTTTCCTATTGAACTTTATTCGTTAAGTGGAAAAACCGGAGCCCAAATGAGAGCAACGGTTACAGAATTCGGACCAGTTTTATTAGCGAAAATTCTAGAGCTAAACGATACCCAAACAGGTGTTTTAGCTGTAATTTTTAAATATGCAGACGACAATAAAATGCCAATCGTCGACCTAAATGATTTAAAAAAATTATTAGGCTATTTATCTGAAGGTGCTGGTGCCGCAGAGATTAAAAGTAGTTATGGCTCTATCTCTGCCTCTACATCAAGTACGATATTAAGAAAAATTGTTGCCATTGAGCAGCAAGGTTTAGGCGGAATGTTCGGTGAAACTTCCTATGATATTGAAGATTTATTTAACCGCATTGATGGTAAAGGAGTCATTTCTCTTTTAAATATTGCCGATGTACAAAATCAGCCTGTTTTATATTCTACTTTTTTATTGAGCTTATTGGCAGAAATTTATCAGGCGATGCCAGAAGCTGGAGATTTAGATAAACCAAAATTGGTTTTCTTTTTTGATGAGGCACATTTACTATTTAACGATGCACCTAAAGCTTTCTTAGAACAAGTAAATACAATCATCAGATTAATTCGCTCTAAAGGAATTGGCGTTTTCTTTTGCACACAATCGCCAATGGATATTCCTGAAACTGTTTTGGCACAATTAGGAAACAGAGTTCAACATGCTTTAAGGGCTTTCACACCAAATGATGTTGATGCATTAAAGAAAACCGTTAATACTTATCCCAAATCAGATTTTTACGAAATCGACAAAATGTTAACTGCATTAGGAACTGGGCAAGCTTTGGTTACTGTTTTAAATGAAAAAGGTATTCCCACAGAAGTTGCCGCTACCATGTTAACTCCTCCAAGAGCTGTTATGGGACCAATGGCGGCCATTGATTGTGAAAAACTAATGCAAAGCAGCCCATTATTTACCAAATACCAAAAAGCTATCGACCCTGTAAGTGCATTCGAAATGTTAACAGATAGAATCAATATCAAATTAGCAGAAGAAAATGAGGTTAAAGCTGCTGCTGAAGAACAAAAAAGAGTTGAAGAAGAAAGCAAACCTAAACCAGGCGAAAAAAGTATAGTAGAACAGGTAATGGGAGCTACTATAACCCGTCAAATTGGTAAAGAAATTGTGAGAGGTCTCTTTGGAATGCTAACTGGTAAAAAACCTAGGTCAAGAAGTGGTGGTATTTTTGGCTTTTAAAACTTATATTTGAAAAAATCCTAATCAAAAAAATTATTTTAATGAAACCTACCTTACTAATTCTGGCTGCAGGTATGGCAAGCCGTTACGGAAGTATGAAACAAATAGATGGCTTTGGCCCAAACGGCGAAACCATTATCGATTATTCAATATATGATGCAATTAAAGCTGGTTTTGGCAAGGTTGTATTTATTATTAAAGAAGAATTTGTAGAAAACTTTAGAAGTATTTTCGATGCTAAACTTAAAGGAAAAATTGAAACTGATTATGTTTTTCAAAACTTCGATTTAAAACAATTCGGCATTGAAGAGGAAATTTATAGAGAAAAACCTTGGGGTACTGCTCATGCTATCTTATCAGGGAGAAAGGTTGTAAAAGAGCCTTTTTGTGTTATTAATGCAGATGATTTTTATGGGTTTGATGCCTATAAAAAAATGGTTGATTTCTTGAATGAAGAAGCAAATGATAGCAATTTCTCAATTATCGGTTATCAAATTGGTAAAACCTTATCAGACTTTGGCGCTGTTTCTCGTGGAGTTTGTAAAGTTGATGATGCTGGTAACTTAACCGAAATTGTAGAACGTACCAAAGTTTTTCAAGATGGTGATAGCATTGTTTATGAAGAAGATGACAAGAAATATCCATTAGCATTTGAAACTCCTGTTTCAATGAATTTCTGGGGCTTTACCCCTGCTGTTTTTAACATAACTGAAGAGTTATTTAAAGAGTTTGCCTTAGCTAATAAAGACAAACCTAAAGCAGAATTTTTTATTCCATTAATAGGAGAAAACCTAGTTAAAAATAATACTGCAGCTTTTAAAGTAGTGCCTACCCCAAATCAATGGTTTGGTGTTACTTATAAAGAAGATAAACCATTTGTTCAAGCGAGTATAGATCAGCTTGTAAAAGATGGAGCTTATCCAGAAAATTTATGGAGCTAAACATTGATGAAAATATATTAAAAGCTTACGGTTATAATTTTGAAGCTGTTGCTTTACACCAAATAGGTTCGGGTCATATAAACCGAACCTATTTGCTTTCTACACATAGTGATGAAAAGTACATCTTACAAAATATCAACACTCAAGTTTTTAAGGACCCATTTACTATAGCAAATAATATTAAATTAGTCGAAGATTATTTAAAATCAAATTTTCCAGATTATTTATTTCCAGCCCCAATTGCTGCTTTGAATGGGGAATTAATGTTTCAATATCAAAATGAATATTGGCGCTTGCTCCCATTTGTAAAAAATACTATTGCATTTGATACTCTATCTGACACTAAACAGGCCTATGAAGCTTCCAAACAATTTGGCAAATTAAGTAGGCTATTGAACAATTTTGATACTTCAACTTTAAAACCAACAATACCCAGTTTCCACGACCTAGGCTGGCGATATGAGCAATTTACTTTTGCCTTAAGCAAGTCTACAAATGAATTAAAAGAGAGAGCAAATCACGAAATTCAAACCGCTCTACATCATCATTTCATTATAGATTACTATTATTCTTATGAGCATAACAGAGATTTCCCAAATCGTGTAATGCATCATGATACAAAAATCAGCAACGTTCTTCTAAAAGAAGAAAATTTTGAAGGTGTCTGTGTTATAGATTTAGACACTTTAATGCCTGGTAAATTTATATCAGATTTAGGAGACATGATGCGAACTTATCTTTGTGCCTTCTCTGAAAACGAAACAGATTTAAATAAAATCAAAATTAGGTTAGATTATTTTAAAGCAACTATTAAGGGCTATTTATCAGAAATGAAAGGCTCTTTAACAGAAACTGAAAAAGGGTTGATCTTATTTTCTGGAAAATACATAGTTTATATGCAAGCATTGAGATTTTTAACAGATTATTTAAGCGGCAACACCTATTATCCAATTTCTTATTCTCTACAAAATCTTGATAGAGCCAAGAACCAATTCAAATTGTTAAATGAATTATTTGAAAATGAAAAGATTCTCCAAGGAATAATTGAAGAGTGTCTTTAATTTCATGATATAGCTCCTAAGACATTTCTCGTTGTTAAATAACCTGACAGCAGTGTAAAACTTTGTCATAATGAGCTCTCATCAAAACTCAAAACTAACAATAGTTTTAATCAAAAAAGCGTCACTGAAATTAATCAGCAACGCTTTTTATATTTTATCTTCGGACTTTCGGACCTCCGACTTTCGGACTAAAAGACTTATTTCTTCTCTTCGTCTTTTACTTCTTCAAAATCAACATCAGTAACCGTATCGCCACCTTGTTGTGCATCAGCTTGTGGTGCATCACCTTGAGGTTGCTCACCAGCTTTGTACATTTCTTCTGACGCTACGTTCCATGCAGCTTGCAATTCTTCTTGAGCCGCATCGATATCTGCAAAGTTACGAGACAAATGAGCTGCTTTTAATTTCTCTAAACCAGCTTCGATTGGCGCTTTTTTATCAGCAGATAATTTATCACCAAACTCTTTTAATTGTTTCTCAGTAGAGAAAATTAAAGCATCAGCACCGTTAATTTTATCTGCTTCTTCTTTTTGCTTAGCATCAGATTCTGCATTTGCTTCAGCTTCTTCTTTCATTTTCTTGATTTCTTCATCAGTTAAACCAGAAGACGCTTCAATACGGATTTTTTGCTCTTTACCAGTAGCTTTATCTTTAGCGCTTACGTGTAAAATACCGTTCGCATCAATGTCAAAAGCAACTTCTACTTGAGGCACACCACGAGGTGCAGGTGGAATTCCGTCTAAAATGAAACGACCAATTGTACGGTTTTGAGCAGCCATAGGACGCTCACCTTGTAAAATATGGATTTCTACCGAAGGCTGATTATCAGCAGCTGTAGAGAAAGTTTCTGCTTTTTTAGAAGGAATAGTTGTATTTGCTTCAATTAATTTAGTCATTACACCACCCATAGTTTCAATTCCTAAAGAAAGTGGAGTAACATCTAATAACAATACATCTTTAACCTCACCAGTTAAAACACCACCTTGAATAGCAGCACCAATTGCCACAACTTCATCAGGATTTACACCTTTAGAAGGCTCTTTACCGAAGAAAGCTTTAACAGCATCCTGAATTGCAGGAATACGAGTTGAACCACCTACTAAGATAATTTCGTCGATATCACCAACTTTTAAACCAGCATTTTTCAAAGCAGATTTACATGGGTCAATAGTACGTTTAATTAAATCTCCAGCCAATTGCTCAAATTTAGCACGGCTTAAAGTTCTAACTAAGTGTTTTGGTCCGCTAGCATCAGCAGTAATATATGGTAAGTTAATTTCTGTTGAAGTAGTGCTAGATAACTCAATTTTAGCTTTTTCAGCAGCTTCTTTTAAACGTTGTAAAGCCATTGGGTCTTTAGCCAAATCCATTCCGTTTTCAGTCAAGAATTCAGAAGCTAACCAATCGATAATTACATGGTCAAAATCATCACCACCTAAGTGTGTATCACCATCAGTAGATTTTACTTCAAAAACGCCATCACCTAATTCTAATACAGAAACATCATGTGTACCACCACCACAGTCAAACACAACAATTTTCATGTCTTTGTGTGCTTTATCTAAACCATAAGCTAAAGCAGCTGCAGTTGGCTCGTTAATGATACGTTTTACCGTTAAACCAGCAATTTCACCAGCCTCTTTTGTAGCCTGACGTTGTGCATCGTTAAAATATGCCGGAACAGTAATAACTGCTTCAGTAACTTCTTGGCCTAAGAAATCTTCAGCCGTTTTTTTCATTTTCTGCAAAATCATTGCAGAAATCTCTTGTGGAGTGTATTTACGGTCGTCAATTTCAACACGTGGCGTGTTGTTATCACCTTTAACTACTTTATAAGGTACTCTACCAACTTCTTTCGAAACTTCAGCAAAGCTAGAACCCATAAAGCGTTTAATAGAATAAATTGTTTTTGTAGGGTTCGTTATCGCCTGACGTTTAGCAGGTTCACCCACTTTACGCTCGCCGTTTTCTGCAAAAGCAACAATAGATGGCGTTGTACGTTTACCCTCACTGTTGGCTATAACTACAGGTTCGTTACCTTCCATTACAGAAACGCAAGAGTTTGTTGTTCCTAAGTCTATACCAATTATTTTTCCCATTTTATTATGTATTTCTTTAAAATTTTATTGTTTACATCGGTAATAACAAGCAATGTGCCAAATGGGTTTTGGCAGAAATAACGTTTAAAAGACTGTTAAAATGTAAAAAAAGCAAGCAATTAGTGCTGACACGTTGTCAGAAATAAGTCAAAAGGCAGAGAAATTTAAGACTTGTGGTTTTTGAAAAAGAATGTCAGTAATTCTTCGGATTTGTAGTCCTGCTGTTCGCTACAATCTTTTTCCCCCTAAATCCCGATAAATCGGGACTTGGTAAAAAGTATTTTCGCTACCATCAGGTTTAAATTACAAAGGTTTGTGCTAAAATGCAAAACCGTGGCTAAAGCATATAACAATACCTACAAAAAACCGTAAGTAATGATTAGACTTTAAAACATTTCTTGAACTTATATTTCATTGCCGTTGGCTTCAGCCAACGGATTTGAGACAAAACATATTGGCTTTAGCCCCTTAATTACAAACCCAACAATCTTTCCAAATGATGGTAATCAATCCCAAAATAAGCTTTAGTCTCTTTTATTTTTTGTAGGATTTCTTTTTTCTTTTCACTTTGGTCTTTAGTCTTTGGGCTTTCGGCTTTCTTCACTCCTACCACCAAAACATTTTTCGGCGTATGCGCATCAGAAATAAATTCGAATACCTTGGTTTTATAACCGTAATACTCTAAAATTAATGCTCTAATGCCATCAGTAACCATTTCGGCTTGGCGTTCTAAGAAAATCCCATATTTAGTTAAAAAAGAAACATCATTTTTAACTTTGTGTTTTTCAATTTCTCGTCTAACCTGTTTATGGCAGCAAGGTGCAACAACAATTAATTCAGCACCTGCATTTATACCTTTAAAAATCGCATCATCCGTTGCCATGTCGCAAGCATGTAAAGCAATCAATAAATTAATTTCTTTTACTTTATAATCTTCAATTGTTCCTTCAACAAAATGCAATTGCTCAAAATTGACTTGCTTGGCAATATCATTACATAAATTCACTAAATCTTCCCTAAACTCAACTCCTGTTACCTTGGCCTTTAATTTCAATTGTTGATGAAGGTAATCATACAAAGCAAAAGTTAAATAACCTTTACCCGAACCCATATCTACAACATTCTTAATAGTTCCTTCAGGTAATTCTTTAATTAATGAGCTTAAAATTTCAATGTATCGATTAATCTGTTTGTATTTATCTTGAGCATTTTTAAATACATTTCCATCAGCATCTGTAATTTTTAAAGAATGAAGATAACTATTAGCCGTTGGCTTAATCAATCTTTTTTTCTCCTTATCGTGAGTAAGTTTTGGCTCTAATTTCACATTCAATTCTCTTTCACGTAACTTAATCAAACCCTTTTTATCGTGTTCAATTATCACCTCCTTGTTTGTAGTGAATAAGGTTGCAATCTTAAAATCATTACTTAGCAGGTTGATGATTAAACCTGAGCCTTCCTCAAGTGCTAAATTTTTAAATATGTCTCTAGTTTTATATCTATAATTAAAAGACAACATATCAACTCTTTTAATTTTAACCAACTTCACATACAGGTTTTTCAAATCCTTGTCATTACCTTGATAATTTCCTAGAGATAATTTCACTAGGTTTTTATCAGCTATGCTAGTTTTTAAAAGGTTTGCAAACTTTAACAGAATATCACTATTGCTCATATAAATAAATCGATTTACCTAACATTAAGGCTACATTATTAAAATTATAGCCTTAACGTTTCCATTTCACAAAATTAACCTTTAAATTAGGATAACAATAATTCTAACCATTTATAATGAGCGACTTTCAAATAAAAAAGTCTTCCACCGTTTATGATGCCATAGTTGTTGGCTCTGGTGCTGGAGGAGGTATGGCGGCCTATGTTCTGGCAAATGCCGGACAAAAAGTACTAATGCTAGAAGCTGGTCAATATTTCGACCCAAGAATAGATGCCCATCAACTAAAGTGGCCTTGGGAATCTCCTCGTCGTGGAGCTGGTACAGTACGCCCTTTTGGCGATTTTGATGCTTCTTATGGAGGTTGGCAATTAGAAGGTGAACCTTATACAACGAAAGACAAAACAGAATTCGAGTGGTTTAGGTCGCGGATGCTTGGTGGTCGTACAAATCATTGGGGAAGGATTTCTTTAAGAATGGGTCCAATAGATTTTAAACCTACTGATGGTTTAACAGACCCATGGCCTATAACTTATGCTGATTTAAAACCATTTTATGACAAAGTGGACAGAATGATTGGTATTTATGGCACTGCAGAAGGTATTGAAAATGAACCAGATGGCATTTTTATGAAGCCTCCAAAACCAAGATTACACGAGCTATTAATTAAAAAAGGTGCTGAAAAAGCTGGTGTACCTGTAATTACTGGTCGTGGTGCAGTAATGACTGAAGAAATTAAAGGAAACAAAGACCGTGCACCTTGCTTTTATTGCGGACAATGTGGAAGAGGTTGTAAAGTTTATGGTGATTTTTCTGCCTCATCATGCTTAGTAATTCCTGCTGTGAGTACGGGTAATTTGACAGTAATAACCGATGCAATGGTTAGAGAAGTAATTACAGATAAAGATGGATTGGCAAAAGGTGTTTCTTATGTAAACAGAAAAGATTTACAAGAATATCAGGTAAATGCAAAACTAGTAATTCTGGGGGCTAGCGCATGCGAATCAGCTAGAATTCTATTGAACTCGAAATCATCTCATCATCAAAATGGTCTAGCCAATAATAGCGGTGTAGTTGGAAAATATTTACATGATTCAACTGGTGCAAGTGTATCTGGCTTCCTTCCTCAGTTAATGGATAGAAAAAGATATAATGAAGACGGTCTTGGAAGTGTCCACATCTACTCGCCTTGGTGGAATGATAATAAAAAATTGGATTTCCCTAGAGGTTATCATATTGAATATGGGGGTGGAATGCGTATGCCATCGTATGGCTTTGGAGGTAATGTACCAACTCAAAATGGATTAGTTCCTGACAGAAATGGCAAAATGAAAGAAGCTGGTGGTTATGGTGTATCGCTAAAGGATGATTATCGTCGTCTGTACGGCACAGGTGTAAGTATGGCAGGGCGTGGAACTGCAATAGCACGAGAAGATAACTATTGTGAAATAGACCCTAATGTAGTTGACAAATACGGAATTCCTGTTTTAAGATTTCATTATAAATGGGCTAAAGAAGAAATTCTTCAGGCTAAACACATGCAAGAAACATTTTTATCTATCATGAAAGAAATGGGTGCTGTTGTTACTTCAAAAATTGAAGGTGCCGAAAGCAATTATGGGCTTGAAGCGCCAGGAAAAATTATTCACGAGGTTGGTACAATTAGAATGGGTGATGACCCAAAAAATTCGGCCTTGAACAAATATTGTCAGGCACATGATTGTAAAAACTTATTTGTAGTAGATGCAGCTCCATTTGTTCAGCAAGGAGATAAAAATGCCACTTGGACAATTTTAGCACTAGCCATGAGAACAGCAGAATATATTTTAGCAGAGAAGAAAAAACAAAATATTTAATCATGAACAGACGTGATTCATTAAAGGCTATTGGCCTTACTGCATTAAGCACAACTGTATTAGTAGGTGCCTGTAGTCCATCAGACGAAAAAAAAGAAGTCGCAGTTTCAGAAAAAGAAGTTGGTCGTGAGCAATGGGAAACAGAAAGAGATGCCAAATTAAAGGCTGAAACTTTTTTTACTAAGCATGAAATGGCAACTATTGCTGTTTTGGTAGACATCATCATTCCTAAAGACGATTTTTCTGGAAGCGCTACGGAAGCTAAAGTTCCAGAATTTATTGAGTTTATTGTAAAAGATATTCCAGAACATCAAGTACCAATGCGTGGTGGACTTAAATGGTTAGATATTCAGTGTTTCAATAGATATGAAAGTTCATTTATAGAAGCTTCTTCTAAAGAACAAATAAGTATTATTGATGAGATTGCCTATCCTAAAAAGGCAAAACCAGAAATGTTAGCAGGAGTTGCATTTTTCAATAGATTAAGAAGTCTTACCGCATCTGGCTTTTATACTACCGAAATGGGCGTAAAAGATTTAGGATATGTTGGCAATGTGCCAAATCAATGGCCTGGAGTTCCAACTGAAGTATTGAAACAATATGGTTTAGAAGGTGCGAATATTTAACCTAGTTATTTAGGTAAACAAAAAGCCCTTTAGGAAAATCCTAAAGGGCTGTGTTATTTAAGTCCCCTTCAGGGGATTTAGGGGTTATGCTTTTGGGGCTTCTTCTTCTGTAGAACTTGCCTCTGGAGCAGCTTCTTCAGTAGCAGGAGTTTCTTCAACAGCTGGTGCTGCTTCTTCAACTACAACAGCCTCTTCAACTTCAGCTTTTGGAGCTTTAGCCTCAGCAGCAGGAGCATCAGCTTTTTTTGCTTTGCTTCTACCTCTACGTGTAGTTTTCTTTTCTTCAGCTGCAGTATCTTTACCGTAAACTTCGTTATAATCAACTAACTCAATTAATGCCATCTCAGCATTATCACCTAAACGATTGTTTAATTTAATAATACGAGTGTAACCACCTGGACGGTTAGCAACTTTAGCAGCTACATCACGGAACAATTCTGTAACTGTTTCTTTGTCTTGTAAGTAAGCAAATACTGTACGACGAGAGTGTGTAGTATCGTTTTTAGATTTTGTAATTAGAGGCTCAACATAAACGCGTAAAGCTTTTGCTTTAGCTAAAGTTGTTGAAATTCTTTTGTGTTTAATCAACGATGAAGCCATGTTTGCTAACATCGCTTTTCTGTGCGATGTAGTTCTGCCTAAATGGTTGTGTTTTTTACCGTGTCTCATTTTTTGTTTTGTAAAGTGTATACCGTCTCTTTGAATTTAATCTGAGGGAATTATACACAGTGAATATTTAATTAATATTATATTCCAAGCCTTGAGCACAATTTCACAACTGCAAACTCAAAACTGAAAACTGTTTTTATTCTTCGTCTAACTTGAATTTAGAAAGGTTCATTCCAAACGATAATTGTTTAGATTTTACCAATTCTTGAATTTCAGTTAAAGATTTTTTACCGAAGTTTCTGAATTTTAACATATCAGCAACATCGTAAGAAACTAAATCAGCTAAAGTGCGGATATCCGCTGCTTTTAAGCAGTTTAAAGCACGAACTGAAAGATCTAAATCAACCAATTCAGTTTTAAGGATTTTACGCATGTGTAAAATTTCTTCATCAACTTCTTTAGTTTCTTCTTTAGCTTGAGATTCTAATACTAGATTCTCATCAGAGAATAACATAAAGTGTTGGATCAAAATTTTAGCTGCTTCTTTTAAAGCTTCTTCTGGGTGGATAGATCCATCAGTAGAAATATCTAAAATTAATTTCTCGTAATCTGTTTTTTGTTCAACACGATAGTTTTCAATCGTGTATTTTACATTTTTCATTGGAGTAAAAATCGAATCGATTGCGATTACACCAACAACTGTATCAGTAATTTTATTCTCTTCTGCAGGAACATAACCACGACCTTTATTGATAGTTAATTCTACCTCTAAAGTTACTGATTTCTCCATGTTACAGATAACAAAGTCAGGGTTTAAAACCTCAAAGTTGTTAGAGAACTTTGTAATGTCTCCAGCTAAGAATTGATCTTGACCGTTTACAATGATGAATACTTTTTCTGAATCTCCAGAATCACCTACTTTTTTAAAACGAACTTGTTTTAAGTTTAAGATGATTTCTGTTAAATCTTCTACAACACCTTTCATTGTAGAGAATTCGTGAGAAACGCCTGAAAAACGAATACTTGTAATAGCAAAACCTTCTAAAGAAGAAAGTAAAATTCTTCTCAAGGCGTTACCAATTGTTACACCGAAACCGGGCTCTAAAGGACGAAATTCGAATTGACCATCGAAATCCGTTGATTTCTGCATGATTACCTTATCTGGTTTCTGAAATGCTAAAATTGCCATTTATAATGTTTTTAGATCGTTATATGAATAATGTGTAACGTAAAAAAGTTAAAGCCACTTGGGCTTTAACAAAATTTATTACTTAGAGTATAACTCTACTATAAGATTCTCTTTAATGTTTTCTGGGATCTCATCACGTTGAGGATAAGCTAAAAACTTACCACTTAACTCGCTTGCATTCCAATCTAACCAATTAAATTTATTGATTACTCTTCCTGCAACTGAATTAGTGATTGCCTCTAATGATTTAGATTTATCACGTACTGCAACTACATCACCAGCTCTTAATTGGTATGATGGAATATTTACAACCTCACCATTTACAGTTACGTGTTTGTGGCTAACCAATTGACGTGCACCTGAACGGGTTGGAGCAATACCTAGTCTGTATACTGTATTATCTAAGCGTGCTTCTAATAATTGCAATAAGTTATCACCAGTGATACCTTCGCGAGATGAAGCTTTAGTGAACAGGTTGCGGAATTGTTTTTCTAATACACCATAAGTGTATTTTACTTTTTGTTTCTCCATTAACTGTACAGCGTACTCAGATTGTTTTCCTCTTCTTTTAGAAGCGCCATGTTGACCTGGAGGATAGTTTTTTCTGTCTAATACTTTGTCAGGGCCGAAAATTGGCTCTCTGAACTTACGGGCTATTTTGGACTTTGGTCCTGTATATCTTGCCATTGTTGTTTTTGATTTTAAAGTATCTTCCCAACTTTAATCGGGAGACTCTTAGCTTTAAAAATGATTAATTAAACTCTTCTTTTCTTAGGAGGACGACATCCATTGTGAGGAAGCGGAGTGATATCTTTAATAGACATTACTTCAATACCTGCAACTTGTAAAGTTCTGATTGCAGACTCACGGCCTGAACCTGGACCTTTAACAAATACTTCTACTTTACGTAGACCTAAGTCAAATGCTACTTTACCGCAATCAGATGCAGCTTGGCCAGCAGCGTATGGAGTATTCTTTTTAGAACCTTTAAATCCCATTTTACCTGCAGAAGACCATGAAATAGTCTGACCATTGTTGTTTGTTAAAGTAACAATGATGTTGTTGAACGTAGCGTTGATGTGCGCCTGACCTACAGACTCAATAACAACTATACGTTTTTTGGTAACTTTTTTACTTTTAGCCATTTTATTTTTTAGATTTTAGATATGAGACTTGAGATATGAGATTTCTCTTAACTCGGCACTCAGTACCCTAATTTTTATCTTTTTAATCCAGATTTGAGTAGAGTAAAAGATATGGTTCTCATATCTAAAATCTCACTTCTCCTATCTATCAATTATTTAGTAGCTTTTTTCTTGTTAGCAACTGTTTTTCTCTTTCCTTTACGAGTACGAGAATTGTTTTTTGTACGTTGACCACGAACAGGTAAACCTTTTCTGTGACGCAAACCACGGTAACAACCGATATCCATTAAACGTTTAATGTTTAATTGAACCTCAGAGCGTAAAGCACCTTCTACTTTAATACCATCGTTAATGATTGTACGGATAGCTGATAATTCATCATCAGACCAGTCTTGTACTTTTTTGTTAAAATCGATACCAGCTTCAGTTAAAATGTTCTGAGCAGTTTGTCTTCCTATACCGTAGATATAAGTTAGTCCGATCTCACCTCTTTTGTTTCTTGGTAAATCAATACCTGAAATCCTTGCCATATTTATTTATAATTTTGAGTAATTCCGAACGGCGGGCCACCGTTGTACGGTACATTACAATATTTTCTAATTACCCTTGACGTTGCTTAAATTTTGGATTTTTTTTGTTAATCACGTAAAGTTTACCTTTACGACGAATAATCTTACAATCAGCGCTACGTTTTTTAATTGATGACCTAACTTTCATTTTATTTATATCTATAAGTAATCCTGCCTTTTGATAAATCGTAAGGCGACATCTCTAATTTAACTTTGTCTCCAGGAAGAATTTTGATGTAATGCATCCTCATCTTACCTGAAATGTGAGCAATAATCTCATGGCCATTTTCAAGTTCTACTCGAAACATAGCATTAGATAATGCTTCTCTTATTACTCCGTCTTGTTCAATTGAGGCTTGTTTAGCCATATAATATTGATTTTTACTTAATTAGCTTGTATTAAACAGGGTTGCAAAATTAAATAAAAATTTTTAATTTTTTACTTTTTTTCTTTTAAAACTTCTTCAATCAGTGAAAAGGTCGATAATACATCTGCTTTCCCCTTTTTGATAGCAACCGTGTGTTCAAAATGCGCTGAAGGTTTGTTGTCTCTGGTAGTAACCGTCCATCCATCAGACCAAAATTTAACACCAGCAGTTCCTGCATTAATCATTGGTTCAATGGCAATAACCATTCCTTCCTCTAGCTTTGCACCATTCCCTCTTTTACCATAATTTGGCACTTCAGGTTTTTCGTGAAGCTTAACTCCAACACCATGTCCTACTAGTTCTCTAACTACTCCAAACCCATTGCTTTCTGCGTGATGTTGTACAGCAAAAGCTATATCTCCAATTCGCATTCCTACAACAGCTTTTTCAATTGCAAAATTTAAGCACTCTTGCGTTACTTTGGTCAGTTTTTGCTTTTCAGCATCAACATCTCCAATAGAAAATGTGTAAGCAGAATCTCCGAAGAAATTATTCTTAATTACACCGCAATCAACTGAGATTAAATCTCCTTCTTTGATTACATATTCATTTGGAAAACCATGTACCACTTGATCATTAGGCGAAATGCATAATGAATTTGGGAAACCACCATAGTTTAAAAAAGCTGGCACTGCGCCATTATCACTAATAAACTCATAAGCTAGCTTATCTAATGCTATAGTGGTTACACCTGGCGCAATAATCTTAGCAACTTCAGCTAAGGTTTTTGAAACAAGTAAAGAACTTTCTCTTATTAATTCTATCTCCTCCGGAGATTTATAATAAATTTTTGACATGTTTTATTTTACAATGCAGCTCCACCGCTTGCAGGAATTCCTGAACGACCAGTAACTCTACCCGTTTTCATTAATCCATCATAGTGACGCATTAATAAATAGCTTTCTACTTGTTGCAAAGTATCTAATACAACACCTACTAAAATTAGTAATGATGTACCTCCAAAGAAATGAGCAAACTCTTGTGCAATACCAACCTTAACAGCAAATGATGGCAAAATTGCGATAATTGCTAAAAATAACGATCCAGGGAAAGTAATCTTAGAAATAACATCATCTATAAAAGATGAAGTGGCTAATCCTGGCTTGATACCTGGGATAAAACCACCATTCTTTTTCATGTCATCAGACATTTGTGTTGGGTTAACTGTAATTGCAGTATAGAAGAAAGTAAATGCAATAATTAAAAAAGCAAATGTTAAGCTGTAAGTTAATGAAGTAATATCAGTATACTGATGCAACCAACTATCAGCTAATTTTTCAGGGAATAAACCAATTAAAGCATTTGGCACAAACATTAATGCTTGAGCAAAGATAATTGGCATTACACCAGCCGCATTAACTTTTAAAGGAATGTATTGTCTAACACCACCAACTTGCTTATTACCAACAATTCTCTTTGCATATTGTACAGGCACTTTACGTACACCTTGAACAATAAGTATTGTGAACATAATGATTGCAAACAAAGCAACAATTTCTAATACAAAACGGATTAAACCACCATCATTACCTGCAAATACAGAAGTAAATTCTTGTGTAATTGCTCCTGGTAAACGAGCAATGATACCCACCATGATAATTAAAGATGTACCGTTACCAATTCCTTTATCAGTTATTTTCTCACCTAACCACATCACAAACAAAGTACCTGCCGTTAATACAAATCCCGACAATATATAAAATAATGTAGGATCAATAATAATTGCTGCTGGCGTAACTTGTGTTTTAACATATCCCACAGCTTGTACTGCAGTGATAGCAACTGTTAGGTAACGAGTAATTTGCGTTAATTTTTTTCTGCCACTCTCTCCTTCTTTTTGCATTTTCTGGAAAGTAGGCACTGCTATACCTAACAACTGAACCACAATAGATGCAGAGATATAAGGCATTACGCCCAAAGCTACAATTGATACTTTAGAAAAAGCACCACCCGCAAACATATCTAATAAACCTAAGATACCAGTTTTTTCGGTATTATCTAATTGAGCTGGGTCTACACCAGGTAGAACCACTTGACAAACAAACCTGTAAATAACAAGAATCATTAACGTAAAAAGAATACGTTCTTTTAATTCTTGTATTTTCCAAATATTACTTAAAGTAGTAAATAGCTTCTTCATTAATTATAATTTTACAATTGAGCCACCAGCAGCTTCAATAGCTTTTTGTGCAGTTGCAGAAAATGCATGAGCTGTAACTTCTAATTTAGCTTTAACTTCACCACGACCTAAGATTTTCACTAGATCATTTTTAGAAGCTAAACCATGCTCTTGTATAGCAGCAAAATCAATTGTAGTTAAGTTAAATCTTTCTGCCAAACCTTGTAAAATATCTAAGTTTACACCTACATATTCAGTACGGTTAATTGGTTTGAAACCAACTTTAGGCACACGACGTTGTAATGGCATCTGACCACCTTCAAAACCAATTTTGGTTTTGTGACCAGAACGTGAACCAGCTCCTTTATGACCACGAGTAGATGTACCACCACGACCAGAACCTTGACCACGACCAATTCTTTTAACTTTTTTTACAGAACCTGCTGCAGGTTTTAAATTACTTAAGTTCATTTTTTAAACTTTTGTGTTGCCCTTCGCTTTCACTAATCAGGGACAACGATAAATAAATAAAGATATGTTGACACAAAAATATTGCGCCAACATATCTTAATAATTAAATAGTCTCTATAGCTACTAAGTGATTAACTTTTCTTACCATCCCAATAATGGCAGCGTTAGCCTCAACTTCTACACTTTGGTTCATTTTCTTTAAACCTAAAGCTTGCATAGTTCTTTTTTGGCGTTCGCTTCTATCGATAATGCTTTTTACTTGGGTAATTTTAATTTTCGCCATGATATTATCCGTTAAAAACTTTATTTAAATCTACACCACGGTGCTGTGCTACTGTATAAGCATCACGCATTTTAGTTAAAGCATCTACTGTTGCTTTTACCACGTTGTGTGGGTTTGATGAACCTTTTGATTTAGCTAGTACATTATGAATACCAGCACTTTCTAATACTGCACGCATTGCACCACCAGCAATTACACCGGTACCTACTGCTGCTGGTTTAATTAAAACAAAACCTCCAGAAAATTTACCGATTTGCTCGTGAGGAACAGTACCATGTAAAATTGGAACTTTAACTAAGTTCTTTTTTGCATCGTCAATTCCTTTAGCAATTGCTTCAGTAACCTCTTTAGCTTTACCTAAACCATAACCAACAACACCTTGCTCATCTCCAACAACCACAATGGCCGAGAAGCTGAAAGTACGACCACCTTTGGTTACTTTGGCAACACGTTGTATGCTAACTAAACGATCTTTCAATTCGATTTCGCTAGTCTTAACTCTTTTTATATTGATAGTTGACATCTTATCCTATTTCTTAGATTAAAATACTAAACCAGCCTCGCGAGCACCTTCTGCCAACGATTTAACACGACCATGGTATAAGTAACCATTTCTGTCGAAAACAACTTCTTTCACACCAGCTGCAATTGCTTTCTCAGCAATTAACTTGCCTACTGCGATCGACTGATCAGATTTGTTTCCTTTACCAGTAAAATCTTTAGATAAAGATGATGCTGAAACTATTGTACTACCAGTTACATCATTAATGATTTGAGCATAAATACCTTTATTGCTTCTATAAACTGATAAACGTGGACGGCTTTCAGATCCAGTAAGTCTTTTTCTGATACCTTTTTTTATACGATCTCTACGAGATAATTTTTTTCCTGCCATTTTAATTATTTTTTAGAAGCTGATTTACCTGCTTTTCTTCTTAATATTTCACCAACAAACTTGATACCTTTACCTTTATATGGCTCTGGAGTACGTAACGAACGGATTTTCGCTGCTACTTGACCTATCAATTGTTTATCAATACTCTCTAAAATGATTTTAGGAGTTTGACCTTTTTCAGATGTGGTGGTTACTTTAATCTCTTCTGGCAACTGGAATACGTAATGGTGAGAATAACCTAAAACTAGATCCAAAGTATTACCTTGGTTAGTAGCACGGTAACCCACACCAACTAATTCTTGTTCTATTTTAAAACCATCTGTTACACCAACAACCATGTTATTGATTAAAGAACGATATAAACCGTGTAAGGCTTTATGTCTTTTTTGCTCAGTTGGACGACTTACTGTGAATACGCCATCTTCTTGAGTTAAAATGATATCAGCATCTACTGCTTGAGTTAATTCTCCTTTTGGACCTTTAACTGTTACTAAATTTTCTTTAGAAACTGTTATTGTTACACCTGAAGGTACATTAATTGGATTTTTTCCTATTCTTGACATTGTGCTATCCTCCTAATTAATAAACGTGACACAATACCTCACCGCCAATGTTTAATTTGGCTGCTTCTTTATCGGTCATTACACCTTTAGAAGTAGATAAGATTGCTATACCTAAACCATTTAATACTCTTGGCATGTTCTCAACACCAGCATATTGTCTTAAACCTGGTTTGCTGATACGAGTTAACGTACGGATTGCCGAGATTTTAGTAATTGCATTGTACTTTAAAGCGATTTTGATAACGCCTTGAGTAGTTGTGTCTTCAAACTTGTAGTTTGCGATGTAACCTTTGTCAAAAAGTACTTTTGTGATTTCCTTTTTAAGGTTTGATGCAGGAATCTCAACGATTCTATGATTTGCCTTGATGGCATTTCTTACCCTTGTCAGGTAATCTGCTATTGGATCTGTATTCATTATTATATAATTGTGATAGTGGTATCCTTTCTGCCACCCGGCTTTGGGACCTGCTATCGGTTAAAATTCTAATCTATGCTATACGCTAAAGAGCTATAAGCTGTAAGGGCTGCAAAAATACAACTTACAACTTATAACTCCAAACTTATAACCTCTTTATTACCAGCTAGCTTTTCTAACTCCAGGAATTTTTCCTGCTAAAGCCATATCGCGGAATAATACCCTTGATATACCGAAAGTACGCATATATCCACGAGGACGACCAGTTAACTTGCAACGGTTGTGCAAGCGCACAGCTGAAGAGTTTTTAGGTAACTTATCTAATCCTTCGTAATCACCTGCAGCTTTTAATTCTGCACGTTTGTCTGCATATTTAGCAACCAATTTTTGGCGCTTAATTTCGCGAGCTTTTACACCTTCTTTTGCCATTATTGCTCTGTTTTTTGATTTTTAAATGGTAATCCAAATTGTTTTAAAAGTTCCAATGCTTCAACATCAGTAGTAGCAGACGTTACAAACGTAATGTCCATACCTAAAATCTTGCTGATTTTATCGATGTTAATCTCTGGGAAAATGATTTGTTCAGTAATACCTAAAGTATAGTTACCTTTTCCATCAAATCCTTTATCATTGATACCTTTGAAATCACGGATACGAGGCAAAGCTACAGAAATTAACCTGTCTAAGAACTCATACATATTGTTATCACGTAAAGTTACTCTTACACCAACTGGCATACCTTTACGTAATTTAAAGTTTGAGATATCTTTTTTAGATTTTGCACCTACAGCTTGTTGACCAGCAATTGTACTCATTTCTAAGATAGAGCTATCCATAACTTTTTTATCAGTTACTGAATAACGGCCAACACCTTGGTTGATGGCAATTTTCTCTAATTTAGGAACTTGCATAATGCTTTTGTAATTGAACTTATCTTTTAGAGCAGTTACAATTTCCTCTTTATATTTGCTTTTTAATCTTGGTACGTATGCCATTATTTGATTTCCTCCCCTGATATTTTAGCAACTCTAACTAATTTTCCGTCAGCGTTTAATTTACGACCAACACGAGTAGTTTTACCAGATTTTGGATCAACTAACTGTACGTTAGAAATATGAAGAGCAGCTTCTTTTTTAATTATACCACCATTTGGTGTAGCAGCATTTGGTTTAGTATGTTTTGATACAAGGTTAATACCTTCTACAATAACTCTACTTTTGGCAACAAGTACTTCTTGTACTTTACCTTGTTGGCCTTTACTATCGCCAGCTATAACCTTTACTAAATCTCCTTTACGGATTTTTACTTTGGCTTGTGTTACTTCTTTTTTCATATTATAATACCTCCGGTGCTAATGATACAATTTTCATGAATTGTTTTTCACGCAGTTCTCTTGCTACCGGGCCAAAAATACGTGTACCACGTGGCTCGTCTTGTGCGTTTAACAATACTGCTGCATTGTCATCAAAACGAATATAAGAACCATCCTTACGTCTGATTTCTTTTTTGGTTCTTACTACAACTGCTTTAGAAACTGTTCCTTTTTTAATGTTACCAGATGGCAAAGCGCTTTTTACAGTAACAACAACTTTGTCACCTATAGAAGCATATCTTTTGCCAGTTCCACCAAGTACACGGATAACCAGTACTTGTTTTGCGCCGCTATTATCGGCTACGTTTAATCGTGATTCCTGTTGTACCATCTTATTTAGCTCTTTCTAAAATTTGTACCAATCTCCAGTTCTTGTTTTTACTCAGCGGACGAGTTTCTTGAATTAATACAGTATCACCGATACCACATTCGTTTTTCTCGTCATGAGCCATAAATTTGGTAGTTTTCTTAACAAACTTACCATAGATCGGGTGTTTCACTTTACGCTCAACCGCCACAACAATAGATTTTTCCATTTTGTTGCTTACCACCAACCCGGTTCTTGTTTTTCTTAATTGTCTTTCCATTTCGACTCTAAAGTTATTTAGTTTCAGTTGCAGACTGAGCTTTAAGCTTAGTCAATTCAGTGTTTAATCGGGCAATATCTTTTCTTACCTTATTGATACGGGTAGGATTTTCAATAGCCGAAATTGTATGTGCAAATTTTAACTTTACCAAGTTTTCTCTTTCTTCTGCAATCTTAGCTACTAGTTCTTCTTGTGAAAGCCCTATGATTTCTGAGTTCTTCATTTTATTAATTTTTATGTTCGGGTCTAGCGGTTATAACAACAAGTTATTTACAACATTGATCCCTAAACTTTTTTATGCTTCTACGTAATCTCTACGTACTACAAATTTTGTTTGAATTGGTAATTTTTGAGCTGCAAGTCTTAATGCTTCTTTGGCAACTTCCATTGGAACACCTTCTGCCTCAAAAATTATACGTCCTGGTCTAACTACAGCTACCCAATATTCTGGAGCACCTTTACCTTTACCCATACGTACCTCAGCTGGTTTTTTAGTTACCGGTTTATCCGGGAATATTCTAATCCAAACTTGACCTTCACGTTTCATGAAACGAGTTACCGCAATACGGGCTGCTTCTATCTGGCGACTTGTGATCCAAGTTGCCTCTAAAGATTTAATCCCGAAAGAACCGAATGACAATTCAGCACCACGAGTTGCTAAACCTTTCATTCTGCCTTTTTGCATCTTTCTGAACTTCGTTCTTTTTGGCTGTAACATTTTATTTTAATATTATCGTTAAACGATCTTGTTAACTATTTGCGTGGACCTCTGTTGGCACCACCACCTTTATTATCTCTTCCTGCACCAGCACCGCCTTGACCTGGACGACCGCCACCTGGACGTTTGTCATTCCTTCTATCTCCGCCAGCACCTCTGTTATCTCTACCGCCGAAAGCACCTTGAGGTCTGTCGCCACCTTTACCTGGAGCATTGCTCGCAGCACCGATGTTGGGAGAAAGATCACGTTTACCGTAAACTTCACCTTTACAGATCCATACTTTAACACCTATTTTACCGTAAGTAGTTAAAGCTTCTGCCAACGCATAGTCAATATCAGCACGGAAAGTATGCAAAGGAATTCTTCCTTCTTTATACTGTTCGCTACGAGCCATCTCAGCACCACCTAAACGACCTGAAGTCATTATTTTGATACCTTCTGCACCCATACGCATTGTTGATGCGATAGTTGTTTTCATTGCTCTACGGAAAGAAATTCTAGCTTCTAACTGTTTTGCAACACCTTCTGCCACTAATTGTGCATCAAGTTCTGGGCGTTTAATCTCGAAAATGTTAATTTGAATTTCCTTTTTAGTCAATTTCTTTAACTCTTCTTTGATTTTATCTACCTCAGCACCTGCTTTACCGATTACAATACCTGGACGAGCTGTGTGAATAGTAACAGTGATACGTTTTAACGTACGCTCAATTACTACTTTAGCTACACCGCCTTTTGCAATACGTGCAGAAAGATATTTTCTTATTTTTTCGTCTTCAACTAATTTATCAGCATAGTTGTTGCCTCCGAACCAATTAGAATCCCATCCTCTGATGATTCCTAACCTGTTACCTATTGGATGTGCTTTTTGTCCCATTTCTGTTAATTAGTTTTAGTTTCAACGTTTTTACTATCTACTATCAAAGTAACGTGGTTTGAACGCTTACGTATTCTATAACCGCGACCTTGAGGAGCTGGTCTCAATCTTTTTAATTGACGACCACCGCCTACCATTATCGTTTTCACAAATAATTGGTTTTCTTCAGGGCGAGAACCTTCATTTTTAGCTTCCCAATTTTTGATAGCTGACAATAAAAGTTTCTCAACTCTTATTGCTGCTTCTTTATTAGTAAACTTTAAAATGCTTAATGCTTTCTCTACACGCTCACCTCTGATTAGATCTACAACCAAACGCATTTTACGTGGTGAGGTTGGACAATTGTTTAATTTCGCTAATGCTTCCATCTCTTAATTATTTTCTTTTATCAGAGTGACCCCTAAATGTTCTGGTTGGAGCAAACTCTCCCAGCTTGTGACCAACCATGTTTTCTGTTACGTATACCGGTATAAATTTATTACCGTTATGTACTGCAAATGTATGACCAACAAAATCTGGTGATATCATTGATCTACGAGACCAAGTTTTGATCACAGACTTCTTGCCTGAATCATTCATAGAGACTACTTTTTTCTCTACGTTATGGTCAATATAAGGTCCTTTTTTTATCGAACGAGCCATTATTTCTTCCTTTTCTCTATGATGAAACGATTTGAGTATTTTTTAAGTGAGCGGGTTTTGAAGCCTTTAGAGTAAACTCCGTTTCTTGAACGAGGTTGACCTCCTGAAGAGCGACCTTCACCACCACCCATTGGGTGATCCACTGGATTCATCGCTACTGGACGAGTTCTAGGTCGACGACCTAACCAACGGCTACGTCCTGCTTTACCTAATACTTCATTAGCGTGATCAGAGTTAGAAACTGCACCAATTGTTGCTAAACAAGTAACTAAGATTGATCTTACCTCACCTGATGGCATTTTAATAGTAGCATATTTACCATCTCTAGCTGCAAGTTGTGCATACGCACCAGCGCTACGTGCCAATTGGGCACCTCTACCTGGTTGAATTTCTAAATTGTGGATAATAGATCCCAAAGGGATATTTGCCAACGTTAAAGTGTTACCTACTTCTGGAGTAGCTTTTTCACCCGAAAGCACAGTTTGTCCTACTTGCAATCCCTCAGGTGCAATAATGTAGCGCTTCTCTCCATCTACGTAGTGCAATAATGCAATACGAGCGGTACGGTTTGGATCGTACTCAACAGTAGCAACTGTTGCAGGGATATCAAACTTATCACGTTTAAAATCAATTAAACGGTAAGATTTTTTGTGACCACCGCCCATGTAGCGCATAGTCATCTTTCCTGTATTGTTACGACCTCCCGATTTCTTAGAAGATACAACCAATGATTTTTCGGGCTTGGTTGCTGTAATCTCCGTGAAGCTTGCGCCTACCCTAAAACGGGTTCCCGGAGTGACTGGTTTAAATTTTCTTAAGCCCATAGTTATAAATTATTCAATTCTTATTAAATATTCGCGTAATAATCTATTGTTTCGCCATCTTTCAATGTTACAATAGCTTTTTTATATTTCGGGCTACGACCCGATACGATACCACCTTTAGTGTTTCTAGATTTTAACTTACCTACAACAACCATTGTGTTTAAAGCAATAATGTTAACTCCATACATTTTTTCGATGGCCGATTTAATCTGCAACTTATTAGCTCTGTGATCTACTCTGAAAGTAAAACGGTTTGCTTTTTCAGTTAATGCAGAAGCTTTTTCGGTTAATATTGGTTTTTGTAAAATTTCCATATTACTTGGCAAATGCCTCCTCCAATGTTTTAAGCGAATCTGCAGTGAACAAAAGTTTACCTGCGTTTAATACATCATAAGTATTTAACTGATCTGCAGTAGTAACTTTAGCTTTCTGAATATTTCTGCTTGATAAATAGATATTATTATTTTGTGCAGGCAAAACTAACAATGTTTTCTCTCCAGCTAAATCTAATGCATTAACTAAATTGATATAGTTTTTAGTTTTAACGTTGTCAAAAGTAAAATCTTCTAATACTACCACATTGTTATCAATTGCTTTATATGATAAAGCTGATTTACGTGCTAATGATTTTAATTTTTTGTTCAATTTAAAACTATAGTCTCTTGGCTGTGGACCAAAAACACGACCACCACCATTAAACAATGGAGATTTAATGCTTCCGGCACGAGCACCGCCTGTACCTTTTTGTTTATATAACTTGCGGGTTGAACCAGCAATTTCGTTACGTTGTTTAGATTTGTGAGTTCCTTGACGTTGGTTAGCCAAATACTGTTTTACATCTAAATAAATCGCGTGGTCGCTTGGTGTAATACCAAATACCGACTCAGGAAGTTGCACCTTGGCACCTGTCTCTTTTCCTGAAATGTTTTTTACTTTAACTTCCATCTGCTTACTTATCTAAGATTACGTAAGAACCTTTAGCTCCTGGAATGGAACCACTAACTACAATAAGGTTTTGCTCAGCATAAACTTTCAATACTTGTAAGTTTTGAACTTTTACTCTGTCTCCACCAGTTCTACCTGCCATGCGCATTCCTTTGAATACACGAGCTGGATAAGATGCAGCACCCAATGAACCTGGTGCACGTAACCTGTTGTGCTGACCGTGAGTTTGACCACCCACACCACCAAAACCGTGACGTTTTACAACACCTTGAAATCCTTTACCTTTTGAGGTACCTACAACATCAACAAAATCGCCTTCAGCGAATACATCAACAGTTACAGTATCACCTAAACTAAGTGATTGTGGGAACTGAGGGAATTCTACCAACTTGCGTTTCGGAGTTGTACTTGCTTTCGCAAAGTGACCTTTTAAGGGCTGAGTAGTGTTTTTTTCTTTGGCTTCATCATATCCCAGTTGAACTGAAACATAGCCATCTTTCTCTTCGGTCTTAACTTGTGTAACAACACAAGGTCCAGCTTCGATCACCGTACAAGGAATGTTCTTTCCTTCGGCGTCAAAAATGCTGGTCATTCCTACTTTTTTTCCAATAATACCTGACATTTTCTATTTTTAATTTAACACCCATCGAAGCAGTAGGGCTTCGTTCAAGGTGGATACACATCCCCGCTAAGGGACGGCAAAAATAGGAAAGAATTCTTAATATTCAAATAGTTAGCTCATTATTTTTTCAAATAATTGCATTTATTTTTCTATGCGTCAGCGAGATAGGCGAAAAACTGTGCCTAATGAGCTATATCGAGGTATAAACTGGTGATAATCACACATAATACGATTATGCCAATAACAACATACATATAATCTTTTTCCATCAGGAAACTAAAAATAGAAAAAACGACCCTAGCAATTGGAGTGAAGATTAACAGCAGTACTCCAAATTGGATAATCGCTAGTCCATCCATTGCCTTCAACCCTGTAAATATTTTCGCAACTGAAGAAAAATTTGCTTGCTCGGGATTGAAATTTTGAAATGAAACCGTCTGATTTTTTTGAGTCGATAAAAAAACAACACCACCAATTATAACTATCGCTGTTGAGACCAAAACTCCAATACGAAGTAAAGTTCCAAGTATGAGCTGAACATCCTTATCTCCTAAATAGTGTTTAATCTTATTGCTCATGCCGCTCCTGTTAAACCTTTATAAATCATCTGTAAGGCTAAAAACACTACAACAACCGCAAACACTAATTTTAATTTATCAGTTTTCGTTCTAATTAAAATCTTTGCACCAATGGTTGCCCCACTTATTACGCCGATGGTTACAGGCATTGCAATGGCTGGATCGATTTGGCCCTTATGTAAATAAACTAATGCACTAGCGGCTGCTGTTACGCCCATCATAAAGTTACTGGTTGTGGTAGACACCTTAAAAGGAATCTTCATGATATTATCCATGCCAATTACTTTTAAAGCTCCAGAGCCTATACCTAGCAAGCCAGATAAGGTGCCAGCGACGAACATCATTGCAAAACCACCAACTACGTGATGAACGGCATACTGCTTTTGTACACCATCAACCGGATAACTCCCGTTTAATTTAAAGTAATTAGCAAGAACGCTGGTTTTTTCATTATTTGAGTGGTCAATCTTTTTTCTGAGCATCATAAATGCTGAAAACAATAAGATTAATCCAAAAATAACGATGATATAATCTGCCTTAATATATGTTGCTATAATCACTCCAACAATGGCGCTGATGGTTGTTGCTATCTCCAAGAACATTCCAATCCTGATATTGGTTATACCTTCCTTAACATAAGCTGCTGCAGAACCAGATGATGTGGCGATTACTGAAATGATTGAGGCCCCAATTGCATAGTGAATATCAACCCCTAAACCTAAAGTTAATAGCGGTATAATGATTACGCCACCACCCAATCCTGTTAAGGAACCCAATAGCCCAGCAACAAAAGCACCTAGTAAAACAATAATGGTGAATAGTAAGACCGTCATCGTTGCAAATATACCTCCTTACTTTGCTTAACCTAAATAAATTTGTATTTAGTAAACTACCAAAAAGGTGTATTTAATAGATTTAAGAGCGATTTCTACCATCAAAATCATTCCTACTACAACATCAAATATTATGAAAACACAATATTTTTTCATTATAATTGTTAAATTAACAACGTAACAATTGCTATGAAACAAAGGTTAATTACCATTACAAGTATTTTAATTTTGAGTTTATTCACTCAGAATATTTTCTCGCAGCCCCCTGTCACTTCGCCTAAAAGTGCAGTGAAAACGCAACAAGTTCCAGTAAAAAAATACATATTACAACGCAGGTATGCGGACACTGTTAAGAACACGGATTTTAGCTTAAATGGACAATACCAATTTATGCTTTCAAGGTCAAAATCTTTAAATGGGTACAAATTAATTAATCCTGCAAGGTTATCAACTGTTTGGAAAAGTGTTAGTGATACCTTAAAAAAAGAAAGAATTGAGCTAAATAAAGCAAAAGCAAAGGTTGCTGAACAAGGCAAAACAATTGCTTCCCTACAAACTGAGGTTGACGGTAAGGAAACCAGCTTAAATAACACAAATGCTAAGATAGACGAAATTAACTTTTTAGGCATATCGTTTACAAAAGGAACCTATAATATCATTGTTTGGTCCATAATCCTTGTACTTGCCATTGCATTATTTATAGTTATAGCTAGATCTGCTAAAAACATATTGGAAGCTAAACATAGAACACAACTTTACGACGAAATTTCAGCAGAATATCAAGCCTACAAAGTTAAATCAAATGAGCAGCAAAGAAAGTTAGCTAGAGAGCTCCAAGATGAACGCAATATTATTGAAGAAATAAAAAGTAGAGGGAAATAGTTGGGAGTTGGGAGTAACAAAAATTCATTTTGCATAAAAAAAGGTCCTTGAAAATTTCAAGGACCTTTTTTGTTTAACTATAAAATCATTAAACTTTGATTTCTACTTCAACACCGCTAGGTAATTCAAGTTTCATCAATGCATCAACAGTTTTAGAGTTAGAGCTATAAATATCTAAAAGACGTTTATAAGCACACAATTGAAATTGCTCACGTGCTTTTTTGTTTACGTGTGGTGAACGCAAAACAGTGAAGATTTTCTTTTCTGTTGGCAACGGGATTGGTCCGCTAACTACTGCACCCGTAGGCTTAACAGTTTTAACGATTTTCTCAGCAGATTTATCTACTAAGTTGTAATCGTAAGATTTTAATTTAATTCTGATTCTTTGGCTCATGTTCTATTTTAATTATGATTACCTGTTAGAGCTATTAATAACAAGCAATCGGATTTATCTTTAAGATGTGAGATTTGAGACGTTAGAAGTGAGACAAATCTCAATACTCATATCTCAATACTCACATCTAATATTAGTCTTCAGATTTTACTTTTCCTTTAGATTTAGCAATTACCTCATCTTGTACGTTTTTAGGCGCTGCTTCATAATGGTCAAATTCCATTGTTGAAGTTGCACGTCCAGAAGTGATTGTACGTAACTGAGTTACATAACCAAACATTTCTGATAAAGGCACAGTTGCTTTAATTACTTGAGACCCGTTACGAGTATCCATACCTAAAAGTTGACCACGACGACGGTTCATGTCACCGATAACATCACCCATATTTTCTTCTGGGGTTAAGATTTCGATTTTCATGATTGGCTCCATCAAAGTAGGTTTACATTTTGGCAATGCTTCACGATATGCCATTCTAGCTGCAAGTTCAAATGATAAAGCATCAGAATCGACCGCGTGGAATGAACCATCAATTAAACGAACTTTCATATCAGGAAGTGGGTAACCAGCTAATACACCATTCGCCATTGCAGCTGCAAATCCTTTTTCTACTGAAGGGATAAATTCACGTGGGATTGAACCACCTGTAATTTCGTTTACAAACTGTAAACCACCTTTTTCGTAATCAGCATCAATTGGTGAAATAACAACTTGGATATCCGCGAATTTACCACGACCACCAGATTGTTTTTTATAAGTTTCACGGTGTTGAGTTGTACCAAAGATAGCTTCTTTGTAAGCTACTTGTGGTGCACCTTGATTAACCTCTACTTTAAATTCACGTCTTAAACGGTCAATTAAAATATCTAAGTGAAGCTCACCCATACCTGAAATTACTGTTTGACCAGTTTCTTCGTCAGTTTGAACTCTAAATGTTGGATCTTCTTCAGCTAATTTACCTAAAGCCATACCTAATTTATCAACGTCTGCTTGAGTTTTAGGCTCAATTGCTAAACCAATTACTGGTTCAGGGAAGTTCATTGATTCAAGGATGATTGGATTTTTCTCTTCACAAAGTGTATCTCCAGTTTTAATATCTTTAAAGCCTACAACAGCAGCAATATCACCAGCACCTACGTTAGGAATTGGGTTTTGCTTGTTTGCATGCATTTGGAAGATACGAGAAATACGCTCTTTGTTCTCAGAACGAGCATTGTAAACGTAAGAACCAGCTTCTAAGTTACCCGAATAAACACGGATAAAACATAAACGACCTACGAATGGATCTGTTGCAATTTTAAATGCTAAAGCTGCAAAAGGCTCTTTTTCAGATGGTTTACGTAAAACTTCTTCGCCAGTATCTGGGTTGGTTCCAATTACACCTTCGCTATCCATTGGAGATGGCAATAATTCCATCACGTAGTCTAGCATAGTTTGTACACCTTTGTTTTTGAAAGATGAACCACAAACCATAGGAACAATTTTAGCATCTAATACAGCCGCACGTAATGCATCTAATATTTCACGCTCAGTAATTGAGTTCGGATCTTCGAAGAATTTCTCCATCAAAGTCTCATCATAATCTGCAACAGATTCTAATAATTTTTCTCTCCACTCAGCAACCTCATCTAACATATCTTCTGGGATAGGCACTTCGGTAAAGGTCATACCTTTATCATGCTCATTCCATACAATACCACGGTTGTTAATTAAATCAACCACACCTTTAAATGAATCTTCAGCACCGATAGGTAATTGCAATGGAACTGCATTACTACCCAACATGTCTTTAACTTGTTTAACAACTTTTAAGAAGTCTGCTCCAGAACGGTCCATTTTGTTAACGAAACCGATACGCGCAACACTATAGTTGTTAGCTAAACGCCAGTTAGTTTCAGATTGAGGCTCAACACCATCAACCGCCGAAAACAAAAACACCAAACCATCTAATACACGTAACGAACGGTTTACCTCAACGGTAAAATCCACGTGTCCTGGAGTATCGATAATGTTGATATGATAATTTTGGTTTCTGTATTTCCAACCAACAGTTGTAGCAGCAGAAGTAATGGTAATACCACGCTCTTGCTCTTGTGCCATCCAGTCCATTGTTGCAGCACCTTCGTGCACCTCACCAATTTTATGACTAACACCAGCATAATAAAGAATACGCTCAGTTGTTGTGGTTTTACCCGCATCAATGTGAGCAGCAATTCCGATATTTCTTGTAAATCTTAAATCTCTTGACATATTTTTGAATTAATGAATGATGAAAATGAGAGAATGATTGAATAACACTTAGCCAATCAATCATTCAAAATTCACTCATTCAATCATTTTATCTTAGAATCTGAAGTGTGAGAACGCTTTGTTAGCCTCAGCCATTTTATGCGTATCTTCTTTTTTCTTAACTGCTGCGCCTTCACCTTTAGCTGCTGAAACGATTTCACCTGCTAATTTTTCTTTCATGGTTTTTTCGCCACGTTTACGAGCGTAAGTAATTAACCATTTCATGCCTAAAGCAATTTTACGGTCTGGTCTTACCTCTGTAGGTACTTGGAAGTTTGCACCACCAACTCTACGAGATTTAACCTCTACAGCAGGACTGATATTTACTAAAGCACGTTTAAATACTTCTAATCCATTCTCGCTAGTTTTTTTCTCAGCTATTTCAACTGCATCATAAAAAATAGAGTAAGCGATAGATTTTTTACCGTCAAACATCATATTGTTTACAAATCTTGTAACCTGAACATCGTTAAATTTAGGATCAGGAAGAATAATTCTCTTTTTTGGTTTTGATTTTCTCATTTCTGTTTCCTCCTAATTATTTTTTCTTTCCTTTAGTTGGTGCTGCAGCTACTTGCCCTGGTTTAGGACGCTTAGTACCATATTTACTACGACGTTGGTTACGACCAGCTACACCTGATGTATCTAACGCACCACGAATGATGTGGTAACGTACACCTGGTAAATCTTTAACACGACCACCACGAATTAACACGATCGAGTGCTCTTGTAAGTTGTGACCTTCTCCAGGAATATAGGCATTCACCTCTTTTCCATTGGTTAAACGTACACGGGCAACTTTACGCATTGCTGAGTTTGGTTTTTTAGGGGTAGTAGTATATACACGTGTACATACACCTCTTCGCTGTGGACAGCTGTCCAACGCTGGAGACTTACTCTTGAACTCCAGTGCTACTCTACCTTTTCTAACTAATTGTTGAATGGTTGGCATTTCTTGCTTTTTGTTTTTTCTATTTTATTTAAAAACTTCCCGTAATGGCCAGCCTACAACGAGGCCACATTAAGGGACTGCAAAAGTAGGAACTTAATTTGTGATAATCAAGGCTTTGTGAGAGATTTTTTTCTTTTTTCCTTTTGCGTCTTTACGAGGAGAAACGACGAAGCAATCTCCTTTGTTAATACTAAGTAAATCATTGATTGTAAATGCGCTAAAAAATCAATGTTATTTCTAGAAAACGATTGTCAGTAATTAATGGCTAAATCAGCCCTGCTAATGTTACTGCCGATGAAAAATCGGCATCCACGTATATCGGGTTTAGAGAACAAAAACCAGTGCAAGAAACGTAAGTTGCATTTCGCCTAATTGACAAACTTTCACTCAAACTGCAAGTAGTTGTCAAAGTTCAATCCATTAGCCTAATTAGTGTTCTGTGTGCCACAGGCCACGGGATTGGAGAACAGAGCTTGTGCAAGAAAACTGTTCCAGCAGCCTAAATCTAACTATATTAACCTTTACAAATTCTCTATCGTTTGCTCCTTAGGATATTTAACTGAATAGCTAATCCTTACTTTCTCTGTAACTCCTGGCTTTAAGGTTAATTTCCATGTTAAAACTCCTGTTTCAGTATTTATAATGGCTCCATCAGCACTTATCAATTCTATTTCAATACTCTTATCTGTAGAAACTGGATATTGATCTTTAAGTAATAAATTAACAGCTTCGCTTTTGCCATTTCTCAACCTAATTTCATAAGTAAAGGTTTGTTTTTTACTAGATCCTAATAACTTCGTTCCACTCTGTTCAGCAACCTTTTCACGTTTAACTACTATTTTCTTATCTCTACCCATGCTTAAATTTAAAGTATCAGTAGTTGCATTAGGATTAATAAAAGATTTGCCCACATAGGTATTCTCAAAAATGATGTTTGCATCACCAGGCAATAAATTAAGTTTTTCATAATTAGCCATTTCCGCTAGTAAAAAGGCATCGCTTTCTAACTTAGGCACACTATAGTATTTATAATTTACTGGCTGATTATAAGTGGTTAAAGTAACGCTATGCGCCTTGCTGTTTGATAAAATATCATAAGGAATATCTAAATCGAATGAGGTATTTAATATGTTGTTATTAGCAGTTGCTAAGTTTCTATCTACTACATCCGCGGTTTGTTTATTACTCCCATTTTGCATTGGAGCTCTGCTTTCCATTGTTTGAACGGTATTTTGCACACTTTGAGTTCTGTAAGCATTTGGAGAACCAAATCTTAAAAACCAGGCAGAAAGCAAAGGCGCCGTTCCGTTTTGTGATGGTGTAGCTGTTGATAGGCTAAGCTTAACTTTTTTCCAATCTACCCCTGTGTATTGAACCACATTAGCTTTGTAAACAATTTTTAAAGGAGCTGAAGTGTTTTCAGCCCTCAAATCATAAAATGGAACCCATGATGCACTTGGAGAAAGATAGCTTAAGTTAAAAACCGCAGCAGTTGCTTCTTTAGTTATGATTTGCAATAACAATTGCCCCTTTGTTCCAGATTTATCTGTACTTAATTCATTTAACTGTTGTTGAAGCTTGTTTATTTTTGTTTGCTGTTTGTTTTCTAAAACCTGATAAGCATAAATACTATTTTTTAACTCTAACTGTTTCGTCTTATAATAATCGGCCATTTTAATTAATTCGGCTACACTTAAGCCGCTACTAACACCACCAACAGTTTGATTTTTATCTAATAAAACTAGTAGGTTTTCATCAACAGATTTTTTGTTTTGAATAGCATTTAAATCCTTTTTGGCAATATTCAAACTGTCTTCTACTTTAATATAAGCGACACTTTTATTTTCAGATTTTAAATAATCTCTAACAAAAGTTGTAGAAAGAATAGTCACATTTGCTGGTGCACTTAGCTGAATACTATTTTGATCAATCGTATTGGCAATATTTCCTAAAATAATTTCGCTTGAACCTGCAGGCAAATTAACCTTAACTGTATGATTTAGCTCAGCTCCAGATCGGTAAACCGTTACAGTCTCTAAGGAAGTATTAAATAAAACTTGATTTTGAGCATTTGCCGCAGCAACAACAAATAGAAGGAGAATAAATAAGATGGGCTTTTTCATAGCAAAAAATAATAAAGTTTAGCTAAGCTAACATCTATTTATAACAATTTCACTACCTATAAATTGGTATTTTTAAGAACCTTACCTTCTTGTAGTAATTACTCTTCCAGTATTTAAGTAGAACTCGTAAATTTTGTATAAACCATCATCTGTAGTCTCTATACTTTCCACTAAACCAGTTTTACTAAATCCATCGGTAACTAAATTTCCAACATTAATATCTTGCAACACCTCAATTGGTGTTTCATCATTTACTCTAATCATTCCATGTTTTTAACAAATGTAAAGATTGGCATATAGATTTGCGTTATTTATTTGCGTTAGGGATTGAAAGGGTTTAGTGCCGATTTTTTATCGGCACCGCAGCGAAGCGAAGCCCGACAAAGCCCGACCCTTGCGCAGCTTGGGGAACGCCCAAAATTTTATTAGCTTTAAAAATGGTAACTCTTGAATTATTTAGAAGATTAGCTTTGTCTTTTACCGAAGTAAATGAGCAGCCTCATTTTGAAAAGATATCTTTTAGAGTTGGCAAAAGGATCTTTGCGACTTATGACGCAAAGAAAAATCAGGCTTGCTTAAAATTAAATGAGATAGATCAATCTGTTTTCTCGGCTTTCGATTCCAGTATTATTATTCCTGTACCTAATAAATGGGGCAAACAAGGATGGACATTCTTCGATTTAGATAAAGTTAGAGAAGATATGTTTGAGGATGCCATAACAACAGCTTACCACAATGTTGTTAAAAAATAGTTAAAAAAAAAACGCCAGCGTAAAATGCCAGCGTTTTCAATCTAACCAAATTACTTAATTATTTTTTGCCTTTTTTTGCAACTTTCTTAGCTACTTTTTTAGCAGTTGTATCTGCTTTTTTCTCAATTCTAGCCGCTTTCTTAGCTGCTTTTTCTGTTTTTGGAGCTTTAGCCGGTGCAGTTTGTGCGCTAACTGTGTTTACTGTAAATGCGGCTACTAGAGCGATCATTAAAACTTTAATTGCTTTCATTTTTTTATGGATTTAGTGATTATTAAAATCGTTTAACAATACTAAAGTCTATAATCAGTATGAAGATTTAATGAAGCTAAGAAAGGCAAATGAGAATTGTAAATCGTAAACTGTAAAACGGGGCTACTTCATTGTCCATTTTAAACCAGCAAGCAAATGCTTTAAGAACAATGGATCTGCATAACATTCTTTTGTATGTCCTAATGCTGTATAAAATGCTTTTCCACCATCGTAATCATGACACCAACTAATAGGGTGTTCATTTTTCATTGTTCCTCCAGTATATGAAGTTTCATCAACCTTAATTAGCACTTTTACCGTGGGGTTAAAATCTTTAAAGTTATACCATTCATCTTTATGCAACCAAAGATTGGGCAAACCTTTAACAATTTTATTTTTTGGTAAAACTATGTTCAATTTAGCATCTTGAATTTTTGGATGACTAGCAAAATAACCACCCACCATTTTCCCATACCATTCCCACTCGTAGCTGAAATCACTCGCGGCATGAATACCTACAAAACCGCCACCATTATTAATGTATTGCTTTAAAGCTGTTTTTTGTGCATCGTTAAAAACATTAGAACCTGTTGGATTTAAAAAAATAAGCGCCTTGTATTTTTTTAGATTCTCTATATCAAATGCCTTTACATCAGTAGTGGTGTCAACTTCAAATCCATTTTCAGCTCCTAATTTTTTAATGGCTATAATTCCATCATCTATTGAAGCATGATGAAATCCCTTGGTTAATGAAAAGACAAGTACTGTTTGTTTTTTAGATTTCTCTACTTTAGGTATAAAACCAAAAGACAAAGCAATACCTAAAAAGAGGGAAAGATAAATTAAAACACGTTTCATTCATTCATATTTGAATGACCAATTTACAAAAAGTATTTAATGTTTAGTTACTTTACTCATTTTTAATGAAGACTTATAAATTAGAACGATTGGATGTTGATTTAAATTACGGTAAATAAGAAGAGTTATTTAGGACTTTTAAGCCTTGGTAATGTTTTCTGGTCTGGGGGCAATGCCTTAAATCTCTCGTAGGCCTCCAACAAATAAAACTTGAAATCATCAGCATCTGCATTAACTGCAAACTTAACATCTGGACGATAAAGCATTAAAAAAGCATCAAGATCTGGCTGCTTTAGTGGCAATAGACTTGTAACAGTTACAGCATTAAATCTTTTATCAATCTCTTTTTCTACTTGGTCACTTTCAATTAACTTCTTCAGTCGACGGGCATTTTTACCTTCCTTACCAAAAAAGCTAGAAGGATAAAAACGTAACCCTCTACCGGGCGTTAGCAAGACAGGATTTGCCTTATTATAAATATCGGCGTATTGTTTTTTACTATCTACTTGACCAGAAATAGTTACTGTATTTAAGGTATTAGCTAAAGGATGTAGAAATCTTCTAATCTGTTTCAAATCTATAACCAAAGCCGTATCCGCATCGTAACCCGCTAAACGATAAACAATCACGTCGCCAACTTTAGCTTTAATAACAAAATCACCCTTAGCATCGGTTTGTGAAGTTGTGCGCCTTGATGAATTAAGTATCTCAACTTTTTCTAATCCTTTTCTAGTTACCTGATCTAAAACCTGCCCCTTGAATTGGATTTGCGCAGTCGCACTAAATTGAAATAATAGGAAAAATGAAAATATACCAACAACCAGTTTCATAGGCTTAAGGAATGATGTTAAAGTATTTAAATAACTTAATTTAACAGGCAATGTTTTAATGAAATGTATTTAAATACAATTTTTCTACTTTCTTTCTAGCCCAATCTGTTTTGCGTAAAAATTTAAGACTCGATTTTAAGGATGGCTCGTTCTTAAAGCAGGCAATTTTAACCAGATTACCCAATTCTTCCCATCCATAATGAAAAAACAATTGCTTTAGAATAAACTCTAGGGTTAAACCATGTAAAGGGTTGTTCTTTTGTTCTGGAGTTTGCATGCTACAAAGCTAAACATTGAATGGAGATAATCAAAAAAGCAGTATGGGATTGAAAAGAATAAATTTTATAATTCTCTTTCGCTAAATACAAATTCCAATGTGCTAATTACTGTTGCTTGCTGCGACATTTTAGGAAGAAAGGCATCTGCTCCAATTTTGATTAGGTTTTCTACTCTAGGGTCATCATTATCCATATCTGAGAATATAATAATCTTTGTATATTTAATTGCCTGCGCTACAAAACCCTCCAATAATTCGCTCCCAGGCATATTTATATCTAATATTAATAAATCAAATTCAACATCAAATACATCTTCAACCACTTCATGCATGGTACTCGCTTCATAAACCACAGCCTCTGGCCAATGTTTATGTATATACAATTTGAGGGCGAGTCTGTATATTTTTAAATCGTCAGCAATTAAAATATTCATGCTTTCTAAAATTTAATCTCTTGATTATTTGGCTTAATACTTAAGTTTATAGAAGTCATGATGAAGAA
The DNA here is from genome assembly GCF_032678705.1 of Pedobacter frigiditerrae. Taxonomy (NCBI): domain Bacteria; kingdom Pseudomonadati; phylum Bacteroidota; class Sphingobacteriia; order Sphingobacteriales; family Sphingobacteriaceae; genus Pedobacter; species Pedobacter frigiditerrae. The sequence goes on along the minus strand of NZ_JAVTSS010000002.1, from coordinate 1,793,479 downwards.
GGTCATTAACATCCCTATTTGATTCCCTTCTTCAAACACAACCAATATTTTATTATTGCTTTACAATTGTAAATTCAGTTCTTCTATTTAATTGATGATCTGCTTCAGAACATTTTACACCATTTGTGCATTCATTTACAGGAACACTTTCTCCATATCCCTTGGCTGTAATTCTACTTTTAGCAATTCCCCTATCAATGATATATTGTACTGCAGAGTTTGCCCTACTTTGAGATAGCCACCTGTTATATTGGTCATTACCTCTACTATCTGTATGCGAACCAAGCTCTATCCAAATGGTAGGATTTTCCCTTAAAATAGTTACCAATTTATCTAGCTCTTTTGCGGCATCTGGCCTGATGTTAGATTTATCGAAATCCCAATAATAGATACCTGTACCATTACCAGTCGCTATAGGGTAGACAGTTGTACCTGTAAATCCCATTGCTGTAGTTTTGGTATTATAAACCATCATACCAGCAACTGGCGTGCTTGACGCTGCCAAACTCCAAGTTGTTGTATTAGTTAAGCTAACTCTTGGAAACAATAAACCCTTGTTTGCACTTTCGAGCTCAAGGATAGATCCTTTATTAATCTCTGTTGGATTATCTCCAACCTTTACTTGTGCTTGCACAAATTGCGCAAATGCAACAAGTAAACAGATCAAGGCAATTTTTTTTGTAGAAGTTATCATATTGTAATGTGTTTAATGCGATCCTTTGATTGATAAATGATTATCAATGGGATTTATTCCCATCACACGATAGTCAAAGGATGTACCACCACACAAAAACAAGCTTTTTAACGTTTTTTAGGGGATATGATATAAAGCATATATAATGAACTAGGGCGAAAATTCCACACTATGAGCAATGATAGGTAGAATAAGTATTTAAGATTCTGATAACTCGACGGGAAATTAGACCAACGCATAAACTAGCACAATAAACGAAACTTATTTACACTGTTAATCAAGAAGATGATTAAAGAAAATAGAGTGTGACTTAATTTTTAAGGTGATTAATTTAAAGGCACCCATAGCAAGGGTCTTATACCAATATTTTATATTGGACAAATAGTTTGGCAATTAGTAGCCTGATGATATTTTATATCTCCGTTTCTTTGACAGCCGTAATTTTGAATTTTAATGTGTTCATATATTCACAATCAATTTTGCAAAGCATATTTGCTGAACCATAATTTTCGGTTTGGATGCTGATGTTATTTATTCGTGCACCCAATTCATCTTCTCCATCATCAACCTCACTTATTAATTCAATAACCCATTTATTACAACGATTGCAATGTGTACCAATACTAAACTGCAATTTTATTTTTGGTTTTGCTGGATAAAAAATAGAATAAAGACCTATATAAAGAGAAAATACAGTCTCGGTAAGCTCTACTTTTTCAATAACTGCATCGTGGTAATTGTATTTAAGAATTTGCATAGCATATATTATATGGTTATTGACTACAAGTTTTCAGCATCTGAAAAAACTGAATTGTCTATATATTGGAACTCTTGTTTTATTTTTCCTATTAGCTCAAATATCGAATCTTCGGAACAATTAGTTATTACCAATTCTCTCTTCTTATTCCACTTATACAATTTCCATTAAAAGTCACAAACCACCTTCCATATCCGTCAATATTTTCTAAACTGTCTTTTTTGTTATTCGTTGAAAAATCAAGTTCAAACTCCCATCGATTTGTAACTGTAAAAGAGTTGTCTTTAAAAATTATGCAATGTCCAAAACCAAAGTCCAAAAAACTTTGTTCTTCTTCGTTAAAATACCCTGTCATTTTTGCAAATTTTGTTAATGTGTCTATTGCTTTGTTAAAATAATGATTTAGATTTTCGTTTAAAAATTCAATAAAGTCTGGAAGTTTTGTCCAACTTTCTTCACTAAAATAATGATCAAGATTGATTGAAAATTCAATATGTTCAAAACCACCCAAATTTGAAATTTTAGCGTACCATTCATCTTTGTCCGCTGTTAGCCTAAATGTTATTTCAAAATTTTCCGATTTTATACTTTTGATTATTTCATTCATAATTTGTATTTTATATTTTACTGAATAAGAAAGCAGGATAATGCCTTTCTTTATTTTTATCATTTATTATTTCTATTTCCTGTGTATCAGTTTTTTGTTGTAAAGCCATATAAACATTGTTTGTGGTAATACTATTGCTAAAATTATTTGTGCCACATTTATCAGTTACACAAACTACTAGAAGCGGATATTCTTGCTTAAAAAAATAAAATTGGCTTTCAGAAACTTCATTCGTTGGTAACAAATTAGTTCCCCCTTCTTTTTCAACTATTTCTAAATTAGCATAAACTTTATAGCTTTCGCCTCTGTTAGTTTCAGGAAGAAGTAAGCGTAAATTATTGTCTGCTAAAATGTATATACCTTGTAATTTTCTAATCCATTTTATACCCATATCAGAACCTGTTTCCAATGTATATATATTGTTTAAACCAAGTGTTAGACGATTGTTGTTGGGACCTTCTTTTTGATTAATCAAATAGCTTCCAAACAATTGATACAGCTCATTAGAAAAAGCGCCAAAATTCGTAGTTGGATAAACTGATTATATTAATTCAGTGAATTGTTTCATTGGTTTTATTTATAAAATCTCCCTAAATCAAAACCATATTTAAGTGCCAAATCGTAATAACTTATGTTTGGGTCTTCTCCTATTGATTGATATATTTCTGCTCTTTTCTCCGGTAAACTTCTTAAATCTGAAAACCTGAAATAATTATCCATTATATCTTGCTTATCTACTATCAGATCTCTTCTGCCCGAAAAATCTAAGGTGGCCAATTGTATATAATACATTTTGCCTGAGGTTGGAAACACTTTAATACTGTCATAAGCATACGCTGTAGAGAGATTGGTCTTTATGGCTAATTCGCCAACAGTGAAAAAACAGGTATTTTCTACATTTTTTAAAGTTTCGGGAAAAGATACTTTTGTTGGATTAACAGGGACATTGCCAATGACTGTGATACTTTGTTTTAATAATTCTTTTTTTGGAATAAATACAGCATCTATCGCTACATCATATTTATCAATTTTAGGTTCATTAGCAATATGTTTATACGTTTCAATTAAAACACTGTTGCTGTGCCAATCCAAATAATTTGATGTTTCTGTACTGTTTTTATATTGTTGCTGTACATCAAACAATATTCTTCCGAAATAATAATTTGATGATTGCTCAATTTGAATGGCGAAAATATCGCCTGCCTTAAATGTTTTGTTTTTCATACGTTTTTTTCTAATCAATCTGTCAAATCTATTATCTTACCTACTGCCATACCAATGATATTGAGGTAGGACTTAGTATCAACTATTTTTAAATTTTTACTGCTTTTGCTTCCTCCCAATGCTAAGGCAGGAGTATAACCATAACATTGGCTATATTGTAATTTTGACATTTTATTTTTTATTTCTAAAAAGGGTTTAGCATTAAAATAGCTTTTATCTGATATTCCATACTCATCGCCTAAAACCCTATTTAATACAAAATCCATCTTACCTAATACCATACTACTACAATTTCTTACGTTTACCAGCTTTACCCTGTTTCCTTCATCAGGGGCAATTGTCCAATTTTCATTGCCTTCCCATAATAATAAATCTCCTAAAGCTGTTATTGCCCAAACTATAGAAGGCTCTAATAACTTATCAATATATTGAAATACAAAATCGTATTCGTTAGGGTTTACCAATTGAAGAAAACTATCTTCAAATATGCCAAAACCCATATTTTCCCAGATATGAATTAATTCTTCGGGCAGTATATTTTTATATTTATTGATGATAGCTATCGAAACATCTTCCTGCTTCAGATAATTATCCTTATTTCTTTCTTCAAAGGTTAATGCTCTCATTTTTAAATGCTTTTATTGTATCTGTTATTATTTGTCTTATGCGGTTATAAATTTCTGTTGCTATACTCTTTTTAATGCTACTATTTTCTCTTTTAAACGTAGCAAGGGTTGCCAATTTTCATCTACATCATCGCCCCACCAGTTGAAACTAAATTTATTCCAAAGACTATAAACACTCAGTTCAAAAAAAGTTCCGTCAACTCCCATTGCTGGTTTAGGTGGCACAGAAAGGTCAATGCCTTTTAGTAATTGAAGCAATTCATTCTTTAATTGAATGTTCAATTCAATTTTTTGGTCTGCATATTCAAAAAACAAACAACCTTGCTTTTTTTCTATCAACCGCATTAAGTCATTTGCTCCAAAACTTGGTCTGATTTCTAGTTGTATGCAAAAAAAAGCTGTTTCATCTTTTGCAAATAAATTTTGAGGTTGGTTCATCCAGTTTGTCATATTTGTCGTTTATTTTTTAAATAGGCTATCAAAGCTTTCCTCATTTTATTTCATTTAAAATGTCAATAATATGTTTGTCGGTTATGCTACCATCAGCAAGCAGGCAAAATTCAATGCAATAATCTAATGGGAATAGTAAATCATTATCTTCATTTTCTTGTAGTGGTTTTTTGATGCTGCTGAGTAGAACTTTTATCGCATTATAGTTTGCATTTTGATAGTCGCCGATTTCATTTAGCTTATTGTACAATTCTGCAATGTCCTTATCTATTATAGGGTAGCCTGATTTTGCAGATTTGAATATTTCCTTGGTCTGGCTGTCGAACAAATGTTCAACTAAACCACATAATTTTAACATCACAAGTCGTACTTGTTGCTCATTCCCAAATTCTAATTTTCCCTCACGGTCTAGTTGGTCTAATAGGTCTTGATATTTATAAGTCATTCTTTAGTTTTGGAGGGTGTAAAATATCTTGGAGCTTTGGGTTTTGGCAAAAAATCGAAGCATTCTGCTCGTTTTACTAACATTATCCGTACTTCGATTTTTCACCTTTTAAAGCATCTTCAGCGATTATACAGGATAGTGTTTAATTTTCGTTTGTTAAGGCATCAATAATTCTTTCTGCAAAGCATACGATAACTTCATCTTTATGCTTCGTAAAATCTTCAAACAGTTGTTTATCATTTGCTAATTTTTCACGTAGTTGTAATTCCCAAGGTTCTCTTAGGGCATTGCTGAAGGTTGGGCTGGAACAATATGCAAATCCCTGAAAAATATCCAGCAGTTCTACTTTCAATAAATCATCCAGCTCTAACAACCCGATTTTTAAAATATCATAAGACGGTAAGGAAGCCGAAGAAATAAAAGCGTGTTGATGACATAACGAACACCACAATTGATGGGTTGCATCCATCGCTATTTCCATATCCTTACAAAAAAGGTTTTTAAGGTAAAACGGAGTTGTTTTTTCTGCATTTCCGTAAGCCGTTTCAAATGTTGACCAATTGATGTTGTCGATTTGCTTTGTAATAGCAACGGGAATTTCTGTTAAACATAATTTTGGGGTATGAAAATCTACCGTTTTTTTCTTTTTGAAAAAGTTAAATATCGACATTGTTGAATTTTTACTGTATTAATTGATATCCTCTTTTTATAATGACGCTTTCGATTTCCTGCCACAATTCCCCGTCTTTATTTAGTGTGATGATATGGCAATTTGGTGTCATAAACTTTGAGGTAACCTTTATTTCATCTTCTTCCTCTGCTAAATCGACCATAAATTGATGTGCCAAAATCATTTTTTGATAATTATTGTAAAAAATCCAAGTTGCTTCGTCTCTATGGTGGTTAAGATAGATGCCTGTTAAAAATTCTATTCTTTGGTTTTTTGCCAATGCAATTGTTCCGAAAGGAGGCTTAAATAAGGGAATAAATAATTCTGTTTCTTTATCATATTCAATTGCTTTTAGGTAATCACAAATATTACCGGAGATAAATGTCAGTGTGATTTTCTGTTCAAATTCGTTGGTTGCTGTTGTTACATTTAAATCATCCGTCAAATTGGTTTCACTAAAAAATACGGTACATATCTTAGCAAGATTATCTGCCTTTGCTTTTTCCCATAAATCATTTAGGGCATAAGTAAATGTTTGGAGAACCGAATGACTAGAATTGAATGTTCCGCCGTAATGATTAAGTATAAATCCAAAAAGCCGATAGAAACTAGCGGGATATTTTGATAATTTCCATAATTGCTCTTCTTCTGAAATATCTATCATTATTTTTTTGATAAAATTTGTTGTGCTTATATTTTGTATTCAATTGATTTTAAAGACAGCTTCCAAATCCTGAGCATAACTTTCCAGTATTTCCTGCTCAGCTATCAAATGTGTTTTCAAACTTCTTAACCAAATGGAGAACTCTTTAAAATGTATGTAGTTATCACTTTTCACCTCAAAAATACCTCCCCCAATATGAGAAGTATCTAATTGGTTAAGTAGAAAAAAGAAATCATTTTTATCTGTTATAATTTGCTTCGGCTGTAATTGTTGCAATATTTTCATCAAGTCCAACTCTTGGTTGATATCCATTATAGTTGGATGATTTTTATATAGTGCAATGATGTCTTGTATCATTATCTCCAAAGTTTTTCATAGTGTTCAACATCTTTCTTTAATACTTTTTCAACTTTATAATTTTCTGCAATAATGTCGAAGTAGTTGTCGTGCCCCTTGCAATGAAAGTGCCTGTAATTTTTATCTTTCCATTTTGTCCAATTGTTATAATGCCTGGTCCTAACCTGTATCATTTCATCCAGCCAACAAGAATTTTCTACCACGCAGATTGATGATTTATATTTCCAGTCTTCAATAGGGAAAATATCATAATATTCAATGTCCAAAGATTTTACAGCCCAAGCATTCTCAAAAATTATTTTGCCGATGTAATTAGCATAAGTAGGTTTATTATCTTCCCAGCAATCAAAGTATACATGGCAATCATCTCTTGATTTTTCTAACATCAGGTCTCCTTGTGGGTCTGCCCAAATCGGTAATTCAATTTCTGTTAAATATTGTGCTTTCATTTCGAAATAAATAAAGTAGAAAAGCTATCCACACCTCTTTGAAGCTGAATTTCTTTTATCTTCCAGCCATTGTTTTTCAATTGTAATTTCCAAAGACCAACAGGTATCAAATTACGGATGGCTTGTGTGTAAATGTGTTTTTCTGTCTGTGTGATTTCAACCGTTTTTTCAATTTCCTTGATGTGTTTAATTTTATCAACTCATAAATATGATTTATGTAAGGGTGAAACTTAAATGCGGTATAAAAATGGATGATTGCCAAAGCCAGTTGTTCTTTATTAACAGTGTTCTCTTTTTTCATTAGCATTTTTGCCGACGTAATAAAGTTTAGTACCACCTCTTCTGGCTTTGTAAAATCGGTCTTCCTATTGATGATTTGTTCTTCCATTTCTAAAAACCTAAAATTTAATATTGGGTTAAAATCTTAGAACCAGGCCTGCAAATTGAAGGCAGATAAACCTCCTTGGTTAATTTATCAATCAGTTTGCTGATGCTGCCATCTGTAGCTTTTTCTATTAAAAATGTTTTTTGAGAAGCTGATTTGTCTGCTTTGAAGATTAAAGTATTCCCAACTATTTTTACACTTCCAGATACATCAACCAACTTAGATTGGATGAGTATATCCTTGTTTGGTTTTCTATCATTGAGCGATAGCCATTCTTTCATAGAAATATTATGCTTAAAATAATTGGTAATGGTGGTCAGCAATGCTTTTCCCTTAAATGTGTAACCAAGTAGATGAGAGGACAATCTAGGAAATGTAACACTGTCTTTGGTTACATCCTCTTCTACATAGTGATGAAAACAAGTTGATTTTACTTGCTTTATTTTTTTGGCACTTTTTGTTTGTGCATTTACCGCTTCTATAAAGAAAGTAAAGACTAAAAAAGCTATAAAGTATCTTTTAACAGAATGGTTCATCTTTTTTATTAGCTATATTTTTTTAACAGGTATGCTTGTCCATCACATCTAACAACGATGTAGTTTTTGAAGAAATCAAATTCTGGTTCCCTGTAATTTTTACCAAGTTTATTTGTTATAAATTCTTCTAGTAATTCGAGGTTATCATTTTTTATATGATAAAGTCTAAAACCTTGTTGTTTCTCTTCGTTATTAAAAGAAGTGGGTTCCAGAAGAAAAGCTTCCTTCCCATTTTTAAAAAGCCATCCATCCTGACCTGTAATATTTCTTTGGGGTACTTCTTTTAATGTGAGATAATTATTGCGATGGAAAAACACATACCCACCATAAGTAGCTATACTTTCTGTATGGTTAATAGCTAAAAAATTGCCAATAAACGGCACTGTTGTAGAAACGATAGTCTTATCTATTGGCTCGGCTTCAGCATTTAGCTCCTTGATAAAAATAGAATTCAAGTTTGGGTTCTGTGGAAAATAACCTGTTCCAGCCTGTTTATTTTTCACTCCTGGTACAAAGAGCAAACTATCATTAAGCATCATCATTCCCTTTATTCTACTTTCAATTTCAGCGTTGTGATAAATTTGTTCAATTACCTTGTCTGCTATACTGTACTTGTAAATTGCCCTGTCAGCATAAAAAATAACTTCCTTTTCTGTTACTACAATTTCTTTTCTATTGAGCGCCCCATAGGTAGATTTCTCTTTTTCTTCTTTCAACACGATAATGCTCAAATCATCAAGGTCTATTTCAATAATCCGTCCCGTGGTATTGGGGCCTTTTTTACTTCTTTCGTTAAGGTACACCTTGTTGTTTTTATGAACCACTGAGCAAGCCACAGTGAATTTTAAAAGCTCTTTAAAATGACCTGTTTCCTTGTCAATCTCAAACAATGAATTTTCATTGCATGCATAAAGCTTTTGCTGGTAAGAAATAAGCTCGAAGAGGATTGGCTTATTTACATTTATTTCCCATTCCCTAGCTTGAGTATCAATATTTGTACACCAGACATTTCCTTTCCAATCGGTTAAAATCAATTTATTTTCATCGAAAAAAGAAGAGCAGATGACGGTTTTTCCCTTGCTTATATTTAAGATTTCAAAGTATGGATTTTTGTTATTTTTTTGTTCGAGGTTAATCATTAGTTATTTGGTTAAAATGTGTTTACTTATTAGCAAAAACATAAAATGATATTTTCAATTTTAATACCAAAGCCAAAACAAGCATTCTACATCCATTTAGCTGATGAGAAATAATTCCTTAGGTCGAAATTTCCACACTATGAGTAAACAAAGGTCGGTCCAATACGGGATTCCTATTGAAGAACAGAAAAGACCAAATGCTGTTTACAAAAAAGGTCCTACAGACATAATCTGCAGGACCTTTTTACGGTTTAAAACTTCGTAAGTGAAGTTACTTATCTTTTGTAAAAACAAAATCTTGTCCTTGTGCAGACAATGTCATTTCGTTTTTAGCAGCGTTAAAAGTAAACTCTAAATTTCCTTGCTCAAATACAAAAGTTGTACCCGAAGAGAATTTTAAGGCAAAAGCAGGTTGTGTACCTAACTGAGCCATTAAACCACCATTCGCTTTAGTAATGGCAATTTTAATTGGCGCTTCCGGATTTGAGTAATTACCTACAAAGACATCCAAATTAGCTGGAGGTGTTGTAGCAGCAGCTGAGGCACCATCCGCATTCCATGTATTGTTATCAGGGTTCCCATCAGGTAAAACTTTATCAGGGTCGATTAAAACGCCTGTAATTTCTTCTGTTGTTGGGTAACGAACCGACCAAGTAGTGTTTTTCATCCAAACATCTACAGGAACTTTTACGATGTCTTTTTTACCGCTTTTAGTAGTGATTTGTAAAATGATAGGCATTGGTAATTTCTCCAAATTTTTAACTTGGATGGTGTAAGCTTCAATTTTACCATCTTTCATTACAGCTTTTACATTACCTAAACCTTGGTCGCTTTTCCAATTGTTTAAGAACCAACCTCTCCAGAACCAAGCTAAATCTTCTCCTGCCCCATTTTCCATAGAACGGAAAAAGTCTGTAGGTGTTGGATGTTTAAATGCCCAGTTTTTAATGTATTGTCTAAAAGCGTAATCAAAACGGTCTTTTCCTAAAATCTGATCACGTAGGATATTTAATCCCCATCCTGGTTTACTGTATAAATTGATACCGATGTTAGCTTCCTGCATTCCATCTGGCATTAACATGATGTTTTCAAAACGTGAATTACCAATGTTGTTTTTACCAATGGCATTCATGTTAGTTGGACGAGCTGGCTTGTATTCTCCCTTGTTAAATTCTGCTTGAGAAATACCATTGATAAAGGTATTAAAACCTTCGTCCATCCATCCGTATTTACGCTCGTTAGAACCCACAATCATTGGGAACCAAGTATGGCCAAATTCGTGATCAATTACACCCCAAGCACCACTTTTTTTGGCAGTCCAGCCACAAAACACAATACCTGGATATTCCATACCACCAATATTGGTGGCTACGTTAACAGCCATAGGGTATGGATATTCGTACCACATTTTCGAATAATGCTCAATTGTAGTTTTTACATATTCTACACCTCTACCATAAGCATCCATTCCATCACTTTCAACCGGATGTGCATCAACTGCCAAAGATTTTTTTCCGCTAGGTAAATTGATACGAGCAGCATCTAATATAAATGATTTTGATGAAGCCCAAGCAGCATCACGAGCATTGGTAATTTTAAATTTCCAGGTTAGCTTGGCACCTGCAGGACGAGATTTAGGATCTAAAACCTCTGCAGCAGAGCGGATGTGTACTGTTGCATTACTTAATTTTGCTGCATTCCATCTTTTCAATTGTTCTGCAGTAAATACTTCTTGTGGATTTAATAATTCTCCTGAACCCATTACAATATGGTTTGCCGGAGCTGTAATAGCGAAGTTGATATCGCCATATTCGCAATAGAATTCGCCACCACCCCAATAAGGTAAGGTATTCCATCCAATTACATCATCATACACACACATACGTGGGAACCATTGTGCAATTGCGTAGATTTCTCCATTCTTGGTAGTCAAATGACCTGTTCTGTCAGAACCTTCTTTAGGAACTACGTAAGAATAATTCATTTTAACGGTAACCACATCGCCGTTGGCTGCCATAGGTTGATCTAAACGGATTTGCATACGTGTATCTTCTACCAATGAAGTAAATTTAACTGGCGCTGCTTTTTGTGAAACAGTAATACCATCAATTTTATAACCACCATCAAATTTTTCGCCTTGCGCACCATAACGACTACGTGAAGGTGTTACTTGGTAACCACGAGAAGTTTCCTTAAAAGTATTTTGGTCTAACTGCAACCATAAATAAGGTAACTTATCTGGACTGTTGTTTTTATAGGTGATGGTGATGGTACCACTCACCATATTTTTTGCGGTATCTAAGTTGGCCGTGATGTTATAATCAACTCTGTTTTGCCAATATTTAGCACCTGGAGCACCACTAGCTGAGCGATACTCGTTTCCATTTTGGGTATAGAATAATGGTCCGAAAGCATCAGACGGAACATAGTTTGTAGCTGGGGGTGTTGTAGTTTGTGCAAAGCTAGTTAAGCTACACATACCAAGCACCACAGCCATTAAAAATTGTTTGGTTGTAATTTTAAGCATGTTTGTTTATTTTGTGATAAAGGTAAATGGTAATTGAATAATTTCAAATAAATGAGCAATATTGTTACTAGCTGTTCACTAGTTCATTAGTATCATTGGTTGATGAAGAAATTGCTGGATTGTTGAATTGCTTTATTGTTAGTTGTGGAGTAATAAAGGTGTTGAGAGGATTTAAACATATTAATTAACCAATCTTCCAATTACCCAACTATTTGTCTCTACAAATCACGCCTTATCGACTCAACAACTCCACCTCTCCCCAACTCAACAACTAATTCCCCTTTAACTTTGGCAATGGCGGTAATTTCCTTTGATCTACTGGTAATTTAAGCCAAGCTCTGTAAGCAGTAGCGATATAATAAGAATAATTGAAAGGCTTTTCTGCTTTAACTTGATCCACTGTTGGCCTGTAAAGTGATAAAAAATCTTTTACATCTGGACCTTCAAACTTAAGTAGTTCTTTTACAGCTTCGGCATTAAAGTTTTTTGTTATTTCTTGTTGGATACGATCATTTTCTTCCAACTCCTGAATTTTAAGATTTTCCTTACGCCATTTACCATAACCTAAGTTTAGTCTCAGTCCGCCCCTTTCCTTACTGTAATCTAATTGTTTAACTGGCGGCTTGTTGTCAGGATTCCCCAAACCACTTAACATCGGAGACACCTTAACACCATTGATATCAACTGTTTTTAGATCATTAACCGCTATCCTTAGATAAATATTCTTAGGAAAAAGATTTGTTAGGTAAACTGTATCTGTCTGAAATCCCGCCATCCCAAAGGAAACCAGATCACCTATTTTTGCTGTAATGGCAAAGTGACCATCTTTATCTGCTAAGGTAAAGGCCTTAGTTGTTAAGTTTTTTATGGCAGCACCTTCTATGCTTGTTGCCCTATTATCATTGTCATAAATATTTCCTGTTAAGAAATTCTGTGCCAGTAATTGAAATGGGGCAAGTACCAACAATAGTAAGATTATTCTTTTAACCATCATCAAATTTAAATCTCTTTTACCTTAAGCTTTGGCTTTTAACAAAATTTAACAATAATAAGACTCTCCTTTTATTACAACCTAATACAATTTTAGTTTTTAGAAATTAATTTTTAAACAAGTAGTCAGTAATTTTGTTAGCCTTTAAAATGAGAATATGGAACCCTTTAATATTAAAATTAGTGATATTGGAAAAGAAATTACATTAACCATTTTACCACAGGATGATGAATATAAGATCATTTATTTTGGAGGAATTGTTGGTGGCCTAAAGCAAGAAAATAATGAACTTCACTTTATAAAACCTGAAGATATTATACCTGGTAGCTTGCCATTGTATAAATATAAACAAGCAGATTCTACCGCAGCAGAAGAGGAATTAAAATTAACAAATAACGTTCTGGAAGCCATTAAAACCGAAGTGCAAAAAACATTAAGTAATTTACTTGACCATTAATTTAATGTTATTTTTCTTCAGCTTTCTTTTCTTGATCACTGTTCTGATCGGGTATTTGAATTTTATCAGTTGGTTGCTTTGGCCTACTTCTGTTTCCATGACCACTAGATTGAATTGAACTACCATAACCTACAGGTTTGTCATCTTGATTGATTTTATCTTGTTTTCCCATCACATTAAAAATTATTTATTGTTCATTTTAGCTAACTAACAATTGACAAATCTTCAGGTTTCAAAAAACATTAATTATAACTACTCTTTTTTGGTTTATGATAATCAAAACAATAAGGCGCTTAACTAGTTAGTTTAGTAGAATTTGCCCAGAACAAATGGCAATTAAAATACATAGATGAAAAAGTGCATATATATTTTAGAGGATAATGATGATATCAGAGAATTAATTTCTTTTCTATTAACAGAAGAAAATTACGATGTGAAGAGCTATCCTACCGTTAAATCCTTCCAAAATAAAATGCTGTATTCACATCCAGATATGGTGATATTAGATGTGATGTTAACTGATGGCAATGGAATTGATGTTTGTGATGAACTTAAGGGAAATACAAGAACCAATGACATTCCTATATTAATGATGTCTGCACATAGTCATGGACACGACATTAAGCAAAAATGTGATGTAGATGATTTCATTAGCAAACCCTTTGATATTGATGATTTTGTAAAAAGAGTTGGTACTTATTTGCATTAAATAGTTCATTGGTCATTGGTTCATTGGTTCATTGGTTAGTTTGCATAACCCAGAACATTCCTTATCATTAAATTTCTGATTTTATAGCGTTAACTCAATTGGCCATTGTAAAAGTAAAGCAAGTTTGCTGTTTAGTAGAATCTACTATAATTTCTCCCTTATGTGCTTTTGCAATTTCTGAGGAGATGTATAAACCTAAACCCAAGCCTTGTTGTCCATTTTTTATACCCCCCCTAGAAAAAGGCTGAAACAATTTCTTCAAAGTTTCATCGGGCATTTTAGTTCCTCGATTGATAATACATAGGTTAAATATCCCATTGGTACTTGAGGCTTTTACTACAACTGGAAAGTTTTTATCTCCATGGGTGAGTGCATTACTCAATAGATTAGAAAATAATTGCGCTATTCGTTTTTCATCAAATGACACTTTTTCTTTTAAGTTAAATTCAACCTCAATATTTCGTTCTGGCCAAATCAATTTCAACTCATTAATTACTTGATTGAGCACTTCGTCTATGGGTTCATTTTCACTTAAATTAAGGGTAATGCCACCACCTAACCTTCCTCTTGCAAAATCAAGGACATTCTCGATAAGTCCGTTTATTCTATAAGAAGAGTTTTGAATAATTTGAGCTAATCTTTTGGTTTTTTCATCGGATGCTATTTTTAGCAAAAGCTGAGCTGCATTTAAAGAAGCCCCCACTGGATTACGTAAATCGTGCCCCAGTATAGCAATGAACTGCTCCCTTAATTCGGCAGTTTCTTGTTCTTCCATCAGTTTTAATTCACTTTCCTCTAATTGATTTTTTGCATCCAGATGAAAAGCTATTAATTCTGCAAATAGTTTAAACATACCAATGGTTTGCGGCGTATTTAATATGTTAGGTTTAGGGTCTATGGCGCAAACTGTTCCAAAGAAAGTACCATCCCTTAGCATAATTGGCATAGAGATATAACTTTGAAAGCCATACATTAAAGGTGTATGATGATTTGCAAACTGCTCATCAACCGACACATGATCTATAACTACAACTTTATGATGCTGACGAATTTCATTACAAATGGTTGTTTCAATTTGTAACTCGCCGCCTGGTTTTAAGCCAAAGGTGATGTTGTCATTAACCGAACAAGCAATCCATTTATCTTCAGTAACCCTTGCCACTGCAGCAAAGCCCATTCCAGTAGATTTGCAAATAACTTCTAATATGTTGGCTACAGATGGTATCGCATTTACTGCTGCTACATCTTTAGCAAAGTTTGCTGAGAGCGTATTCACGGCATTAATTTTTGGGATGAAATTATATTTAAACCTAAAGAAAAAAAATTAACTGAATAGCTATAAAATATTCCTTTTGGTTGTGTAGGTTAAGGCCATAAATTTGCGTTATTCTAATTCGCTATTTCTATCCAAACAGGGCAATGATCACTTGTTTTTTCCCATCCACGCACATGACGATCTACCGCAGCAGCTTTTAACAAATCTTTTACTTGTGGACTTAATAAAAAATGATCTATCCTTAAACCGGCATCACGTCCGTAAGCATTGCGAAAATAATCGTAAAAGGTATAGATTTTTTGATCGGGATAAAGTGTGCGAATGGCATCTGTCCATCCTTGGTCTACCAAGTTTTTAAATGCCTGACGAACTTCCGGTCTAAATAAAGCGTCTTCTACCCAACGTTCGGGCTTATAAACATCCAACTCTGTTGGCATTACATTATAATCGCCTATTAAAATAACGGGCAAGTTATAGGATAATAATTTTTGTGCATGATCTGTTAATCGTTGAAACCAACGCATTTTATAATCGAACTTTGGACCAGGGGCAGGATTTCCATTAGGCAAGTACAAACAGCCAATTACAATTCCGCCCACCTCGGCTTCTATATACCTGCTGTGCAAATCATCCTCTTCACCAGCTAAGCCTCTGCGTGTTTCTTTGATTTCTAAATTACGAGCTAAAATTGCCACACCATTCCAGCTTTTTTGTCCGTGCCAAATAGCATTGTAGCCTGCATCATTAATGGCTTGCAAAGGGAATTTTTCATCTGGTGCTTTCAGCTCTTGTAAACAAACAACATCTGGTTGCGTTTCTGCTAACCAGCGAAGTAAAACAGGCAATCGGCCATTTACACCGTTAACATTATAGGTAGCTATTTTCATTGTTGATTGATTTAAGACAGGCAAATATCGTGATAAAATATTAGCCCCTATTAATCCTATTCAATTGGCAGTGTAAACCAAAAAGAACTTCCTTTACCAAATTCACTAATGGCACCAATTTCGCCATTGTGTTTTTTAATGATTTCTGCTGAGATGTATAACCCTAATCCAAGGCCAGAATATTGGGCCCCTCCATCATCTACACGATAATAACGTTCAAAGAGATGAGGTAACTTATCAGGATGAATACCTGGCCCATCATCAGTTACTGTTACTTTAGCAATATTGTTCTCCTTTTCTAACAGAATTTCTATTAATGTAGCATTAGGGGCATACTTAATGGAGTTATTGATAAAGTTAACAATTACTTGCTCTATTCGATTGGGATCTCCATTAACCACTAAATCTAAATCGCCATTTATTCTTAATTTAGACTTAAAGTTTTCATTTATGCTAGACAGGCATTCTTTTATCAAATCTGTTAGCTTAAACAACTGTGTCTTTAAGTGCATTTGTCCTGAGGTAACTTTACTTGCATTTAAAAGTTCTTCTATAAGGTTACTTACCTTGGTCATGCTCCTATTTGCTTGCGCTATTAGTTTTGGCAAATGTGAACTTGGATTATCCTTAATTCTATCTAATAGTTGAAGTGCTGCCTTTAAACTTGTAATTGGCGTTTTTAGCTCATGGCTTGCCACGCTAATAAAATCATCCTTTTGCTGAATTGCTTTTCGTCTATGGGTAACATCAACAAAGGTTCCAATACCTCCTGTTAATTTTTTAGCTTCATCATAAATTGGGACAGCATTTACGGATAAATAAACTAACTCCTTGCCTTCTGCTTGCAAAGCGATTTCAAAATCATATACTGCTTTTCCTGTTTGCATGGCCAAGTAAATAGGGTGCTCTTCTATGGCTAAAGGTTCTCCATCCAATTTGTAGGTTTCCCATTTCATGTTATGGTATCCTCCTAGGCTATATTCATTTCCCCTTACGCCTAAAAAATCCTGAGCCATTTTGTTGGCATAAGTCATTTTATGATTCACATCAACAATCATTACCCCTTCGGCCATTGTTTCTAAAACCCTGCTTAATTGTTGTTGACTTTTATACAATTCTTGAGTTCTGGCTTTTACGGAAGCTTCTAAATTGGTGTTTAACTGTGAAGCTAACTGTTCAGAAATCAGCAGTTCTTCATTCTTTTTAAGCAATAATCTTTGCGTTAGCTTTTGCTCGCTGAGGTCAGTTAAAATAACACTCAAAGAAACGCCTTCATCCAAATTTAATGTTTTAAGAGAGAGCAAAACGGGTATTTCTCCATTGTTACCTTTTAACCTTAACTCGGCCTTGGTAACAATATCCTGCCATGCGCCGTCTACCAATTCCTTGCACAAAGGAACATCCGACTCCATGAAATATTTATAGAAAGGTTGCCCAATTACTTTTTCAAGCGGTTGGTTTATTAAAGTAGCAAATTGGGAATTGCTATAGAGTATGGTGCCAGCTTTATTAATGGTAATTGCACCTTGTATCATCTGCTCAATAAAGATGCGATAGGTTTGGTCGGCACTTTTTAGCGTATAAACCTGATGCCCATCTGCACCATTTATAACCAAAGCATCTACTTCACCCGTTCTTATAGCGTCTAAAGTATCGTTCGCTTCTTCCAGTTGATCGGTTAAACTAGACAATGCTTTACGCTGTTGCCTATCTTGAAGTCTTAACCTTTCAAGCTCAGCTAATAATTCCTCTTGTGTTTTTGGATCCTCTGTCATACTCTTTCAATTACGCTAATCCTAAACCTTTAAGCACTTTTGCCTTATCAGACATATCGCCAACTAATCTTTTTATTGGCAATGGTAATTTTTTGATTAACAAAGGCACTGCAAAAATATTTTCTTCTTTTACCAATAAGGGTTGTTGATGGATATCTACGATTTCCAAGTCATACCTATCTCTTAGATGTTCATCTAAAATAGCTTGCAAATTACCAATTGCTCTTATAGATATGGATGAAGCCCCAGCTACAAATAACCGAAGGCTGTATCTTTCATCAGCTGCAATACCCCAATCTTGCAGTGAGCTGCCTTCTGTATTCATTTGTTTATATTTATTATAATTTAGGTCTGATATCTAAACCCACTAAAACTTTCTCCTGATTAGAAAGATCGCCAATGATTTTTCTAACGGGTTCTGGTACTTTTTTAACCAATGTTGGTATGGCTAAAATTTGGTCGCCCTCTGCCAACTGAGGTTTTTCTAACAAATCGATTACCTCAATCTCGTATTCTCCCTTCAAATGCTCTTCACAATACTGTTTTAAGTTATTTAAAGCGGTAACTGATTTAAGCGTTTTCCCAGCTACATATAATCTCAATTCATATTTCTTACTCACAAGCTTATCCTTTCTATTTAACATCTTTATTTCCAGATCGCAGGTCCGTCATTTGTTGGCGTGTTTTGTTCATTACACCACGTTTGATTTCGTCCTCGATATAGATCTTATTCAATTCTTCTTCCGCCGATTCAAATTCTGTTTTTAGACTTTCAATCTTAGCTTCTAACAATTTACGCTTCCTTAATACTTCGCGATCTTTTCTACCTACCGCATTTGTATGTAAAACTTGTCCAGTTTCTTCCAGCAGCATTTGCGATTCCCTTGCCGAACCTGTTAAAATTCCCTCCGGACCAATATATACATCCACTAAACTTAAGCCATCATTGGTAATTACAAATTCTCTAATCTGATTAGAGTGTTGCATTCCACGAGCTTTCATCACATACAAACCTCTGTTTCTCTCTCCATTCATTTCAATGTCCTTAATGCAAATCCATGAATCAACCAAAGAAGAAACACCATCGTCTGTTAAATCATTTATTACGGTATTTAATGTTAATGCCGTAAACATAACCGTGATCTGGTTTTCTTGCAAAAAGTCTATCATTCTTACCAACATAGATTTAACTTCACTAAAACTACCTATGGTAATTAAATTGGTTATGGGATCTAATACAACCACATTAGGTTTAAATTGCTGTATAGCCTTATGTATAGCCACTAAATGCATCTCTAAACCATACATAGTGGGTCTAGAGGCATAGAATTTTAGCAAACCTTTATCAACATGCTTTTGCAAATCCATACCAATAGATTTCATGTTTCTAATGATTTGCGCTGGCGATTCCTCAAAGGCGAAATACAGACACTTTTCTCCTCGTTTACAAGCTGCATCTGCAAAACTAACCGCGATACTTGTTTTACCTGTACCGGCGGTACCAGAAGTTAAAATGCTACTGCCTTTATAAAAACCTCCTGTAGGAAACATTTTATCTAATGAAGGAATACCTGAATTAATAATGTCTTTTGAAACTGGCTTATCTAACTTTAAAGAGGTTACAGGTAATACTGATATACCATCCCCATCAATTAAAAAAGGATATTCATTGGTGCCATGTAAGGAACCACGATATTTAACAATTCTTAACCTACGGGTTGAGATTTGATTAACCACACGATGATCTAAAAGAATGACACAATCAGAAACATACTCTTCCAAACCTTGTCTGGTTAGCGTTTTTTCTCCACTTTCTCCTGTAACAATAGCGGTAACCCCTTTGTCTTTTAAAAACTGAAATAACCTGCGCAATTCTGCCCTTAAAATACCTTCATTTGTTAAGCCAGAGAATAAATTTTCTACTGTATCTAAAACTACTCTTTTTGCGCCAATAGAGTCAATGGCATAGCCTAAACGGATGAATAGTCCTTGTAGGTCATATTCCCCAGTTTCTTGTATTTCACTTTTATCCACGTGGATATAATCGATACGCAGTTTCTTTTCATCTTGTAGTTTCTTTAGGTCAAACCCTAAAGAAGTTACATTTAAGGCTAATTCCTCTGCTTTTTCTTCAAAAGCAATAAAAACACCTGGTTCATTATATTCCTCAATACCTTTAACCAGAAACTCAAGTGAAAATAAGGTTTTACCACAACCTGCGCCGCCGCAAATTAGCGTAGGTCTTCCTTTTGGAAAGCCTCCCAGCGTAATTTCATCTAAACCATTAATTCCAGTTGGGGTTTTGAGAAACGTTAAATTATTTGCCACTTCAGCAGTAGCCTTTTTCTTTGGCATATTACTTTGTTTATTCTATTATACTTTGATTACGTTAATGAAGTTCAAATACAGCACCTCTTTAAAATTATTTTACTAGAACAAATTATTTGCCACAATGTTTGAAACACCTTTTGGGAATGATAAAATTGTTATTAAAATAAAGAAAGAATTGCAAAGGAGAACAGGATATTTTATTTGCTATTTAACCAAGTTTTGGCCAATTCTACGTCAGAAACATTGATTTTCTTGGCAACTATCACCTCCAATTCTTTTAAAGTTTTCCCTTTAAATCTTCTATTCAAAATGCCTGCGAAAACGGTTAAATCTGGTAACTCTGCCATCACTTAAATACTTAAATATTTCTTGATGTCTCTTACAGCATTTCCATTGAGCACAATGGCAGCTTTTAAATCTGCCACGCTAATTTGAAATTCATTGGCCCAATGAAATAGGTCAGCCGCATCTTCAGCATTGATTAGCCGATGTTCAGTTTGGTCATCAAAGGGTTCCCAGGTATCTTCATCACTTTCTATTTCATGCTTTTGATTGCCATCTGCGCCAGCAAAACTAAGCGTATGCTGTAAATCTTGGTTAGGATCATTAGTAGGTGAAGGATTTTGGCTCGTTTCCATCTTTATTTTTTTAAAAATAACTTAACTGCATAAACAGACTTTCCAACTGTTAACACGGCTTTTTTTAGTCTTTCTGTACTCACTTGCAGTTCTGCAGCCCAGTCCCAAAGCTCGTATGGTTTCTCAATGTTAATTTGTGGTTCGTTAATTTTTTGATTCATCTTATGGTATAATGGTGTGAGCTTAAACACAACAGATGCGAAAATGTTTACAAATAAGTATCTCGTACAATTTGTCTTAGCATATTTAGGTTGCCATGTGCATCACCCATGGTATTATTAAAATAAACAAACACCTCTTTGCCCTCAGCTAGCCAATCGCTAATGTAACTGGCATATTCATAAAGTACATCATCTGCATAACTTCCTCTATAATTACCGCCCGGCCCATGGAAACGTAAATACACAAAATCTGGGTGTGTTTCTAAAATAGGAGAATTAGCAGGTGTTTTATCGTGCAAAACCATTCCCATTTGATGGGTTTCTAACAACTTATAAATTTCATCAACATATAAAGAAGGATGACGAAACTCTAAAGCAATTTTCCATTCCATTGATGGGTCATTAGCCCTTAAAATTCCCATCAACCTGCCTAATTGCAGTAAATGATTAATGCGAATGCTAGGCGGAAACTGCACCAATAAACATCCTTTTTTTTGGCCCACATGGGAGGTGACTTGCATGAACTTTTCTACTACAGCTACATCAAATGCCAAATCCTTGTGATGGGTAATTTCCTTGAACAGTTTAAAGGTAAAACGAAATTCATCGGGTACAGTTGCTGCCCATTTTTTAAGGGTAGCTGCCTGTGGGATTTTATAGAATGAGCTATTGATTTCGATGGTATCCATTAAGGAAGCATAGTAACAAAGCCTGCTTTTATCCTGAAATTCTTCCGGATAATAAAGCTTGTTGGGAACTGGCAGCAATAGGCCGCTGGTGCCTGAATAATAGTTTTGAAGGTTTATAGGCATGCAATTTTTAGCTAGATTTACTCACTGGATCTTCTTCTCTAACTAAGCCATCTACCAGTAATTTCCATTGCGGATAAGACAATCCTATTTTGGCCGTGTAACCTACCGTCATGTTCCGCAATCCGTCAAAAAAACTGGCGTCTGCTGTATTTGGCACTTCATTACGCCCATGCATTTCTGCATATACGGTATTTTGTGCAAGTCGAACCAAAAAGGTAGAGGTAGCCGAATCTTTAAAAAAATGTGCCGTGCCTGCCAATGGTTTATCTGGATTGGCACATGGCCTTACCCGAAAGCCAAAAAATTGTTCGTTCAAGTTTTCTCCCGATTCTATCTTTTCAATTTTTACCCAATCATAACCACCGCCAATTCCTGTACCTGGACCAGGGATATCAATTTTAATTAAGTTACCCTCACCCAATTCAGCAGGTGCCGACCCTAAAGTATTTAATAATTCGAATGTTGTAGCTTCAGTGCCACACACCCTTGACCAATTACTTACGTCGGCTAATCTCTTTTTTGCAATGACAAAAAATGTAATTGCTTCCGCTAAAGTTTCAAAAGAAATAGAAGAAACAGCATCCATCTCACTTCCAATTTCTTGTTTAGGTATCAGTTGACTATCCATTTTCTAAAATTCATTTTATGCATGCTTAACAAAACATGATACACAAGGTTTTATTCATTTTGAGTTACCAGAAACGAATGCCGTAATTTCAAAAACTAAAAACAAAGCTTATTAGGGGATGTTTAACGACAATAAACCCCATTAAACTTTCAAAATATGAAAGGAATATCTCCTTGGAGCTTAGCTGCAAAGGCAGCCTTGACTAATCAGAAATTGTCTTCTTTATATGAAAACAAATTGGGCAATTATCACCTTTCGGCAGCAGCATTAACCTTACAAACAAAAATATCACCTTCTGGTTCTTACCCTTTACACGTTAGTTAAAATAACTTTCACCTTATACAATCTTTAAATAAACTCAACCCATTTAGGAATATGGCAAACAAAACACCTCCTAAAAAGTTAGGTACTAAAATGAGAGGAGCCGATATGAAAAAATGTGTATTTGTACTTGAAGACGATGAATCCCTAAGAGAACTATTAACCATCTTGTTAGAACAGGAAGAATATGAAGTTAAAACTTATGGCACTGTAGTTAGTTTCAAACAGCACTTGGAACAAGAGCAACCCGACCTTATTATCATGGATGTGATGTTGCCCGATGGGGATGGCATGCAAGTTTGTAATGAGGTTAAAGCAAACGCCGCCACTCAAGACATCCCCATCATCATGATGTCGGCACATAGAGATTTCTCTTCAGTAAAACATTTATGCCCTGCCGAAGCCTTCATCAACAAACCTTTTGACATTGACTATTTAATCAAAAATGTAAACAGGTATGCCTAAAGAACTACCAAAACCACAGGCTATATTATTAAACCATTTTGTAGATGGGTTATTGGCGCTCATTGCTATTGAACAACAATTTGCAAAGCTATACGCTAAACTGGAAAAGGCTTCCCTTACTGCTGAGCTTTCAAAGGCATTAACGCCAGAAATATCAGACCAAGTACAACACATATCTAGGTTAAAACTTATCCATACCGCCTTAAACCTCGGGAAATTAGTTGTACCTAAGGTAAATGAAGGTATACCTATTCTAAAGCTCAGCACCAAAAAATCAGCACCGCAGGATTTGCAAATCATACATTGTGCCTTAAAATTGCAAAACCTAAAGCTAGCGTATTACGAATTGCTGCATCCCTTAGCAAAAGGCTTAGCCCTAGCAACTGAAGCCACTTTATTGGAACAAACCATGAGCGACAATCGAAATACCAATACATGGTTGCGTCAAATCATCCAAAACATTATCGCCCCTAGCCTTAACGAGTAATTAATAAGAAGCCGGAATAATAGGTTCTTCAGGCGTTGGTGCCTCCATTTTAATCTCTACCTCTTTAGCATAAATTTTTGCTTTTTCTATGTATTCCGGTGCTCTTTCCAAAATATCATCTAAGATAGACCTGCCTGTTAATACGTCCCTTTTTGTAATATATTGCACTGCTGCATATACTGCTGCACCAATCAGTGCCGATTTAATAAAACCCATAAAATTTCAATTTTATTAGGCAACAATAAGGAGCGGAAATAGTTTTATCAATTTGCATGTAGTTGTTTGAAAAAGAAAAACATTTATTCCAATTTTCATCAACCCATATATCTTTTTTGCAGGATTTACATATCTTAGTACCAATCCCCTAAAACTATGAAATGCAATAATTGTGGCGCAACAGTACAACAAAATTACTGTGGAGTATGTGGTCAAAAAGTATCGACAGCAAGGTTACACATCAATGAGCTTTTTCATGATGGTTGGCACGCCATTACACATACCGATAAGGGATTATTAAGACTCCTTAAAGACCTCGTTATACATCCGCGTAGCTTTTACGCCAACTACTTTAATGGACAAAGGAAAAAATACTTTAGCCCCATTCTCTTTTTCATTCTAACTGCCGGTGCGGTTGCTTTGTTATATGGTTACGTATTTGCTTATCAAGATAAAATTTTTAATACAAATAATGAATTTGGCAAAGTAGTATTCCATGAAACTAAATTTAAGGCCTTATTGATTTTGCCAGTGCAGATTTTGTTGAGTTGGATTGCCTTCAGAAAATATTTTAACCTAGCCGAGGTGGCTGTGTTTTGGCTTTTTACCTTAGGCTTAAGCTATTGTTTAAGAATTGTTGCCATACCGCTTTATTTTCCCCTAATAGCCTATAAAGATGAGATAGATTTAACCCTATTTTACCTTAGCTACCTACTTATACTTTGGCAAGGCTTGGTGTTGTTTGGTAAAAACTTCTGGAGCATCGTCGGCTTTTTCATTATCCTCAATATTTCCATCATTCTAGATTCAGTGGTTTCTCTCTATATCTTATTTGGAGAAGATATTTTTGACAATCCGATGGGCGTTAAAACTTGGTGGGACTTGATTAAAATGTCTTATTGATGTTATACAAAAAGGTGAACTGCTGGGTCAAAATCTAATTGTCTATACACCGACGTGCTCGCCCTAAGCCTTTTCGTTTAGCAACTTTAAGGTCGCTTCATCCATTTGCCCATTAAAATACTGTTTAATCACCGCTCTAAACACTTGGTCTGCTCCAGGTACATGCGCAAATAAAGTCATTGATGATTGGAGTTTAAGCTGATCTGGGTAACCAAATATTTTTAAAGAATCATTTTGATCTAGCGCCATTAATACCTTGCTTATCCCTATCAATCTATTGCCTAAAATACAATGTGCCAAGAATTCTTTTGCCTCCGATAAGTCATTGATGCCGTAAAATCTGGCAGTTTCACTATGGCCTAAACCCATCAGCTGCGGAAAAACGTACCACATCCAATGCGATTGTTTTTTTCCTCGTTCTAGTTCTAACAATGCATTGTGGAAGGTTGTATATTGTGCTGCTAAAAACCGATCTAAATTAGCCATTTGATCATTATTTTATCCATTAACACGCTTTATCATGCTCAGCTTGCCCCGATAGCTATCGGGAGGACATCGTCATTCTGTTGATGGGAAAGTAAATTCTATTTCTTTTGTTTTTCCCTATCGCTCAATTTCAGCGGATCATCTCCCTGGTTCATCCTTGGCTGCCTATATAAACTATCCGTTTTTTTAACGTGGTTGTAATGGTGTTTAAGCGTAGGCAACAAACCGCTCGCAAAAGCATTAATTTCTTTATCGGTAGATCGGCTTGCCAATGAAAAAAGATCAATCGCATTGACGTGTTCATTCACCATTAACAACAGGTAGTATTCATTTCTGCCTTCATCCTTAAATGAATCCATTTTATTAATGAGTTCTACCTTACTGTTAGGTAAACTTGCTGGCAAGGCGTAACCTTTACTTAGCGCCAATCCTTTTAAATATTCATTGGCCGCACCATGATCCTGTATCATCATCTCTGCAAAAACCTTAATCTCTGGGTTTTCGGTCAGTGCTAAAATCTTTTTACTACTTTCTACTTCTATCATACCGCCATAGGCTGCTTTTTGGAAAAATGACATATCCACACTGTCCAATTTTTGACTGTTTGCTGTAGCAGATACTAAAGTGTCAGACTGCAATGCATCAGTATCTTTATCAGTTTCCTTCTTTTGTTCCTTGCTACTGCATGCTGCCAGTAACAAAAACATCAAATACAAAATAGGATTTTTCATAGGCTCTTTTTTTGTTGAAACAACCAGAGGCTACTTATGTTTTACCTTTCTTAAAACAGCAGCATTCAAGATAAAAATACCTGTACTGAGCAGTCGATGTTTATTTATGAGCTCTTACTACCAAAGTTAGACCTCGCCTATTGGCAGCAACTGAAGAAAAAACTGGAAAAGAAATTTTTCCAAAAAGAAATATTGATCGTGCACGGCCCAGCTAGCAAGATTGCATAGGTTAATCAACATTACTCTAACGGAAGCTCAAAATAAGCGCTAGCGCCTTTTTTAAATTCACTTTCTGTTCATCGAGTCCATTAAGCTTGTCTTTTCGTCGGCTTGGATATGTCCACGTTAATTTAAATTCATAGGCAAATCAAAGTATGGACCACAGGTTTAACTCATTTTTTCGATACAAATTATTGATCCTGTATAAAATTGCCATTAGCACTAATCACAATAATTTTTCGTATGTTAATGTAATGTTGGTTACTTATGGAATTATACTTAAAAACCATTAAAAAATTAACAACGTGCAAGATTAACAGTTCACAAAACTGCCTAAAATGATTGCAAAATTGACATAATTACTCCTTGCCTAACTAATTGAAAACAATTTAGATAAAATTTGTATTGCAGTAGTTTAAAAAGCAATTTTCAAATAAATTAATGAGGGCATGAACAATTATCAGGTATGGAAAAATTGAGTTCTAAAGTAACCTTCGACTTGGAATATTTCTTCGAGGTAACTCCAGACTTATTATGTATTGCTGGTTTTGATGGGTATTTTAAAAAAATCAATCCGGCTGTTGCCAAAACTTCTGTCTCAAAAAATATTTATCTTAGCCTTCATGGCTCAGCAATCAGTATTGATATTTGATGATGATGAAGATTTGCTTAACATCTTCAGCTTTCTTTTTGAAGACATGGGTTGGCAAGTTTTTACCCATCCCACTTGCGATGATGTAATAGAAAGAACAAGGGAAACAAAACCCAACTTAATCTTAATGGACAATTGGATACCCGCTATTGGTGGCATTGCTGCAACGCAATTGCTAAAAGCTGACCAAGAATTAAAAGAAATACCTGTTATTTATATTTCTGCCAATAATGATGTAAAGGCACTCTCTGCAAAGGCCGGGGCCGATGCTTTTATAGCGAAACCATTCGACTTTGATGAACTAAGTGCTTTAGCAGAAAAACTGACAAACAAAACGGGCATTTAAATGTTATGGCATAGCCAAACTAGCTTAAAAATTAATGCAACTCTGCCGCATGGAAGAACCTAACCAAAACCCAAACAGCAAATCCCCATTAACTAAAGACCACTCAAAACTTAATTATATTAGCGAGGAGCAACAGATCAATGCAATGATTGAGAGTGCGCCATTTCCAATAGCAGTTTACATTGGAAAGGAAATGCGAATTGCAAGAGCAAACCAAGCGGTAATTGAAGTTTGGGGTAAGGGACCTGATGTAGTGGGCAAAATTTATAAGGAATTACTACCAGAACTGGAAGGAACAGGCATTTACCAACGCCTTGATGAGGTATATGAGACTGGAATACCTTTTAATATTCGCAATAGCAAGGTTAAACTCACCATTAATGGAGAATTAAAAGAATTCTATTTCAACTATAGTTTTACACCATTATTTGATGATAGCGGAAAGGTATATGGCGTAATGAATACAGCTGCTGATGTAACCGATTTGAACTTAGCCAAACAACATGCAGAGTTTAGTGAAATAAACTTTCGCAAGATGATTTTACAGGCTCCAGTGGCGATGTCTCTGCTAAGAGGCCCAGCCTTTGTAGTTGATTTGGTTAATGAAGCCATGCTTGACATTTGGGGAAAGCCATTTGCTCAAGTAACTGGCAAACCAGTATTTGAAGCTTTGCCAGATGTTAAGGAACAAGGGCTAGAAGAGGTAATGGAAGCAGTTTATCGTACAGGGGAGCCTTTTTTTGCCAATGAAACCCCAGTTAAATTGATTCGTCATGGCAAAGAAGATACGGTTTATCAGAACTTTGTGTACCAAGCATATCGCGACCCTTATGGGGCAATTTTAGGCGTATTAGCTATTTCTGTTGATGTTTCTGAACAGGTAAGGGCGAGGAAGGAATTAGAAAAAACTTATGAGCAAATACAACTATCTAAAACCGCTGCACAACTAGGCACTTTTGATTTAGACCTAGAAAAAGGCACCATGGAATGGGATGAGCGATGTAGGAAACTTTTCGGCATTGCCCACATGAACAATGTAACCTATGAGCAAGATTTTGTACAAGGCTTACACCCTGAAGATAAGGAACGTATTATAAAAATTATAGATGAGTTATTAACCGGTAAAAAACCAGATGGCAATTATGATGTAGAATACCGTACCCTTGGCCAGCAAGACCAACAATTAAGGTGGGTGCGAGCTAAGGGAAAAGTTTATTACGAAAACAGTAAACCAAAAAGGTTTATCGGATCGGTATTGGATATCACTAACCAGAAGCAAAACGAACAACGTTTATTAGACCTTTCTGAAAAACAAGCAAGGTTAGCCGCTGTAGTTAATTCAACAGATGACATTATTATTTCTAAAACATTAGAAGGTATCATTACCAGCTGGAACCCTGCAGCAGAAAGGGCTTTTGGATTTACAGAAGCTGAGGCCATAGGTTGTCATATTTCTATTGTTATTCCGAAAAGCCGTTTAAACGAAGAAGATTATATACTCGGCCAGATAAGAAAGGGTAGCAAAGTAGACCATTTTGAAACCGTACGTTATAGCAAAGACAAAAGAGAAATACATTTATCACTCACGGTATCTCCTGTGGTAGACCATACCGGTAAGGTAATTGGCGCTTCAAAAATTGCAAGGGACATTAGCCAACAAAAAATAATACATCAAAGGGAAAAAAAATATACTGTTCGTTTAGAAATTATGAACATGGTGATGAGTGCCATTTCTGAAGAGTTGGACTTGAACAAGATTTTACAAAAGGTAACAGATGCTACTACGGAACTAACAGGAGCAGAATTTGGTGCTTTCTTTTATAACAAAATGGATACGACGGGCGAATCTTATACCCTATTTACCTTATCTGGCGCACCACGTGAAGCCTTTGAAAAATTTGGCATGCCTAGAAACACAGCCGTGTTTCACCCAACGTTTTCTGGCGAGGGTGTAGTGAGAGTTGATGACATTACCAAAGACCCCCGATATGGCAAAAACGACCCACATTTTGGAATGCCCAGGGGACACCTACCCGTAGTGAGTTATTTGGCTGTACCAGTAATATCACGTAATGGCCATGTAATTGGCGGCTTATTTTTCGGTCACCCAGAACCTGCAATGTTTAGCGAAGAACATGAAACATTAGTAATTTCCATTGCTGCCCAAGCTGCCATTAGTTTAGATAATGCCAAGCTATTTGAAGAGGTAAGGGCGTTAAACGATAAAAAGGACGAATTTATAGGGCTTGCCAGCCATGAATTAAAAACACCATTGGCAAGTATTAATGGATATTTGCAGATATTAGACCGTCAAATAAAAGAGGAAGCACCTAAGAAATTTCTTCAAAAAGCGCTTAACCAAGTTGGCAGAATTACCGCATTGGTTAATGATTTATTGGATGTATCAAAAATTGAAGCTGGTAAATTACAATTAACCAATGGAGAATTTGATCTTAAGCCGATTGTAGAGGAATCTATTGAGCTCATTCAACACTCGGCGGCAAAACATATCATCAGTTTTTCGAGTGGAATGAGTCATTGTCTGGTGCAAGGCGATGCGCAACGCATAGAGCAAGTAATTGTAAACTTATTGTCTAATGCTATTAAATATGCACCAAAGGCTGATAAAGTTGAAGTAGCTTTAAGTTGTACAACTGAAAAGGTAGTGGTTAGCGTGAAGGATTTTGGTCCGGGTATAGCTAATGATAAGTTGAGAAATATATTTACCAGGTTCTATCGAATAGATGAGGCCTCTCCTAACATTTCTGGCTTGGGGATTGGCTTATATTTAGCCCACGAAATTATTACTAGGCACAATGGTGAGATTTGGGCAGAAAGTGAATTGGGTGCTGGCAGCACTTTCTTTTTCTCGTTACCTAGGCAGCTGGATTAAAGATGGTGTAAGCAATAAAAGATTTGAAACGATGAAGCCCCGATGAAAAATCGAGGCTTCCCTTACAAAAAAACTAACCTTACTAAAGACCTCTGTCGCCTCTTTCTTCTAGGCTACTTTCTTGATTATCTTCTCCGAAAGTTCCTTTGTCTCTATCCGCATCTGCACCATCAAATTGATTTTCGATGCTTGAACCGTCACCTTGGTTGGCAATATCATCTTCTTGGTCGCCATAACCCCTATTTCCACTATTGGTGGTTTGTCCGAAAGTGTTAGATTGATCATCGTTTTGGGATTGTCCTTGCCCCTGCTGGTTACTTTGATTTTGCCCTTGCTGGTTTTGATTACTTGATTGCCCTTCTTTATATTCGTTTTCCTCTTTAGAACTGTCATTTTCTTCATTTTGGTAAGAAGCGCTTGGTGTTGTGCCATTTGAAGCATTCTGACTTTGATTTTCAGCATTTGCATTTTGCTGATTGTTTTCATCTCTCTGGTTTAATGCACCAGTGTTTTCACCTTGTTGGTTAGCCGATTGATTTTCTGGTTGATACTCTTGATTTTCCATGGTATTTTATATTTAGGTTTGATGTAAACTACCTTATCAGTAGTTGTAAATCATAAAGGATTTTGAAATAAAAAAGTTTCAAAATTCTTACAACCTAAAAGGATACATCTGTAAAAACTTTTGAATGGATAATCTGTTATTATGCAAATGTTATATTATGCTTTATTTTAACGCCCCTTCAGAAATTATACAAGGCCATATTTGTTCCTTTAGTTATCAATACTTTTTTGAAAATCCTGCCTTCTACTTCTTAGAAATAAGAAATTATAAAGATGAATTTACAAGCAACAATTATCAATGGTTTATGATCCAGAAATCTAATTTAAAGGTAACTGCATTAAACTTACGTTTTGTAGATTCCTCCACCATGGTAGAAGAAAGGTTTTTTGAAGAGGGTTATTTAAAATTCAATAGTACTTCGGCCACTTATATAGAAAAATATAATTCGGCACAACATAGTTTAATACAAATTCCTTCTGCGGCAAT
The DNA here is from genome assembly GCF_032678705.1 of Pedobacter frigiditerrae. Taxonomy (NCBI): domain Bacteria; kingdom Pseudomonadati; phylum Bacteroidota; class Sphingobacteriia; order Sphingobacteriales; family Sphingobacteriaceae; genus Pedobacter; species Pedobacter frigiditerrae. Next base: position 1,762,514 of record NZ_JAVTSS010000002.1, on the reverse strand, counting down.
CCCTGCTTCAGTTCATCAAGCGGTTGCTAATTTTATAGGTTAATAGATAGAAGGCAAAATTGATTGGTGAAGACAACATAAGTGCCCAAAAGATTAAAGACTTAAACACATAAGTCACAAAGTTAATATAGGAAAAAAATGCTCAAGCGTAAGTTTTCAATCTCTGTTTATGGTTAGAAAATAAACGGAGGTTTTAATTATCCCAGAGGGATAAAATATGTATAGAATATTACCAGCCGTACATTCGACCCCAGCTGGGGTCGCATACCATAATTGCATATTAACTATAAATATAAGACCTCTCTGAGGTCTAAAAATAGCTTTTAATAAATTTTACTTCACTCGTAGTCTGTGTTTTTGTCAATCTTTCTAAGTCTCTATGTGTTAATAATCATAAAAAATTTGTTCCGAAACAGCTATAGTGGGACACCAGCCAAGGAGATATATTTAACTGATTATTAAGTTTCACAATACCGAGCCACCACTCCGTTCATCAGCATCGAGACTACTTTCTTTATCATTATTTTCTTCGCTCCCGCTTTGTTCGTTGTTTTCTAGTGTTCCAATATTTTGCTCTTCTTGCTCGGCTTTTGCAATGTTTTTTTGGGTATCCTGCACATAACTGGTTCCTGGCTTACCATTTGCATCTTGATCAGTTTACTGTTGAATATCCTTAATCTTGTTCCCTGGTGTATTTCCTTGATTTTCCATAGCTAAATGTTTTATTAAATGCTAATAATCAACATTCTATAGATAAAATTGTTTAGTCCAATTTGTATTTATCTTAAGAAATGAACCTTCTCTTAAAGATTATTTTTAATTGAAACATAACTATTCATTATGTGTTTACAGTAGACTTTGAAAGACAAACAATAATCTTATGGCTAAAAAACCTATCGCCCCAAAAACGACAGCAGTAAACAATGGCGCAAAAATAGAAAATCTTAAGCCACATACGGCTGATGCGACTAACCAGAAAATGACTACCGATCATGGTGTAGGTATAAATGATGACCAAAACTCCTTAAAAGCAGGAGATAGAGGTGCAACTTTGTTGGAAGACTTTATACTTAGAGAGAAGATCACACACTTTGACCATGAAAGAATACCTGAGCGTGTAGTGCATGCAAGAGGATCGGGAGCCCATGGTATTTTTAAATTGTATAAACCAATTCCTGAATTAACTAAAGCACAATTTTTAAACGATGCGGAAATTGAAACTCCAGTTTTTGTACGTTTTTCTACAGTTGCAGGCTCAAGAGGATCAACTGATTTGGCTAGAGATGTGAGAGGTTTTGCAGTTAAGTTTTACACGCAAGAAGGAAATTTTGATTTGGTTGGCAATAATATGCCAGTATTCTTTATTCAGGATGCGATGAAGTTTCCAGACCTTATCCACGCTGTGAAACCTGAGCCAGACAATGAAATGCCACAAGCTGCAAGTGCTCATGATACTTTCTGGGACTTTATTTCTTTAATGCCAGAATCTACACACATGATCATGTGGGCCATGAGTGATAGGGCTATCCCTAGAAGTTATAGAATGATGGAAGGTTTTGGTGTACATACTTTTAGATTTATCAATGAAAAAGGTGAATCAAACTTCGTTAAATTCCATTGGAAACCTCTTTTGGGTGTACATTCGGTAGCTTGGGATGAAGCTCAAAATATTTCGGGTAAAGACCCTGATTTTCATAGAAGAGATTTATGGGAAGCCATACAAAGTGGCAATTTCCCTGAATGGGAATTTGGCATACAGATAGTTCCAGAAGCTGATGAACATAAATTTGATTTCGACTTATTAGACCCAACAAAGTTGATTCCAGAGGAATTAGTACCTGTGCAACGAATAGGCAAATTAACCTTAAATAGAAATACTGATAACTTTTTCGCAGAAACTGAACAGGTTGCTTTTCATGTAGGCCACGTAGTTCCAGGAATTGATTTTACCAATGACCCATTAATGCAGGGCAGGTTATTTTCTTATACCGATACGCAATTGATTCGTTTAGGCGGACCGAACTTTCATGAAATACCTATCAATAGACCCGTAGTACCCGTTCATAATAACCAGAGGGATGGTTTCATGAGGCAAACCATTAACGTGGGAAAAGCAAGTTACAATCCAAATACCACAGGCAATAATGATCCCGCACAGGTTAAGGCTGCTGATGGTGGATTTGTTAGTCATAATGAAAGAATTGATGCGAGAAAAACAAGGGCAAGGAGCAAAAGTTTCTTCGATCATTTTAGTCAGGCGAGGTTATTTTTTAACAGTCAGTCTGAAGCAGAAAAAAATCACATTGTAGATGCCTTTAGATTTGAATTGGGTAAAGTAAAAACAATTGCCATTCGTGAAAAAATGATTGGGAGATTGGCTCAAGTTGATGAAGGTCTAGCTAAGAAAGTTGCTGCGGCTTTAGGATTGGAAGTTCCTAAAAAAGAAGTTGAACCTATCAATCACAGTATCCCAGCAGATGGAAAACCAGCAGATTATCAACCTATAGAAGTAGATCCGAAGCTTAAAGTTTCTGAGGCTTTAAGTATGGCAAATACCATCAAGGATAATATTAAGACCCGAAAAATTGCTATTATCGCCGCAGATGGCGTAAATGACAAGTCTCTAAACGATGTTAAAAAATCTTTAATTACTGCTGGAGCAACGGTAGAAATCATTGCCCCTAAATTGGGTAATATACTAACTGATAAGAATGTAGCAATAGCTATTGATGAAAGTTTATTAACTGCAGCGTCTGTCTTTTATGACGCGGTTTATGTACCTAGCGGCAAAAAAAGTATAGCAACGATTGCCATAGAACCAGACGCCATTCATTTTTTAAATGAAGCTTTTAAACATTGCAAGGCTATAGCCTTTGATGCAGATGCACAAGCAATAATAGACTCCACGTATTTTGCTGCCATTGCGAAAGAAGATGGAATTATTATTGAAGGTGATGTTAAAAAACTAGCTGACCAATTTATAAAAGCAATTGCACAACACCGTTTTTGGGATAGAGAAAAAGCAAGAAAAGTTCCTGCTTAAAATGGAAAAGCCTCACGAAATTTCGTGAGGCTTTTTGATGTTTGTCAGTCTGAGCTTGTCGAAGACTATCTTGGTAATATCCTTCGACTACGCTCAGGATGACATATAATTTTATGCTTCCAACAATTCTAAAGCTTTAACATTCCCTTGTTGCGCTGCTAAATCTGCAGCTCTCATTCCTCTTACATCACAAATGGTTGAATCTGCGCCATGCAACAGTAAAAGTTCAACCAAATCATTTCTACCAAACATAGCAGCAAACATTAGGGCTGTACCACCATTACCATGCTGTAAATTCAAATCAGCTCCACCTTCAATCAGCAATTCAGCAATAGCTGGATAGCCTTTAAAAGCTACACCCATTAAAGCAGTATTTCCGCCTAAATCTTGGGCATTTAAATCTGCTCCATTAGTTAATAATAATTTAGCAGCTTCAAATTGATTGTTATAACAAGCGATTATTAAAGGTGTATAACCTTTTTCATCTTTGATATTAACATTGGCATTGCCTTTTAATAATTCCTTTAGTACAGCTAAATCACCAACTCTGGCGGCGTGGATAAGTAGTTCTTGTTCTATTTGCATAATTTAGTTCATTGGTTTCATTAGTCATTGTAGTATGCTTTAGCAACTGGCAGTTTATTAACAAACAAGACACCTTAAGGTTTTAGTACCACTTTCACACAATCTTCTTCTTTTTCATCAAATATTTTATAACCGTGAGCTGCGTCTTCTAAAGGTAAGGTGTGCGTAATGATGTCGTCCAGTACAACTTTTTCCTCTTTAACCAAATCGATTAATTTATCAATGTAATTTAAAACTGGCGCTTGTCCTTGTTTAATGGTAATGCCTTTATCGAACATTCTAAATAAAGGGAAATTATCATAAGGAGAACCATATACGCCCATAATGGAAACTGTACCCATTCTTCGCACTGCTTCGAAACACATTTCTAAAACTTTCATTGAACCTTTTTCGAAATTGATGGTTGCTTTTACTTTATCAAAAAATGTACGTTCGGGTTCAAAGCCACAAGCATCAACACAAACATCTGCTCCACGTCCATCTGTCATCTCCCTAATCGCTTCTACAACATCCACTTTGTGAGGATTTAAAGTATCAACTTTGTTTACAGCCTTTGCTTTTTCTAATCGATAATCAAGTGGATCTATCGCTATCACTCTGCTTGCGCCATTTAGCCACGCTGCTTTTTGCGCCATTAAACCTACTGGTCCAGAACCAAAAATAGCGACAACTTCGCCTCCTTTTAATTGTGCCCAATCTATTGCCGACCAACCCGTTGGGAAAATATCAGTTAAAAACAAAGCCTGTTCATCTGCTAAATTTTCTGGGACAATTCGCGGACTAATATCTGCATAAGGTACACGAACATATTGTGCTTGCCCACCAGAATATCCACCATATAAATCTGTATAACCAAATAACGCTGCTCCTTTTTGATCCATCATATTTCCATTTGGACCATAGTTTTTGTAATTAGAATTTTCACAAGCTGGTGAGGCATCATGATTACAAAAAAAACATTTGCCACAGGCAATGGGAAAAGGAACAATTACCCGATCACCTCTTTTGAGATTAGTGATTGCAGTGCCAACTTCTTCTACAATGCCCATAAATTCATGCCCCATAATTAAAGGGTCTTTTTGTGGAACTGCACCGCTTAAAATATGCAAATCCGAACCGCATATTGCTGTTGAAGTTACTTTTAAAATAACATCTCTTGGGTCTAAAATTGATGGGTCTGGAACGGTATCCACTCGGATATCACCAGGTTTGTGAAATACTGCTGCTTTCATAAGATAGGTTTATATAATTTCTATAATATTAAGTTCGCTCTTTGTCTGTTTGTGTTTCCAATATCTCGTTAAGCGTAGCTTTGTAAAGAACACCGGTCCACAACCACATTTCATAATCTAGGATGGCTACGATTTCGAAATCTGAATATTGCTCGTAAATCTTCCTTGAGGAAAGATTAAGTGATAAGTTTGACAAGATTTTCATGATCTGTTTTTGCCTAGCTGGAACGATGATTAACTTGTCTATAGTTTTGCCTTTGTACGTCTGATCAACTAAATGACTGTTCGTTTCAATCATTAGTTCTGCTTCATGATAATTCATAAGTCTTAAGATTAAGAAGATTGAAAAAAAGGAAAATACTGCACCTATTAGGCACAAAAAAATGTAGATTAAGCCGATTTAAGCTGAGGTAAAATTTCTTTTAATGAGATTTTATCTAGCTCATTCTTTTTAACTTTTTGATTGTAATCAAATACGATTACCACATCTAATGCTGGATATTTACTATAAGAATAAGGAGAATACAATTGCTGGTTAACCATATAAATTAACCTATCAATACCGTCATGATCTTCAGGTGCGATTACTAAAGCAGAAATAGTTTTGCCTTTATATTCTGTATTGACTAAATGATTATAGTCTATAATTAATTTAGATGCTTGATAGTAGTTCATGTCAAAAACATTAAATGGATTTCTGTTATTTCGTGACAGATAACATCAAATGATTTGAGATGTTTTAAATAACTGAGGATTAGAACTTATAGCTCTACTTTTTTAATTTTGCTTCGTAGTTTTCAGCTGCAAAACCTAAAAGAATAGCCTTACCATTTTGCTCTACAATTGGACGTTTAATGGCGCTTGTATTTTGCATCAAATAAGAAATGGCAGTTGATGGAGAATTGATTTCAGCTTGCTCTTCCTTGCTTAGTTTCTTAAAAGTTAATCCGCTTTTATTAATCACTTTTTCCCAACCAAAAGTATTAAACCACTCCGTTAATTTTTCTGCAGTAATGCCTTTTTTCTTAAAGTCATGGAATTCAAACTCAACTTGATTTTCTTTTAGCCAATCTTGAGCTTTTTTAACTGTATTGCAATTTGGGATACCATAAAGTTTCATAGTTGTAAGTCGTGAGTTGTGAGTTGCAGATCGAATTGCAAACAAATTTAGGTTTTTAAACTAGAAATTTAAAACACCCAATCTCATAACTTTTAACTCATAACTCCAAACTTCCTCCAGTTCATCACATTTTTTTGCAAGTTCATCACATTTTTAAAATAGGTAGCTTTATGCTTCTTAAAATTGTGGCATCAAACTATTAGACATGAAACAAAAAGATTTACAAAAGGCAGAATTCTGGATAGCAACTATTCTTTATGGTATTGCATTAATTCTACTTATTTCTAATACAGGAAACCGCAGGCATTCCTACGAATATTATCATTTTAGAAATAATGGCCTAACCTTTTCTTATCTCTACAGCTATTTTCTTCCAAAACTATTTCAGTATTCAATTATTTATTTTGGCTTTTTGTCTTTGAATTTTCTAATCATTCCTAAACTAATTAAAAAACAACAAAGCACTTTAAACGGCATACTGTTGTTTGGCCTATTTTTAATCATGGGTCTAGTGATCAGTATATGTAAAACTTACACAGAGGCATATTTTTTATTAGAATATGATGATATTCAGGATGCCTATAACCGTGTTTTCTTTAAAGGTTTCTCTAGTTCATTATGGATAATCATTGCTATAGCCGGTTATGTATTATTAAAAGAATTCGTAACCTATTTACTAGAAGACCATAAAAAGACGGAAAGCAATCAAAATCAAATTAAAGTAGACATTGGTTTTGGTCTTGCATTTTGGTTTGTAGGGTTGTTATTATGGGTTTCGGCAAGCGCACCTTTCGAAGTTATTATCATGTGGACATTGGTAATATTGGCTGGCATTTCTATTGCAGTTTACGCCCTATATTTTTACTTACCAACACATTATAAAAAAGGCAGTAAGTTTCGTCGTTATGTATTGCAGATCCTTTTTGCGGCAATTTTATCAGCCATCCCAATTTCTCTTATCACTTTAATGATGGCAAGGGACGAAGAGTTTGCAGCCATTGTACTTTGCTTCCATTTTCCAACACAATTGTTAATTACCTTGCCATTGGCTTGGTACATTTACAAAAGTAGATTTACAAATAGTAATGTATTAACCTCTTTAAGAACAGAACTAGGTAAATCTGACGCAAGTTTAAGTTTTCTGCAATCGCAGATTAATCCCCACTTTTTATTTAATGCCTTAAATACTTTGTACGGTACAGCTTTACAAGAAAATGCAGAAAGAACGGGCGAAGGCATTCAGAAATTAGGAGACATGATGAGGTTCATGTTACATGAAAATGTACAAGAAAAAATCTCTCTTACTAGGGATGTAGATTATTTAGAAAATTACATCGCCCTGCAAAAACTAAGAACTTCTCGCTCTGCTGATATCGTTATTGATACGCAGATTGATGAACAATTAAACAATTTTCAGATTGCGCCAATGCTGTTGATTCCTTTTGTAGAAAATGCATTTAAACATGGTATTAGCTTACAACAGCCTTCACACATTAAGGTAACCTTGCAAACAAAGGAAAATACCTTATATTTTGATGTGCATAACAGCATTCATATTAAACCAGATAACGATCCTGAAAAGTTAAAAAGCGGTATTGGTTTAGAGAATGTTAAACAACGTTTAGCATTATTGTATCCAAATAAACATGAGCTGATTATTCGCGAGAGTGCCAAGGAATTCTTTATTCATTTAACTATACAGTTGTAAATAATATTCTAAGTGTTTCAGGTTTAAATACAATAACTGTGGATGTCACGCGGAGCGTAGTCGAAGCGCTACCTTGTCAAGATTACAAAATTAGATTGTTTAACAAAACAAGTGTTAACTAAATAAATAAAAAATCCTACGAATACGGTCAGAATGACATTTTTTTGTTTATTTTAGACTATATGTCACACGGAGTGTAGTCGAAATGGATAACCAAAAATAGATGAAATATTATTCGGTTTATATTTTAAAATGCAGCGATGGCTCCTATTACACTGGAATAACCAATGATATAGACAGGAGACTTTATGAACATCAAAACGGAGAAAACATTGCATGCTATACTTATAAGAGAAGACCTTTATCTTTAGTGTTTTGTGAGAATTTTCCAGATGTTAATCAAGCCATAGATTTTGAAAAGCAAATTAAAGGCTGGAGTAGAAAAAAGAAATAAGCTATTATTAATGATAATTGGGAGAAACTGAAAGAGCTTTCGATTTGCAAGAATGAAACAAATTATAAAAACTATATTCAAAAATAGGCTTCGAAACAATGTCACGCTGAGCGTAGTCGAAGCGCCAATATTTAACTCAAAAATCAAAAAGATTCCTTCGACTACGCTCAGGATGACATCTTTTTGATTTATATAACAAATAGAAAAATTACTCAGTACTCAGTCTGACAATTTGATACAATGATTGCAATAGCGATAGATGACGAGCCAATAGCCTTGGATATTGTTGCAGCACATGCTAGCAAGGTGCCATTTATTGAGTTAAAAGCGCAGTTTACCAATGCATTTGAGGCCATTACCTATCTGCAACAACACAAGGTGGATTTAATTTTCTTGGATATTAAAATGCCAGACATTAGTGGAATTGAGTTCTTGAAAGCATTAAGTAAACCGCCTATGGTTATTTTCACCACAGCATATAGTGAGCATGCTGTACAAAGTTTTGAACTTGATGCTGTTGATTATTTGTTAAAACCTTTTTCACTTTCCAGATTCTTAAAAGCCTGTAACAAAGCAAAAGAGCTTTTCGATTTACGTAATCAAGCTCCAGAAAGCAAAGCTGATTTCATTTTTATTAAAGATGGCTATGAGCAAATAAAGGTTTTATATCACGATATCTTTTACATTGAAGCATCTGGGAACTATACCCAATTTCATCTGAGTAATGGCAAATTGTTAAGCTCTCGTGTTACGATAAATGAACTAGTGGACTTACTACCAAATAAGCAATTCATTAGAACGCATAGAGCATTTATTATTGCCAAAAACAAAATCAGCAAATATGATCGTTCCCAAGTTTGGATTGGTGAACAAATTATCCCGATAGGAACAACTTACAGTGACTGTTTACAAGTTTTATAAATTTTATTCTTTACTAAGAAAAATCTCTTATTATCGTTAATATTGTATGTCAACCATTTGATTTTTTGTTTTTCATTTGGTAACATGATCTATTAATCCCTATTAAATGTTAAAGCTTTCATTTAAGCAACAAGTACTTACTGGCTTTACGGCATCTTTATTATTTGTTGCAATTTCTTCTATAGTTTCTTATTTAAGCATTGACTCACTTAATGAAAACACAAAGTGGCAGTCGCATACTTATGAAGTTATCGATCTTTCTAAAAAGATTGAGTTGCAAATTCTAAATTCTGAAACATCGTTAAGAGGATTTATTATTACACAAAAGTCCAATTATCTAGAGCCTTACACTAAAAATTCCAAGAAAATACTCCCAACAATTAATACCTTAAGAGAGCTCGTAAACGATAATCCTAAACAAGTTATTAATGTCGATTCATTAGAATCATTTGCCCATCAGAAGCTCGATAATATGCAAGAGATATTACAGGCATATGCCAGTAAAGGTCAAGGAGCTGCATTTAGTAAAATCTTAACAGATAATGGCAAAATTTCTAAGGATAACATTTTAAGGATAAATGCAAAAATTATTCACATAGAAGCACAACTATTAGCTCAACGAAAATTAGATACAGAAAAGAGCAGCCAAAGAACAACACTGATTATCATTATTAGCTCAGTGGTAATCTTCGGTCTAATTTTATTCTTGCTTTCTTATATCCGCAAAACTTTTGACCAGCAAAAAGAAACAGAAATACAAATTCGCCAAAACAATACTCAATTAGAATTACTTTCTTCTGAAAATGAGCAAAAAAACTGGCTACTATCTGGTGTAAAGCTTGTAAATGAAGCCATGCGTGGCGAGCAAGAAATAGATGAATTAGCGAACCATATTATTTCTAGTATCTGTAATTACATCAATGCACCTATTGGAGCTATTTTTCTCGGCAATAAGGAGAAGGGTTTTCATTTAAATGGAACTTATGCGTATGCTGCAAAAGGTATCAAAAAACATTACAATTTAGGTGATGGGCTTATTGGTCAGGTAGCTTTGGAGAAAAAAGCAAAACTATTAAGCGATGTACCTGCGGATTATGTTAAAATCAGTTCAGGATTAGGGTCTACCCCACCTCGTTACATTCATCTTTGCCCTGTTCTATTTCAAAATGAAACTATTGCTGTAATTGAATTAGGTTTAAATAACACCCCTAACGAAGCGATGGGTTTATTTTTAAGTGGAATAGCTGAGAATGTTGGCATTGCTATTAATAGTGCCTCTTCAAGAGTTATCCTCAGAGATCTGTTTGAGCAAACCCAACAACAAGCAGAGGAATTAGAAGCGCAACAAGAAGAACTAAGGACCACGAATGAGGAACTTCAAGCATCTGAAGAAGAGCTTAGGGTACAACAAGAAGAACTAAGACAGACAAATTTAGAACTCGAAGAAAAAGCACTTTTATTAGAAGAGAAAAACGTTTCCATTAATCAGGCAAGGGAAGCGATGGGCTTAAAGGCAAAAGAGCTTGAGATCTCTAGTAAATATAAGTCGGAGTTTTTGGCAAATATGAGTCATGAGTTACGAACTCCATTAAACAGTATTTTAATATTAGCTAGAATATTAAAGGAAAACAAACCAGATAACCTAAATGATGATCAGATCAAATACGCTGGCGTAATCCATAATGCTGGTACAGATTTATTGAACTTAATTAACGACATTTTAGACTTATCTAAGATTGAGGCTGGTAAAATAGACCTTAGTATTGAAACAGTAAGGCCTTTAGAAGTGAAGCAAAACATGGAAGCTTTGTTTAATGAGGTTGCAAAAAACAAAAAAGTAAATTTTGAAGTAAACCTTTCACAAAATTTACCAAGCAGTTTGACTACCGATCAAAGCAGATTAGAGCAAGTGATCAAAAATCTACTATCAAATGCTTTTAAATTCACACCAGAAAATGGCGCTGTAACACTAAATTTGGCCATTTCTGATAAATAAACCACTTTTTATTCTGAACAATTACGAAATAACATAGAGCCAATTATAGCAATTGAGGTGGTGGATACCGGAATTGGCATTTCAGCAGATAAACAAAAAGTTATCTTCGAGGCATTTCAACAAGCAGATGGTTCTACAAGTAGAAAATATGGAGGCACTGGTTTAGGTCTATCTATTAGTAAAGAGATTGCACAAATTTTAGGTGGAGAGATCCAGATCAAGAGCGAATTGGGTATTGGAAGTACATTTACTTTATTTATTCCTGTAAAACATTCCACCACAGGCCTAGTTAATACTGAAGTTGAAATTGAGGAAGTTAAAGAAATAGAAGAACCGATTAACTTTAACACTCCCTTTAAAATTGAAAGAGAAAAAAATCTGCTATTAATAGTTGAGGACGACATTAATTTTGCTGACATTTTAAAAGACTACGCAATAGAAAAGGGTTTTGAGCCCATTCTTGCTCATAGTGGAGATGTTGGCCTAGATATGGCAATTAGTCAGGTTCCAGACGCAATTATATTAGACATCATGCTTCCTGTAATGGATGGATGGATGATTCTTAAAAAGCTCAAAGCTAATCCAATTACCAAACACATTCCTGTACATATCATGTCTGCTAGGGATGAAAAATTAAGCAAAGCAAAACAAGAAGGTGCAATTGGCTTTTTGAAAAAACCTATTGATGAGAAAGAACTGGCAAACGCATTTAATTCTCTTTCAAATTTTTCTATTGCTCAACAGTTTAATAAAGTATTATTGATTGAAGATCAAGAAACCCAAAGTCAGTTATTAGCACAACAGTTATTAGATAGAGGTGCCGAAGTAACGCAAGTTTATTCAGGAAATGAAGCCCTAATTGCTTTAGATGCAGATAAGTTTGATTGTATAATCCTAGACTTAAACCTTCCTGATATATCTGGTTTCGACTTGTTAGATAAGATTAAAGCCGATCCAGCCCGATTGCACATCCCAGTGGTTATTAACACAGCAATGGAGCTAGAAAAGGAGCAGATGTATAGAATTATGCGTTACTCTGAGGCTATGGTATTAAAAACCGATAAATCTAATGATAGGCTAATTGATGAGGTAAGTTTGTTCATGAATAAACTGAATACTAAGCAAAAGCCAACAACAGTTAAGGAAGTGAAAAGTTTATCAACCTTAGAAAAGGCTTTAAAGGACAAAACTATTTTGGTTACGGATGATGATATGCGTAATATCTTCGCTTTATCTACAGCATTACAAGCCTATGAGATGAAAATCGTTATTGCAAATAATGGTCGTGAAGCAATCCAGAAGCTGGAAGAAAACCCTGAAATTGATTTAGTTTTAATGGATATCATGATGCCTGAAATGGATGGTTATGAAGCAATGGCAGCCATTAGAAAAGAGAAAAAGTTTTTAAAACTACCAATTATTGCTTTAACTGCGAAGGCAATGAAGAATGATAGGGAAAAATGTATTGAAGCGGGAGCAAACGACTATATATCTAAGCCAGTAGATATTGACAAGTTACTTTCTATGATGAGAGTTTGGTTAAGCAATTAAAAAATATTTAGCATTGGAACACTCATCTCTAACAATTAACAATGAAGAATTAAATGAATTAATTTTAATCATTCGGAAAATCCATGATTTCGATTTTAGCGTATATTCTCAAGCCTCATTTAAAAGACAAGTAACTAAATTAATGATCTTAGAGAAATTAAGCCTTTTCGACTTAAGGACATTGTTAACAAATGATGCTAACTATTTTGAGCACTTTTTAATTCAGGTAACCGTAAATGTTACTGAAATGTTTCGTGACCCATTATTTTTTAAATCGGTTAAAGAAAATATCATTCCCTATTTAGGCTCTTATCAACATATAAAAGTGTGGAATGCGGGTTGCTCCACAGGTGAAGAGCTTTATTCATTTGCAATGCTGTTTGATGATGAAAACTTATATCAAAGGAGTTTTTTTTATGGAACTGATGTCAATTCTAAAGTTTTAAATACAGCCAAAAATGGCATCTACACTTTAAAACAAATGAAACAATATTCGGAGAATTACTTAGCAACTGGAGCTATCAATTCACTGGCAAAATACTATACCGCTAAATATGATGCTGTTGCCATTAAACAAGCGCTTAAAAAACACACGTTATTCTCGGTACACAACTTAATATCAGACGGTGTATTTAATGAATTTCAGGTTATTTCCTGTAGAAATGTTTTAATCTACTTTAGTAAAGACCTACAAAACAAAGTAATTGAGCTTTTTTATAATAGTTTAGCTAATTTTGGCTTTTTATGCCTAGGATCTAAGGAAAGCATTAGAGACCCCAATTTATTGGCTCTTTTTAAAATCATCGACAAAAAAAATAATATTTATCAAAAAATACCCTTAACTATATCGTCTTAAGCAAGCTCATGGAAAAAATTAACGTTTTAATTGTTGATGACAAAATAGAAAATCTGGTTGCCTTAGAAGCCTTATTAGATAGAGATGATATAAATATCATTAGCACAACTTTACCAAATGAAGCATTACGAATTTCATGGGAAAAAGATATCGCTATAGCATTAGTTGACGTACAAATGCCAGAAATGGATGGTTTTGAGCTGGTAGAAATATTAAAAAGCAATCCCAGAACAAAAGATATATTAGTGGTTTTTGTAACTGCTATTTCTGTGGAAACTAAGTATGCAGTAAAAGGACTAAATGTTGGTGCAGTAGATTATTTATATAAACCTTTAAACCCCTACGTTACTTCTGCTAAGGTTGACTCTTTTGTTCAGCTTGTTCGCAACCAAAGAGAAATTAAAGCAAAAAACATACAATTAGAGACCTATCAAAAAGAGCTAATTAAGGCAAAAGAACTAGCCGAGCAGGGCAAAAAGATAAAGGAAAACTTCTTGGCCAATATGAGTCATGAAATACGCACGCCTATAAATGGGATAATAGGCTTAGTAAATGTATTGTTAGAAACTCCATTATCTGCAGAGCAAAAGGAACTGATAGAATTGCTGGAAATTTCATCAAACTCTTTATTAGGCATTATTAACGATGTATTAGATCTTTCTAAAATTGAAGCTGGTAAATTCAAAATAATAAGAGCTGAAACTGATTTAGAAAAGCTTGGCAATGCGGTAATTAATTTATTAAGTATTGGGGCTAAAGCAAAAAACATAGAGTTAAAGCTAGAATTAGACAAAGAACTACCAAAAGTAGTTTTAGCCGACTCGTTAAGATTAAATCAGATTTTAATGAACTTAATTGGAAATGCAGTTAAGTTTACTACAGAAGGATCTGTTAAGCTAAAAATTGAAGTTCTTGATAAAAAAGGAAATAATAAACGCATCAAATTTTCAATTATAGATACTGGCATTGGCATCCCGAAAGAAAACATTCATAAAGTATTTGAAGTATTTGAGCAAGGCAGTGATGACACAACACTTAAATTTGGCGGAACTGGTTTAGGTTTATCGATAGTGAAAAATTTGGCAAAACTAAAAGGTGGTGTCTTAAATATAGAAAGTGAAATTAATAAGGGTAGTACTTTCTCTTTTACCAATTGGTATGAAGTAGTTGAGGAAATAAAAAAAGAGCAGCCGAAAGCATTGAGAGGCAACCAATTCCCTCCTTTAAAACACGTTAAAATCTTAGTTGCAGAAGACAATCCAATTAATAAACACTTAATAATTGCAACGCTAAAAGAATGGGGCATTGTACCAGATGTAGTAGAAAATGGTAAAGAAGCTCTTGAAAAACTTACAGAAAATGAATACGACCTTATTTTAATGGATAATTACATGCCTGTAATGAATGGTTTGCAGGCCATCGCACTGATTAGAAATGGAGAAGTTCCTGGTAAAGAAAATGTTCCAATCATTACTTTCTCGGCATCTATAATGGAAAGCGATAAAAAAATTGCGCTTGATGCTGGAGCAAACGAGGTATTAAATAAGACTTTTGAACCAGAATTACTATACGATAAGATTACTAGTTTTGTGAGGAAATAGTTATTTATTAAATAATGTCATTGTTTGGGCAGCACCGATGGTTACAAAACTCTTGATCATGGATACGCCACGATTAATTAGAGTAGGCAACTCTTTCTGCTCGTCTTTATCAAATAGACCTAATACATAGTCCGCTTGCTGTCCTTTTCTAAAATTATCGCTAATACCAAATCGCAAACGAGCATAATTCTGACCACCACATAGTTCTTCAATACTTTTCAAACCATTGTGACCTGCGCTACTACCTTGCAGTTTCATCCTTAGTTTCCCTAAAGGTAAGGCCAAATCATCAACCAAAACCAAAACATTTTCTGGTGCAATCTTTAGGTCCTTCATCCAATAATTAACTGCCTTACCACTTAAATTCATAAAAGTGGTTGGCTTAATCACATGTAATTTTTTGCCTTTAAAACTTACTTCAGCATAATAGGCGAGCTTTAAAAGTTCAAAACTTCCATCTAGATCTTTTACGAGCTGGTCTGCAATATCAAAACCAATATTATGGCGGGTATGAGCGTATTCTGGGCCAATATTACCTAGCCCAACAATGAGAAATTTCATTTTGCTAAGATAAAAGCTTAAAGACCAAAGACCAAAAAATAAAGAGCAAAGAAATTATAGATTTTATTTTTTTGAAAATTTAGGCCAGTAATTTATGGCAGCCTTCAGCCCCGTTGTTCGCTTAATCTTTTTACCATTTAATCCCTTCGGGAATGGTAAAAAGTATACCGCTGCCACCGTGTTTATAATGAAGGTGCTGTAGCCAGATTGCAACCTCGTAAAAGAGCACAGGTTTATGTTTTTAGCCCCTGGTGCAGCGATACCCTGCGGCAAGTTGCGCAGCAAACGCAGCGAAGCCTGCCTGCCGGCAGGCAGGCGTATAGCGAAACAAGGGAACAAATTTTGTTACTTACACAAGCCTTGCGCTTCTAAAGCTTAAAGACTAAAGCAAAGAAAAAAGAATGATTGAAGAATATAGATGGTAATACAACTTCCTCTCCTTTGGCGAGGTTTGGGGTGGGGCTTAAAAAAAGCGGTAAAGAATTTCTTCCTTACCGCTTAATTAGTTTAGCAACTGCTAACTCAAAACTGCCAATTGCTTACTTGCCTTTAGCTGCTTCAGTTTCTGCTTGTTTTAATGCTCTAGACATACCTACAGAAACGATTGTATCTTCTGGTGTGTTAGTTACAACGTAATCACCTTTTCGCAAATCACGAACGCGGAATAAGTTTCCAACTTCCATTTTAGCAATGCTAACCTCCACTACTTGAGGCATATTTTTAGGTAATGATTTTACGCGTAGTTTACGTAATTTCTGAACTAATTTACCACCCATTTTAACACCTGGAGAAGTTCCAGTTAATTTAACAGGAATTTCCATCGTGATTTCTTTCTCGTCAAATAACTGAAGAAAATCTACGTGTAATAAAACATCTGTTAATGGATGAAATTGAGCTTCTTTGATGATAGCTTTAACTTTAGTACCACCTATAGTGATTTCTAAAAAGTTAGCTTCTGGAGTAAAAATAGCAGCATTTAAGTCTGTTATTAATACAGCAAAGTGCAATTGCTCTTTACCACCATACAATACTGCAGGAACTTTACCTTCATAGCGAAGCTCTTTAGCATCGCGTTTCCCTACGTTCTCTCTTGGAGAACCGCTAATAGCGATTGTTTTCATTTTTATTTATTTTATTGTTAATTATTCTTTTCAATCAGATATGAGAAGTTAGATATTAGATTTGAGACCTTAAGCCTTCAACCTTCCAACCCTCAACCTTTTTATACTTTAAACAAGTCGCTGATTGAACCATGCTCATTTACATTGGCAATTGCCTTTGCAAATAATTTGGCCGTGCTCAACACCTTAATTTTAGAACTCTCTTGTTTTAGCGGAATGGTATCAGTTACGATTAATTCCTCTAACATTGAGTTTTCTATGGTTTCATACGCTTTGCCAGATAAAACTGCATGCGTACAAACCGCTCTCACACTATTTGCCCCATTTTCCATGATCAAAGCTGCTGCTTTAGCCAATGTACCAGCGGTATCACAAATATCATCCATCAAAACTACATCTAAACCTTTTACATCTCCAATAATCGACATCGATTCGATTTCATTAGCACGTAAACGGCGTTTATCACAGATTACAACTTCTGCATTAAAAAACTTTGCAAAAGTACGAGCCCTGTAAGACCCACCCATATCTGGTGAAGCGATGGTTAAATTCTTTAAGCCTAAGCTTTTGATATAAGGAACAAAAATTACCGATCCATCTAAGTGATCTACCGGAATATCAAAGAAACCTTGTATCTGTGCCGCATGCAAATCCATTGTCATGATACGATGGATACCTGCTGTTTTTAATAAATTAGCAACCAACTTTGCTCCTATTGCTACACGTGGTTTATCTTTTCTATCCTGACGAGATAAGCCATAATAAGGAACAACTGCCGTAATGTAATGTGCTGACGCTCTTCTTGCAGCATCAACCATTAACAAAAGTTCCATTAAATTATCGCTAGGTTGATAGGTAGACTGTACCAAGAAAACATCACTTCCTCTAATCGACTCATCAAATGAAGGTTGAAACTCGCCATCGCTAAAGCGACTTAAAGTAACGCTTCCTAATGGTTTGCCGTAAGCTTCGGCAATTTTTTTCGCTAAATCTTTTGTACCGCTTCCGGCAAAAATTTTAACTGGGTTAAATTGCAATGGCATGATTTGTGGGTATCAATGCTGGTTAAAAAAAATCGGATTGCGCTTTTAGTCACAATCCGAAAAAAATTTGTTGTCCGACCTGGATTCGAACCAAGACAAACGGTACCAAAAACCGTTGTACTACCCTTATACTATCGGACAATTTTATTTCCCATCCGTTGTTCTGAAATGGAATGCAAATTTACGCTTATTTTTTTATGCTGCAAGTCTGAAGTCAAAAAAAATTAAAATATTTTCAAAACCTTATTACAAGCGCAAATAAAGCGTTAATTTTTGTTAAAAGACGTTAAATTTTTGTACTTATATCAATCTAATTCTTTATTTTCGGCAGCATTTTTATGTGCAAATAGCGTTAATTTTTATCCATTTATAGAATGAAATACTCAAAAATAAACAATCTTGTAGGCTGGTTTTGTTTCTTAATAGCAGCTGTAACCTATATTTCTACTTTAGAACCTTCTGTTAGTTTTTGGGATTGTGGTGAGTTTATTTCCGCAGCATTAAAAATGCAAGTGGTTCACCAACCAGGTGCACCATTATTTTTAATGATTCAGCGTTTCTTTTCGTTATTTGCCATGGGCGATAATACAAAAGTGGCTTACTTCATGAATGTTGGCTCTGCGCTAGCAAGTGCGGCAACAATATTATTCTTATTTTGGACCATTACCGCCTTAGCTAAAAAAATTATTGCCAAAGGAGAAGAAGTAGTAAGCACAACAAATTTAATCACTATAATGGGTGCAGGAGCAGTTGGTGCTTTAGCATATACCTTCTCAGATAGCTTTTGGTTTTCGGCTGTAGAATCTGAAGTTTATGCCTTGTCATCATTGGCAACAGCAGTTGTTTTTTGGGCAGTTTTAAAATGGGAAGCCATTGCAGATGAACCACGTGCCGATAAATGGTTATTATTCATTGCCTATATCATGGGTCTTTCTATTGGTATTCACTTATTAAACTTATTAACTATACCAGCGCTTGCTTTTGTTTACTATTTTAGAAAAACCAAAAAGGCAACCAATGCTGGTGTATTTAAAACATTGGGTATTGGAATTTTAATTTTAGCATTCATTCAATATTTTATTGTTCAATATTTAGTTTCTTTTGGCGCTTATTTCGATTTATTCTTTGTGAATACTTTAGGCTTAGGTTTTGGAACAGGTGTTTTATTCTTCATAATTCTATTGATTACGGGTTTGGTATTAGGGATTAGATATTCTATCAAACACCAAAAGAAAATTTTAAACCTTGCGTTACTTTCTACCACTTTAATCATATTTGGCTACTTCTCTTTTGCCATGATTTTAATTAGAGCTCAAGCCAAGCCTAATTTAAACAACAGTAATCCAGATAATGCATTCTCATTTTTAAGCTATTTAAATCGTGAGCAATATGGTGATAGACCCTTAGTGTATGGCCCAAACTATAATTCAATGGCTAAACTTACGGATGATTTAAGTGGTTACGCATCTATTCCTGATGGAAAAACTTATAGAAAAGGTGAAACACAATATGAAGTTGCAGATATTAAAACTAAACGAATTTATGGTGAGAATGAAAACTTGCCAGATAGCTTAAAAAGATTACAGCATGAGGTACTTTTCCCAAGAATGTATAGTGATGACCAAGGACACATTAACTACTATAAAGATTGGCTAAGCCTTAGCGACCAAGATTTTCCTTCTACGATAGATAACTTTAAATTCTTTGCCAGCTATCAAGTTGGTTTCATGTATATGCGTTATTTTGCATGGAATTTTATAGGCAGGCAAAATGAAGACCAAGGTCAGGGCAGTTATTACGAAGGACAGTGGTTAAGCGGAATTAAGCCAATTGATAAGATTTTCTTAGGCGACCAAACAAATCTCCCACCAACTATTGCAGAAAGCACTTCTTATAACCGTTTCTTCTTTTTACCATTAATTTTAGGGCTTTTAGGAGCAATTTGGCATTTTTCACGCAATCAAAAAGATGCAGGGATTATAGGTTTATTGTTTTTCTGTACAGGTGTTGCCATTGTTTTGTATCTAAACCAAAAACCAATGGAACCAAGGGAGAGGGATTATGCTTATGTTGGTTCATTTTATGCATTTGCCATTTGGATTGGTTTAGGAGTACTGGCTATTAAGGAATGGGTATTTAAAAAGCTACAGCCACAAACCGCAGCAATCGGTGCTGCAGTTATTGCTTTATTAGCTGGCCCTGTTTTAATGGGTAGCCAAGGTTGGGACGACCACAATCGTTCTACTAAAATGTTAGCCCATGATATTGCGGTAAGTTACATGGAATCATGCGCACCTAATGCCATTCTCTTTACTTACGGAGACAATGACACTTACCCGCTTTGGTACATTCAAGAAGTTGAAGGTGTTCGTCCGGATATTAGATTAGTTAACTTGAGTTTATTTGATACAGATTGGTATATCAACGGAATGAGAAGAAAGGTTCACGAATCTGAGCCATTGCCATTCTCAATGAAAGAATCGCAATATGTGGCTGGGGTTAGAGATGTGATGTACGAGCAAGATAACAACATACAAGGCTCGGTTGAATTGAAGCAAATTGTAGAGTTTTTATTATCAGACAATCCTGAATATAAATTAACAATGTCTGATGGTAGCAAATATAATTACCTACCTAGTAAAAATTTAAAGTTAACGGTAAACCCACAAGATGTTATTAAAACAGGCACTTTACCAGCAGCAGACTTGGGCAAAATCACTCCTGCCATAGAATGGAAATTCAACAAGGGCTATGTAACTAAAGGTACATTGGCTATGTTTGATATTCTAGCACATAACAATTGGAAAAGACCTATTTATTTCTGTAGCACTGTTCCTTCTTCACAATTTAACGGTTTAGATAATTACCTATATAACGAAGGTTTAACGCTACGTTTATTACCATTACAACCAGATAGCACTGTTGATAGAAACTCTGGTGAAAGCGCTCCAAACTTAGAGCCGATGTATCAACACGTAATGAATAAGTTTAAATGGGGTAACATTAAAACTGCTTCTTATTTAGATGCTCAATCAACTGATGATGTATCTATCTTCAACAACATGTTTAACACATTAACTACCGGCTTAATTAAAGCTGGCAGAATAGAAGATGCTAAAAAGGTGATGAAAAGATATGAGGAAGTTATGCCAAGCAAGTTTTACGGTATTCGCACCATGATGAGCATGCCGCAAATGGCACAAAACCTATATATTTTAGGTGAAAACCAAAGAGCAAATGATTTACTAAAAAAATCTGCCACATTTATTAAGAAAGAAATAACTTATTTGGCAGATGTTACCGATAGCAAAGAGAAATTAGTAGGCATGAATAATATACAGCTAGGATTGATGTATGGTTTAGAGCCAATGTCAAAAGTGGCAACTCAATACAATCAGCCAAAATTAGCTCAAGAACTACAAAAAGAATATGAAAGTTTAATTAGTAGGTTTAGTATGTATTTCGGTCAGCGACAACCATAGTTAAAACGCTTAATAATAAAAAAGTCCCGATCAAATGATCGGGACTTTTTTTATGTTTAGTGTAATCTTAATTCTAACTTTGGAGTAACATAACGCTGCAACGCATTTCGCATTACGATACCCAATCGAGTTGGGTATGACGCTCAAGGACTTATCCCTCTACAACCACACCCATATCACAGAATTTTTCAATTCTAGTCGATATCAGCTTATCTGTATTTACTTTCTTTAATTCTTTTAAATCTTTTACTATTTGAGCTTTTAAGGTTTCGCCCATTAGCTCTGGATTTTGGTGCGCACCACCTAGCGGTTCTTTCACCACACCATCAATCAGTTTATTGCTAAACATATCATCTGAAGTCAACTTCAAACATTCTGCTGCCTTCTCTTTAAAATCCCAGCTTCTCCATAAAATAGATGAACAAGATTCTGGTGAGATTACCGAATACCATGTATGCTCTAACATGTAAACTTTATCGCCAATACCAATACCTAATGCGCCACCAGATGCCCCCTCTCCTACCACAAAGCATAAAATTGGCACTCTTAAAATAGACATTTCTAATAAGTTACGAGCAATGGCTTCTCCTTGGCCGCGTTCTTCTGCTTCCAAACCTGGGTAAGCACCCATGGTATCTATAAAAGAAATAACCGGTTTATTGAATTTCTCTGCTAAACGCATTAAACGTAAAGCTTTTCTGTAACCCTCTGGGTTTGCCATACCAAAATTGCGATATTGACGCTCCTTAGTATTTTTTCCTTTTTGGTGACCGATAATCATAACGGTTTGACCATCTATTGTTGCAAAACCACCAATAATCGCCTTATCGTCCTTAACCGTTCTATCTCCATGCATTTCGATGAAATCATCGCAAATCATATTGATATAATCTAAAGTCTGGGGTCTTTCAGCATGACGAGACATTTGAACTTTCTGCCATCCTGTTAAGTTATTATATAGGTTTTTGCTAGTATGAGCTACTTTTTCGTCAAGTTCTGCTAAAGTAGCAGACATGTCTACCTTAGTTTTATCAGCAACTTGTTTTACCTTTTCAATTTGCTGCATTAAATCAGCTAAAGGTTTTTCGAAATCGAATGATGTTTTGATCTGTTCCATATGCGGGTTACAAAAATAGGGAATTATTTTTAAATGAGAACAACCTTTAAAGATATGAATATTTAGATATTAGCTTTGAAACTTTAATTACCAAAATAACATTTTACAACTTTAGTTTGTTCACTAAATAAACAGAATAAAATTCTTTTTTTGAAAAGCAATTATCTTTTCTATAGCTTAAGTTCGGTCCTGCTATCTCTGCTGCTGTGAAAAACAGCATTCGTTCTATCAGGTTTATTTTACGCAGGTTTATGGAACTATTTACGGTTTACCTGCACAGTCTCATGTTCAATAGCCCTGATTGAAGTGATATACTTTTTTGTCATACTGAGCGTAGTCGAAGTACAAAAAAAGATATAGCGGAAAGCAGGACTAACTTTAATAGCTATTCAAAACTTCCGCTACAAAAAAAAAGCGATTGGAGCAAATCCAACCGCCTTTGGTCTTTTAGCTTTGGTCCCTGCCTACCGCAGGCAGGTTTCAGCCTTTTTAAAACTTAGCTGGTGTACCAAATTTAGGCACTGCTTTTTCTATGAACTCTCTAATATGGTCGTTACCCATTTTTAAATCTGGTTTGCGCAAATACATCATGTGTCCGCTTTCATAACCTTCCCAACTCATTCTGTCTTTCAACTTACCGCTTGGGTCCATTTGCCACATGTTATATTTCGCGTTGAAATAATCACAAGCTCCATCATAATAACCAGATTGAACCAATACGTGTAAATATGGGTTTTGTGCCATTGCCGATCTTAAATTCTCGCCTGTTTGGTCTCCACTTCTATCCCAAGGATTAACAGGACCGAACATGTTATATTTTAAATCGGTTTTGTAGTTAAGCTCATTGCGGATGTACATGTTAATGGCTGGTGTAAACGAATGTAGCCAAGAAGTTAATTCTGCATTATAATCTGGTCCTTCGCCAGCATCTGCTTTATCAATACCTTTATACCTAGAATCTAATCTGCCAACTGTAAAACCTTTATCGCGTAATAATTCTTTCCAAAATAAATTGGTTGATATATCTAAATTATTCTGCAAAATTACCTTTTCCGATAAACCCGAATACTTCGCCATTTTTGCGGCAATTTTTTGCTTTTCGGCCATGGGTAAAAATCCGCCTTTTGCAATGGCAGGAATAAGTTCGTTAACCGTAAAATTTTCTACTTCTGGCAACATTGCAGTCAACTTTTTACCTTGCAAATCTGCAGGTAACATTTTATGATACCAAGCTGTAGCTGCGAAATAAGGCAAACGTAAGGCTGCTTCTACAACCGCACCTCTTTCTATCCCTAATTCTGTTGGCGACACTAAAATAACCCCATTTAAATACATCCATTGGTTACTTTGCAATTCTAAAGCCAAGCCAGATACACGAGTTGTACCATAACTTTCGCCAATTAAAAACTTTGGTGATGCCCACCTATTGTTGCGAGTTACAAACGTATTGATCCACTCTGCCAAGTATTTGATATCAGCCCTTACACCAAAAAACTTACTTGTAGGCACATCTTTACTTGTTGCACGTGAATAACCTGTATTAACTGGGTCGATGTAAACGATATCTGCAACATCTAAAATTGATGAGCTATTATCTTTATAGCCGTAAGGTTGAATAGGATAACCTTCATCATCTATGTTTAATACTACTGGTCCGGTGTAAGCAATATGCATCCAAACTGAAGCAGAGCCAGGACCACCATTAAATGAAATTACCAACGGTCTTTTGTCTTTATTTTGAACATCAGAACGTTCGTAATAAGTATAAAACAAACCAGCGATTGGTTTTCCATCCTCATCCCAAACTGGCAAAGTACCTGTTGTAGCTTTGTAAGGAACAGCTTTTCCGTTAATGGTTACGGTTTTATTGGTTACAACAGCACTTTCTGGAACTATGGTTCTAGAAGCAATATTGGTGTTAATTTTTGTTTCTTCTTTTGCAGGTGCGGTTGCTGTTGGGGTGCTAGTTGTGGTAGTTGGTCTTTGTCCTTGACCTTGTTGACGTTGTTGAGCATAAGAAATGCTTACAAAACTTAAGGCAATAAGTGTTGAGGTAAAAATTTTCTTCATTTGTTTAGGTTTGTTTGAGCGATAAATATCAAAAAATGAAAGCCATAAATTGCAACGAACACGAAATTGTTACTTCGAATAAGGGCCGCAGATCCGCAGATTGTTTCCGTTAAAAAATCTTTTCTATAACTCTAAAACAATTACGCGATCAGGTTCATTATCAAGTGTTGGCACTGAAATATTGGCAATACCATTATTGATTTTAGATACAACTTGAGTATTATCCTTTAATAAATATGCTTTTTTAATTTTCTTGGCTGGAAAATTAGCAAGACTAACTTGTGCTGTTTTATTGTTTAAAACGTGGATATACATTTTATTGCCTTTTTTGGTAATACTGCCCCATTCTTGTGGCTTTAGGTAACCGGCTTCTGTTCCATAAATGCTTTCGCCATAAGTTTTAAGCCAAGCTCCCATAAATTGCAAACGCTCAATAAATTCTGGTTGTACTTGTCCATTTGGCATTGGCCCGATATTTAGCAGCAAGTTTGTACCCAAAGAAGATGCCTTTACCAAATAATCTATTAATTGTTTATTGGTTTTATAAGTGGTGTCTGTTAGGTTAAAACCCCAAGAACCGTTAATGGTTTCGCAAACTTCTACAGGCAATTTATCTGATGCCTCTTGAAAGCTTAGTCCAGATTTATTTTCTCCTGGCAAGTCCTTTTCAAACATTTGAAAATCTTCGCCAACAAATGGTGATAAGTGGTGATTATTACCGATTAAACATTGAGGTTGCAGTTTATGAATAAGTCCATAAATTTCTTCGTATTTCCAATCTATTCGAGAGGTTCTGTCTTTCTCGCCCTCTGGCGCAGTTTGATCCCAATGGCCATCGAACCAAATACCTGCAACTTCGCCATAATTAGTTAGCAATTCTGTTAATTGGTTTTTCATAAATTGTAAGTAACTGGCATAATCACTTTTACCTTTGCGACCACTTGACTGCCCAGTTTTACCAGTTTCTCTTGGGTAATCGTCTCTTCTCCAATCTACTAATGAATAATATAAAAATAATTTTATGCCTTGTTTATGGCATTCATCAGCCATCATTTTAACGATATCCTTTTTGTAAGGCGTATTCATGATATTAAAATCAGAATACTTAGTATCCCACATACTAAAACCATCATGATGGCGGGTAATTAAAGTGATATACTTCATCCCTGCATTTTTTGCCATACTCACATATTGAGCAGCATCAAAAGCTGTAGGGTTAAAAAAATCCTTCAACCTTGTATAATTATTAACTGTTATTTTACGCTGGTTCATTACCCATTCTCCACTACCTGGAATACTAAATGGACCCCAATGAATAAACAAACCAAAACGAGCATCACTAAACCATTTTCTAGCTTCGAGGTTTGCTACTGTAGGTGTATAAGATTGTGCATTTGCTGATACAACAGAAACAAAAAGTAAGATGGTAAGGAGTATTTTTTTCATTTTTATGAAATTAAGGATGATGGCATTACAAATTACAGTAAACTTAAAACTAATAATAAAAATAACAAAAGGCCTCCCAAATTCTGGAAGGCCTCTCGATGTTCTATTCATTATCTATGAGACATATCTGGGAACTTTAAATCTATGTTATAAATTCCATCTTGAAACGACTGAAAAACAAATCGTGGATTAGAAGACCATTGATCCAAACCTAAAGCAGGATTATCAAACTTTACGAATTGAGTTGGAATACGATAGTAATAATTAAAACCATTGCCAAGTGATACCAAAGGAAAAGGCACAGTCCCGAAAGTAAATTCCATTCTATCATTAAACATAACCGTTTTAATAGCATAATCCTTCATGGTTTGTAATGCACCTGTTGTTAAACCAGCCAATGGGCGTGTTACAATTTCTCCAGCCAGCGGATTAAATGCTACACCATTTTTGTCTAACATTCTAAGAATAACTTTTAGCTCAGTACTAGGTGTACGTACTATAGTTACTGTTGGCACTCCAATATTTTGAGATTGAGCTTCATTACCAACTCTTCTTAACTGATTGTAAGGAGTGCCAGGCAACTCATAAGCAACCGAAGGAGTAACATTAAAGTTCCCAATTTTTGGATATACTTTTTTACCTGCCGGATTTGATATTTCTAAATCGAATGTATAACTCCCAACGGGAATGTTGCTGCTCGTATAATTAGCCTGAACTTGCCCACTTGCATCATTAATATGAATTGGATTTACTAATGAATCCTTTTGTTTTTTTGCAATCAATTCTTCTGAGGTATCTTTTGTTGGGTCGTATATTCCAGTCCAAACCTTTATTTTATAAGTTTTAAAGAACATATCATCAACAATGTTGCCAGTAGCCTTATCATAAAAATGAACAACTTTAACTTTCATTGGCTGAGTAGAACCATCAACATTTAATGCAGTACTATTTAAAGCACGACCTTGAGGGATATTAACAGGATCTTCCTCGTATCTAATGCCATCACTCAAAAACCCATCTGGAAGCTTTTTACAAGCTATAATTAAAACCATTAAACTTAATAGTCCTAATGCATAATATTTATATAATTTCATTTTATTAGGTTTAAATTAATTTCTTTTTTGAGAAAAATAAAGGATGTGTCCAGTTCTATCTGGCTTACCATTTTCTAGTACATGCAACATACCCGTAGTTGTTTCAATGCCCGAAGTTTGTACTCTTGTACGAACGCCATCACTAGCGCTTATTTCTGATGCCACTATTGGAGGTGTAAGTGTCTTTTTCAAAAAGGTATAGTACATAATTTGTGGTTTATTGGCACTGTTAGGGTTGTAACCTAAATTAACATCGTCTGTATACTCAAATGAAACCACACTATTTACACTAGCTTTTGCTGTTTGAAATAAAGTGCCCTTTTCGTTTAAAGCTTTGGCTTCTACTTTACCTGGTATAATATAAACGCTAACTGAATCTGTAAAGTGAGACAAATCATATTTAATCAATGTGTCAATTGTGTATCTTTTTGCTGGATCCTTTCTTTGTGCTTCTAATGTTTTATTTAACAAATACGCCCTTATAGAATAATCAGTAGGCGCAAAAAATGTAGCACCTGTTTGATTTATTTTATCCTTTGTACCTGTCTTATCAACTATTAAAAGTAAGGTATCAAACAATTGATCCTTATTGCTTTTTAAATAATCGTAGGTAGTCATGTTTACTTTTGCATTGTGCAATGTACCACCCACAAAATAATCATCATGCTTACATGAAGCTATAACCGATGCCAATACAACAAAGGCTAATAATATTTTAATTTTTTTCATTTCTTGATTTTTTAGCTGTTAAAAATGACCTTTCCACCATTCGTTTTGGGTTAGCAATGAGTTTTGTTTACCCAAAACCCTCATGTTCAAAGGCCAATAATATCCTTTTTGGGCAATTCTTTGTGGAGAATAAGAATCAGGATATAAACGCTGCAGTTGCTCCATTCTAATTAAATCAAAGGCATTGTATCCTTCGCCAATCAATTCTCTTCTACGTTCGTCTACCAGCTCATTAAATAAATTTGTGCCAGAACCAGCGTAATCAATTAAACCTGCACGTTGCCTAACGAAATTTAAGTCGGTTAAACACCCTGGTTCATTTCCATTTTTAAATCTAGCTTCTGCTCTCAATAAATAAATATCTGCTAAACGTTCTAACACCAAATTGTTGCTAACAACATAAGCTGTTTTATTATTAGGGTCGTAATAATTTACATTGGTGTATTTAGTAAGCAATAAAGAGCCATCACTTGCCAATTGAATTACTTTGTCCTTACGATCTTCCGGATCAACGAAAATCTCATCAAAGGTATCGCCACCAAACCAAGTACTACTTACACTTTTATCGGTAATAAAAGGAGCAGCTAAGAATACATTAAAGAAACTACCACTAGATTCGTTTTTGCTAATGGCATCATAAAGCATATTTAATTCAAAAATACTTTCCTGACTGTTTCCAGCCCAAATATCATTGTAATCGGCAACGTCCTCTAGATGGTATTTATTTGAATTAATTATACTATCACAATAAAGTTGAGTTTTAACATAATCATGTTTCCAAGCATATATGTTTGCTGTTAAGCCTAACACGCTACCTTTACTTGCATGTGTTTTAGGTTCTTCATATCCTAAAAGTGATGTTGCTTTGCTTAAATCAGTTAAACAAAACGCCAATGTTTTAGCTTCGTCGCTACGTGGCAAAGGCGGTATGTTTAGCGGGTCTTTAAAAGATTCTGTTGTTAAAATTACATCGCCCCATACACGTTGAATATAAAAATAAGTATAAGCTCTTATGTAACGGGCTTCTCCCTCAAGCTTATCTTTTTCTGCTTTACCACCACTAAATTTAGCATCTGGGATGTTTTTTACATTTTCTATAATTAGATGGCATTGGTTAATTACCTTGTAAAACCTGCTCCAATCTTGCAAGCTTCCTTCCAAATATGGAACATAATTAAAGTTAAATTTACCACTACTGATAATGCTTGTGTAATTCCAATAATCGCCACCCAAGGCAAAATTATTTGCAGCTAAATCACCAGCTATAAAAAAGCTTCTATCTGCTTTTAACGCCTCTCTTAATAAAGAATATGCCCCTGAAACAGCCTTGTTAACATTAGCTCCATTAACCCAAAAAACTTGGTCATATGTAGCATTTTCTGGTTCTAAATTGATTGCTTTCTTACATCCAAAAGAAGATAGGAGTGTAAAAACTAAAGCAATATGTATATATAAATTCCTTTTCATGATCTATAAATTAAAATGTAAACTCTAAACCAATTGTGTATTTTTTTGGTATTGGATAACCACCACCAGTATACTCCCCTTGTGGGGTAATTAGTTCTGCATCTGGTACAGTGGCAGATTGAAAACCATAAACATTATCCATTGTACCATAAATACGAGCACTTTTAATTTTTGCTTTACTAAGCCATTTTGGGTTTAGCATGTAACCAAAGGTGATGGTTTTGATTTTAAAGTAATCTCCTTTTTCGTTCCATAATGTACTAAAAGGCAAAAACTGATAATAGTTTGGTCCAAAGGGACTTATTGATGGAAAACCCGCAACATAATTAGGATCCTGAGCTTTACCTGGTGTCCAATAATTTACACCTGTTAAATCTGGTAATCGTTGACCAGCAAAATGCTCTGACAAATTACCGAAATTAAATATATTAGCATATTGGTTGGCTTTGTAAGTATTAATAATATCTCGACCTAAGGTAAAAGTGCCCAAAATACTAAGTGAAAAATTCTTATAGGTAAATTCATTGTAAATACCTCCTGTTACTTTAGGGTTTGGGTCTCCGGTACGGCGTAAATCTCCGTCAGCTGCTCCTTTATCTTCACCACTCCAAACATCGTAATCGCCATTTACATCTGCCCAAATTGGAGCGCCCGGTTTAACTACATAATTTCCTTTAAAATAAGTAATGTATTTACCAGTAAGTGGATTAACAGGTATTTGCCCAGTATTATTATACACGCCCTTATAAATCATTTGAGCCCAACCATACACTGGTCCACCAACGGTGAAATATAACTGTTGATTGTATCCACGGCTATCGGCATAAAAACTTTTGTTACCATTTGGCAATGAAGCTAAACGGTTCTTGTTGAAACTAAAGTTGATATTAGTTAACCATTGCAATTTGCTCGTTTGAGGTAAATTTCTAGTTTGTAGCGAGATATCAATACCTTCATTCAATATCTTTAAAGGAACGTTATAAGATACTTGGCTATAACCTGTGTACGACGGGAATGGGAAAGAAAGTATTGGGTTTTTAGTTTGTTTACGATAAAAATCTACCGTTAAATTAACCCTGTTTTTAAACATATAAATATCAGCCCCAATGTTAGCCTGATCTGATTTATTCCATGTTAAATTTGGTTGTGTTAAAGGATTTGAGAATGATGGGAATGCTGTTATTATACCATCATAACTTTGCGTACCAACATCCCAAGTGTTAAACGGAGCATAAAAGTTATCAGGCAAGGTGCCAGATAAACCATAACTACCTCTAATTTTAAACAAATCTAACCAAGTGAATTTTTTAAGGAATGCTTCTTCTGAGGCTACCCAAGCTAATGATGCAGCTGGGAAATAACCCCATTTAGTATCTTTTCCAAATCTTGATGATGCATCTGCCCTGTAAGATGCGTTTAAGATATACTTCGATTTATAATCGTAAGAAAACTGTGCAGCAAAAGATAATAAGTTTGCCTTTTCAAAATTCGAATAGCCAGATAAATCTTGTTGAGGAATTCCCTGTACTACTTTAATATCATCGGTTGGCACATTATAACCTTGAACGTATGTTTTACGGCGTTGGTCACTTTGAAAGGATTGAACACCTACCAAGTTAAAACTATGGTCTTTGTTTAGAATTTTAGAAAAAGTTAAAACGTTCGCTAGGTAATAGCTAAAGTAACTTGATTTATCACTTGATGCAAATGAAACGCCATTTGCATCTAATTCTGCTGGCTGGAAGCGATCCCTATTATCAAAATTACCCGATAATGAGCCTTGTAATGAATATTGTAATCCTTTAACTATATCAACATTAGTTTGACTATAAATGCTAAGCTGGTCCGTTTGATTAACATCCTTTAATTTATCATACTGTCCATAGTAAAAGTCATAATCTTGCGATGTTAATTTAACAAAAGATGATGGCATTGAAGTTGCGTTAACTGGAACAACTTCATCCCTACCTCTTCCTAAGCCTCTTTTTCTGGCCGACCTAGATGCAGCCATAATGATGTTTGTATTTACTGATGGCGATAATTTAAAATCGAAATTACTTCTGAAGGAATATCTTTGGAAACCTGTATTTCTTACAATCCCATCCTCATCGTAATAGTTTAATGATAGTCGGTAATTTAATAAATCGTTACCTGCAGAAACGTTAACATCGTAGTTGCTTATTCTACCAGACTTATAAAATAAATCCTGCCAATCTGTAGCATTGTTAAATGAAGTATTTAAACTGTCAGATAAAATTTGAGGAATGTTAGCCATTTGATCATAAGTTCCATAGGCTCTCATCAAATCTAATTTCTGTTGACGTTCTTGTGCACCAGCATAAGTTGTTTGTAATTCTGGTCTTTCAGTTATACCAGTATAATATGATAATCTAACAACTGGTTTTCCTGTTGCACCTCTTTTTGTTTTTATAATAATTACACCATTTGCACCACGTGAACCCCAAACTGCGGTAGCCGCAGCATCTTTTTGTACTACGATACTTTCTATATCATTGGTATTTATACCCGCTAAAAAATTAGAGCCAGTTGCTGATGAGCCTTCTAAATCTGTTACAGATAAAGGAATACCATCTATAATAAATAAGGGTGTACTTAGTGTTTTTGCTAAATCTAAGTTCTCAGCATTTAAATCGCCGGAGATTGTAGAGTTCCCCCTTACGGTGAAAGTATTTCTAACGCCTGGTTCTCCAGAAAAGTTCTGGATGTTAATACCAGACACGCGGCCTTGTAGCAAGCCCTCAAAGCTAGGAGCTGGTAAATTCTGGATTTGTGCAGCATCAACAACTTGAATTGCGCCAGTAGCTTTACGTAAGCTTTGTTTTTGATAGCCCACAACCACAACCTCATCAAGTTTTGATAAATCTTCACTTAAAGTAATGTTAAATGTTGTGTTGTTACCCACAGTAACCTCTTTTTTTGTGTATCCAATCATCGAAAACACAAGAACGTCTGTTGGTTCTACCGAAATACTGAAGCTACCATCTGTAGCCGTAACCGTACCTTGAGCAGTTTTGCCTTTTACCGATATGCTAACGCCTGGTAATGGGCCTTGTTTGTCTTTAACAGTACCTCGTACTATTACAGGAGCTTTTATGCTTTTGTTTGTTCGCGTTACTTTTGAGAAAGTAGTTGCAAAACCATTTATGCCTAGCGACATTAAAATTAACAAACATAATACGCCCTTAAAGAGTGTAGAATTACATTTCATAAATAGGTTTTTTAGTTAAAATTGGTTAGTTGTGCTGTAGTTATTTTAATCAGCAACCCAATTTATTAACAATAGAGCTAGCTAAAAAGCACAAACGTTTGCGGAGATTAAAGAGACGATCGTTGTATTTTGTAGGTAAAACTGTTCATGAAGCCATTTTTTGAGCAACCAAAATTTATGACCCATTTATAAGCGTTATCGCGATATAAACTTCAGTCACAAACTCAACGCAAACGTTTGTTAATCCAAGAATGTGGAAAGATGAAAGACTACCTGGATTTAGGTTTTCTTAATACTTAAAAGTAATTTCTTTAAAGTTTAAAAATGTGGGTAAAAATAGAATGCTTACTTCAAAATCGGAATTAACACTTTTTTCTTACCATAAATTTTTTGAGTGTAGGTTAAACCCAGTATTTTAGTGATTAAATAAAGTATATTCTAATGATATTTCCATTACGTAAATCATTATTTTTGCGTAAAATTTACGCATATAAAAATGGAACTTCAACAAAATATAAAGATTGCTGTTGACGCTATAGTTTTTGGTTACCAAGAAAACGATTTAAATGTACTGCTCATAAAACAAAAGTACGGGGAATTAAAAAACCAGTGGGCTTTAGTTGGCGGATTTATTAAAGATAATGAAACCGTAATAAATGCTGTAAATAGAGAGCTTAAAGAAGAAACAGGGATTAAGGTAAACTACCTTGAGCAACTTTACACTTTTGGAGATGATTTAGGTAGAGATCCTAGGTTCAGAGTAATTTCAATAGCTTATTTTGCGCTGGTAAATTCACAAAGACTTATTTTAAAAGCTGATAGTGATGCTGAAGATGCTAAATGGTTCTCAATCGCAGATCTTCCTAAATTAGCTTTTGATCATGACATTATTGTAAAAACTGCCCACCAAAGGCTTCAAAATAAATTAACCTATCAACCAATTGGATTTGACTTGCTACCAAAAGAGTTTCTTTTTTCTGAATTAGAAAATCTTTACTGCACTATACTTGACAAGGAAATAGATAGAAGAAATTTTCGAAAGAAGATATTAAGTTTTGGAATTGTAGAAGAAACTGAAAAATTTGGAAATAAAAAAAATGGAAGACCAGCCAAACTGTTTAAGTTTAATAAACTGAAATACAACAAACTAAGCAAAGAGGGCTTCTTGTTTGACATTAATTTTGCGTAATTTTTACGCAAAAATTTGGAGATTAAAATTATCCTTATAACTTTGTGTAATAATTACGCAAATTAAAAGATTATGATACTTAATCTAGACCCAAATTTCAAACCTTTAAAAGGTGAAGAAATACAATTTAAAAGCTTTACCTTTTCTGGAGGTGAGCCACATATTAAAATATCTACAGACTTCGATTTAGATGCAAAAGTCTCTATTACTCATCGATTAAATTCGTTTAATGATCTAGGCTTGCTTTGCCTAGCTGTAGATGCCCTGCAAAGAATGGGAGCAATTTTAACTGATTTATACATTCCATATTTCCCTTCGGCACGACAAGACAGGGTTATGATTGCAGGAGAACCGTTATCTGTAAAAGTTTATGCGGATATCATTAATAACTTGAATTTTAAAAAAGTTTTCATTTTTGATGCACATTCTGAAGTTACTCCTGCTCTTCTAAACAATTGTGAGGTCATTACAAACCATCAATTTATAAAGGAGGTTATCGATAAAATTAACACGGATATTTTATTGATTTCTCCAGATGGCGGAGCTCTAAAAAAAATTTATAAAGTTGCAGAATATCTAGGGGGTGTTGAAGTGGTAGAGTGTAGTAAAAGTAGAGATGTTAAAACAGGGAAATTATCTGGATTTAGAGTTTATACTGATGATCTCCAAAACAAAGACTGCTTAATTGTAGATGATATTTGTGATGGTGGAGGAACATTTATTGGCTTAGCCCAAGAGCTTAAAAATAAAAATGCTGGCAAATTATACTTGGCCGTAAGCCACGGAATTTTTAGTAAAGGTTTTTCAGAACTTAACAATTGCTTTGAACAAATTTATACGACCAATTCGTTTAAAGATTTTGAAAATGCTAATCTATATCAAATAAACCTAGACAATGGACTTCTATCTTAATCCTTTCAATTCTTCAGCAAGGCTGATTGATGAATACCAAAAATACGGTTCAATAGTTATCGCTTACGATTTTGACGATACAGTTTATGACTTCCATAAAAAAGGAAGAATGTATAATCAAGTAATTGACCTTTTAAGAGAACTTAACTCTATCAATTGTTTTCTAATATGTTGGACTGGTCAAGAAGATATTCAGCTTGTTAAAACCTATCTAGCCGAAAACAACATCCCATTTGATACAATAAACGAAAACCCGCCATTTTACAAATCCGAAAGTAGAAAGGTATATGCCAATGCCTATCTAGATGATAGAGCTGGTCTTAACCAAGTATATAATGAATTAATCGATTTAGCAAACTACCTTAAAACACCTACGATATGAACCCATTATTATTAACAGATGGTTATAAAGTTGACCATCGCCGACAATACCCAGAAGGAACAACGTTAGTATATTCTAACTGGACGCCTAGAAAAAGCAGAATAGCTGATATTGAGGAAGTAGTATTTTTTGGCTTACAATATTTCATTAAAAAATATATTTTAGAAGATTTTGAAAACTACTTTTTTAAACAACCTAAAGAAAAAGTAATTAAAGAATACAGTAGAAGAATAAATAACTACTTAGGAGAAAACCAAGTTGGCACAGCACACATAGCAGCATTACATGACCTTGGCTATATACCAATGGTTTTTAAAGCACTACCAGAAGGAATTTCGGTTCCAATGAGAGTTCCTATGTTCACTATGTATAATACTAAACCAGAGTTTTTTTGGCTTACCAATTATTTTGAAACATTGTTATCAGCAGTAATTTGGATGCCATGTACTTCTGCAACCATTGCTAAGCAATACAGAAAGGTGCTTGACAAATTTGCTATTGAAACTTCTTCAATACCTGAATTTGTAAATTGGCAAGGGCACGATTTCTCGATGAGAGGTATGGCGGGAATTGAAGCTGGTGTCTGTTCATCTAGCGGACATTTGCTAAGTTTTACTGGCACCGACACTATTCCGGCAATTGATTTTTTAGAAAAATACTATAACGCAAACTCAGATAATGAATTAATTGGCGGATCTGTTGCAGCAACCGAGCATTCTGTTATGTGTATGGGTACAACTGAAGGCGAATTAGAGACTTTTAGAAGGCTAATCTGTCAGGTATATCCAAAAGGAATATTATCTATTGTTTCAGACACTTGGGATTTATGGAAAGTATTAACCGATTATATGCCTCAATTAAAACAAGAAATAATAAATAGAGATGGGAAAGTTGTAATTAGACCAGATAGTGGTGATCCTGTGGATATTATTTGTGGTAATCCAAATGGTAAAACAGCAGAAGAAAAAAAGGGAGTAATTGAATTGTTATGGGACTGTTTTGGAGGCGCAACAAATGCAAAAGGATTTAAAGAATTAATCCCTCAAATTGGTGCTATTTATGGGGATAGCATAACCATTGATAGAGCTACTGAAATCTGCGAAAGATTAAAAGAAAAAGGATTTGCTTCAACAAATGTTGTACTAGGCATAGGGTCTTTTACTTATCAATATAATACAAGAGATACTTTTGGTTTTGCAATGAAAGCTACTTATGGAGAGGTTAATGGAGAAGGTAGAGAAATTTTTAAAGATCCAATTACAGATGATGGCACTAAAAAATCGGCAAAAGGATTAATGAAAATTGAGGTAGAAAATGGAAAATATAAACTTGTTGACCAGGTAAATTGGGATAGTGAGCAAAAAGGAGAATTAGTAGAGGTTTTTAGAGACGGAAAACTGTTAGTTGATCATAGCCTTGAACAGATAAGAAAACAAATTAAATCATATTAGAATTACCTCTAATATGATTTAATTCTAATTAACCTATTTCAAAATCGGGGCAAGTATCTTTTCCTTGCCATCAATTTTTTGAGTGTAGGACAAGCCGAGTATTTTTGTGATTAATGGATAGACATTTACATTCTCAAATGCAGGGATTTTTAAACCAGATTTAAAGTTCGGCCCCCAAGCATAAAATGTAGCATGCATTTCAGGAATGGCTGGATCAAAACCATGTTGACCAACATCTGGTTTTACACCATTGATATTAAAAACTTTTGGTAAATGTGGAACTAGTAAAATGTCTCCAATCCGGTTATATTTATCTTCTTTTTTATTGTAATGCCAAGCTTTGGGAATATTTTTGCTTAAGTAAACATCATAATCTTTGGCTTCTGCTTTTAATGCTTTATAAGTTGGCTTAATGTATTGCTTTTCATTCGCATAAATGTGCAGGAGCGCATTCCCTGTCGGAACTTTAAAATGATTTAAATCAATCGCCTTTGGCAAAGTGATTGTATTCTCTCTATCTATTGTTGCCATTCCATGGTCTGAAAGCACAATGAAATTCACATCCAATCCACTTGCTTTTGCAGCGTCAACCATTTTACCAATGGCATCATCTACAATTTTAACTGCAACTCTTGTTTCCTCAGATTCTGGTTTGTAATTGTGCGCAGCCTTGTCTACTTGTGGAAAATATAATGCTATAAAGTGTGGGCGTTTATCATCTGGCAATTTTAACCAATCTTTAACCACATTAATTCTTCTATCAATTGGGATAATCTCACTATAATTAAAAAGATAAGTTGGTTTTATACCATCCATCGAAATTTCAGAGCCTGGCCAATAAAAAACAGCGCTTAACATTTTCTGCTGTTCTGCTATTACCCATAGTGGCTTACCTCCGTACCAAGAGCTATCAACGGCCATTATTTTATCTGATTTTTTGTAGACAACTCCTCTCTTCTGGTCGTAGAAAGTATTATCAACAATTCCATGATGAGAAGGATACATACCTGTAGCAATACCATAATGATTTGGGAAAGTTAGCGAAGGATAAGATGGTTTTAAGTAATCTGCCTGCACCCCACTTTCCCTCAATTTAATCAAGTTTTTAGCTTGGTATTTATCTGCTAAATCCCATCTAAATGCATCAATCGAAATTAAAATTACATACGGTTTTTTCTGTTGCTCAATGCTGTTATACCTATTGGCAACTACTTTTTGAGTAGTGTCTTGACCACAAACGTTTAAAAAGAAAAATGAAAAAACTACAGCAAGTAATAACAATCTCATTGGCATAAATTTAATTTAAGGCTTGTTTGCTGTAAATATGATATTCACCAGGCGCAAGCGTTGCCCCAAATGTAGCGCTTCCTAAATTAATATTTGCACCGCCAGTTGCATCAATCCAGGTTCCAGCTGCACCAAAATCTATGTTTGCCGTTTGATTGGTTACGTCAAAATTACCTACAACCACTACAGTATTTGTGCCGTTGGTTAGTTTGATATATTTTATGCCATTTGTTGTGCTATAAGTATATGTAGGACTAGAAAAAATGCTATTGTTCTTTTTAAGTTTGATAAATTTAGCATAAGCATCGTACAAAGCTTTACGACGACTATCATTAAAATATTCCCATTTAATAGGTTTATCTCCTGTTCTTCCATTAAAATCTATGCTGATATCGTAACCTAATTCTCCAAATTGCCAAACCATTTTCGGTCCTGGGATGGCGAACAAAAATGCTGCTGCCATTTCTTCTCGTTTTAAAGCCGTAGCTAAATCCTTAACAGAATATCCGCCAGATGCGTTACCGAAACTAATGTTTTTATAATTCAGACGTTCTTCATCATGACTCTCTATGTAGTTAACCAAGTTTTCAGATTTTGCGAAATTGTGTTTGTTAAAAA
Organism: Pedobacter frigiditerrae; assembly: GCF_032678705.1. Taxonomy (NCBI): domain Bacteria; kingdom Pseudomonadati; phylum Bacteroidota; class Sphingobacteriia; order Sphingobacteriales; family Sphingobacteriaceae; genus Pedobacter; species Pedobacter frigiditerrae. Next base: position 1,724,249 of record NZ_JAVTSS010000002.1, on the reverse strand, counting down.
ATCCCCATGAAAAATCTGATGAAGAAAGCCAACCCATTGTAGCTTCGTTCATGTTATAGTTTAGGTTATTCCAAAGCATCATCCCTTCATCTGCCAATACTTTTTCTTCAGTCGCATCAGCAAAATGCTCTAAAATCACGTAAAAATTATTTGGGTCGATGCTTTTAATATAGTTATTGTACTCTTTCCAAATGGCAACTCTACTCGCATCATAAGCTGCAAATGGTGCATCACCTGTGGTATAATTTTGTGTAAATCCTTTTGATAAATCGAACCTGAACCCATCAATTTTATATTGTTGCATCCAAAACTTCATCACATTTTTCGAAAAATATTTTGTTGCAGGACTTTCGTGGTTAAAATCATACCCTACATTGTATGGGTGTTTCGCATCAACATTAAACCAAGGCGAGTTTGAAGTTGGTTTGCTACCATCAAAATACAATTGTACCATAGGCGATTGACCAAAAGAGTGGTTCAAAACCATATCCATAATAACAGCAATGCCCTTTCCATGACATTCGTCGATAAAACCTTGTAATGCTGTTTTTGTGCCGTAATATTTATCAGGAGCGAAATAATAAGAAATGTTATAACCCCAACTTAAATTACCTTCAAACTCTGTTACTGGCATTAACTCGATAGCATTTATGCCTAAATCTTTTAAATAATCTAATTTCTGTAAGGTAGAAGCGTAGCTATGTTCTGTTGTAAAATCGCGAATCAATAACTCATAAACCACTAAATTATCTTTTGCTGGCCTGGTAAATGAACCATTTTTCCAAGCATAAACAGGTTTATTGGCTTGCATTGTGCTCACATTTCCAGTGGTTTTTCCTGTCGGATATGCCTTTAAACCAGGATAAACAACAGCAGAAATATAACTGTCGTTATTTGGGTCCAACACCTTTTCGCAATATGGGTCTGCAACTTTTAAAGTTCCATTAACCAAAAACTGGTACGCATATTCGGTATTCGGATTTAGGTTATCAATTTGAACCCACCAAGTATTATTATCAGGTGCTAATTTCATCTGATAATTTGAAGTCGCTTGCCAATCATTAAAATCGCCTATTAAGGCAACCGAAGTTTTAGCTGGTGCATATAAAGTAACAATAGCTGACGTACCGCCATTGATAAACACTACTCCGTCTTTCGCATTTGAAGGTAGTGCATTTGAACCGCTAGGCGTTGGTGTAACTGGGGTTGGCTCTGGCGTCGGGAACGTTCCCGATTTTTTGCAAGAAAAAAGAGTTGTTGCTAGAATTAAAACTAAAAGAATTTTTTTCATCTGATCTATATTTGGTCTCCAAAAATACTTAATATTAGGTATTTACATCTATAAAATTAACTGTAATTTTCATCTTCTTACTTTTTTTGCTAAAAAACATACATAGCAATAACATTGGGGCTATTTATAGCAAACTAGAAAAATGGAAATTTAGAGAATGTATAAACTGCTATTCGTTTTTTTTCTAACGTTTTTTGTAAATACTGCCGTATTTGCACAGGATGGCGCATCTCAAAATGCAGCTAAAAACACCTCTTACTCAGATCAAGATGTAAATCGTTTTTACGAGTACATAAGGTATTTTAACGATGCCTTAAAACTAAATAGCAAAAAGACAGCAAAAGGTTATCTACTATTAGCAGAGAATCAATTAATGTTGATGAATGCATTAAACGAAGCCAGATTTTGTGCTGAAATGGCACTAGGTTATGCAAGAATCGGCGATAAGAAAAAAGCCATTGCCTTTCAACAGAAAGCAACTATGGTTTCTAGAGGGAAAACAATTATTCTTTCAATTAAAAACCTTAATCATTTAGCACAAAGTTTTGTTTTAACTAATGATACAACAGGGTTGAAAAGACTTTTTGACAAGGCGATTTCTACTGCATCAAAAACCGAGAAAAAAACTGTAAAAATTGCTTATGTGAATGGGCTATTTGGGGTTGATGAAAATGTAAAAGCATCAACTTTGTTAAATGAATTATACACAGACACACCACTACCAGAAAATGAACGAGCAGAAATTTTAAACTTATTGATTATCAACTCTATAAAACTTAAAAAAACACAATATATTGATAAATATTATCAAGAGTTAGAACAGTTAAAACCAAGTATAACTGCTAATTACCTATTGGCAAAAGGGATGTATTTTGAGCTGAAAAATCAATATGCAAATGCCAGTAAAACCTACCAACTTTTAGTAAAGGATTTCAACGCTGGCAAACGAGAAAATGTTTACCTAGAAGGAGTGCTACAGCTTGCACAATTAGTGAGCAAACAGCTTAAAAAGGATAGTGCAAATTATTATTTTGCCCTTTTAGAAAAAGCTATAATTAAACCTTTTCAGTCTACTGCCATTGGAATTAGGTATTTGAAATTTTTTAATGCCCATCAAACGCGTTTTAAATCGGCTAATTCAACGGCTATTGATAAGGCAATAAACACCAAAGATTCCCTTTATAAAAACGAATTAATCGCTGTTACAAAAGAGCTACAATACAAGCATAAAATTGAGGAGGATAAACAAAAGGCCGAACTGCTTAAAAGACAAAGGGATATAGCGAAACAACGCTCAGTGTTAATCATTGGAGGTTTGTGTTTGCTTGTGATTGTTGCTGGAACTACAATCTACATTTTATACCAACGACGAAAACAAGCTAATTTACTGCATTTGGCAGAAGTAGAACGCTTAAAACAAGTTCATAAAACTGACATCATCAAAAAACTATCTGCAACACAAGAGGCCGAGCGCTGGCGCATCGCCGACCAGCTACATGATGAAGTTGGCTCTATGATTTCAGTAGTGCGATTAAATCTTTCTGAACATCCACTCAAAAAAGAACCAATCACACCTGAGAAATTAGAAACAGCAAATAGAATATTAGCCGATGTTGCAAACACAGTTAGAGAAATGAGCCATGAGTTAATGCCTGTTGCGATTAGGCAATATGGTTTGATTAACGCTATTGAACAACTCATTAATGACATTAACACTTCTGGCAAGCTTTATATTGAACATTTAATATACGGTTTTGATGACCTTTCTAAATATCCAGAAGATTTTCAGGTTAGCTTTTATAGAATTGTTCAAGAGCTTTTCCAGAATATCGTTAAACACTCAAAAGCAACAAATGCTATTTTTCAGTTGGTAGAGCTTCCCGATTCTATTAACCTTTATATTGAGGATAATGGTAAGGGAATTGAAAAAGAAAAAGTAGACAAAACAGGAAAGGGAATTGGTTTATTGGCCAATAGAATTGATTATTACGAAGGTAAAATAAGCATTGAAGGGCAACCAGGGAAGGGGACCTTAATTGTAATTGATATACCAACTGAGCATATGGTTGGAGAGCAGAAAGACTAAAGCTGAAAGACCAAAGCTGAAAGACCAAAGACCAAAGCTGAAAGACCAAAGACCGAAGCTGAAAGACTAAAGACTAAAGCAAAACGAACAACGATAGACGGAAAACGAAAAATGGCAGATTTAAAAATATTCATCGCAGATGACCACCAAATATTAATTGATGGGATTATCTCTTTTTTTAACGAATTGGAAGGTTTTGAAGTTATCGGTTATGCCAATGATGGAATAAATCTATTGAGAGATATTGCCGTAAAAACTCCAGATATCATTTTATTAGATTTAAATATGCCTAAACTCGATGGAATATCAACCTTAAAAAAACTTAAAGAAAATTATCCAAATATTAAGGTTATCATTCTATCAAATTACCATCAATCTCAATTAATTAAGGAAACAAAGTCTTTGGGAGCGAGTGGATATATATTAAAAAATGGTTCTAAAAGTGATTTATTAACTGCAATAGAAACTGCACAAAGTGGAAAACTGTATTTCCCAGAGGCTGAAGAAGTGAATTTAGATACACAGCTTGTTTTCACCGATGAGTTCATGAAAAAACATCAGCTCACTAAAAGAGAAGTAGAGATTATTAGATTGGTTTGCGAAGAACTAAGTAGTAAGGAAATTGGCGACAAGTTGTTTATTGCTGAGTTTACGGTAACGACACACAGACGCAATATCTTAAGCAAATTGGGTTTAAAAAATACACCAGCGCTTATCAATTTTGCCAAACAGAATGGAATAGCTTAAAAAAAGCAAATTCTATACATCTAACAATAAGCTAATTGCGTAAGTACAATTGTGGTTTATGAAATTAAAATGACAATCGTACCTTATCCGCCATTAATTAAACTACATTAGCTAAATTATAAAAACTGTCCATATACTACTTTACACAAAATATGACACAAAAAGTCAAGTTTACAAACATCAATAAATCTACGTTTTATGCTACCTTAAGAAAGCGAGTTGATGCGCATTTTGACGACCAAAATTTAAGTGTTCATGCCAATGGAGCTATGTGGTTTAAAGCAGTTTTCTTTTTGGGAACTTTTATTGCATTGTATCTTTCAATATTATTGGGTGATATCAGTCCGCTTATAAAATTAGGAATGGCAATTGCTTTAGGGATGTTTGGTGCATTTGTAGGTTTTAACATTTGCCACGATGCCATTCACAAAGCATTTTCGGCTAACCAAACTGTCAATAAAGCATTCAGCTTTTTATTTAGCTTAATTGGCGCAAGCGCTTATGTTTGGAGCATTTGCCACAATATTGTTCACCACACTTATACCAATATCTCTGGTCACGATGAAGATATTGATGTAGCACCAGGCTTAATCCGCTTTTGCCAAAATGAGCCTGTAAATAAGATACAACGCTACCAACACATTTATGCTTTTGGTTTGTATAGTTTAGCCATGCTTTCATGGGTTTTTAGAAAAGATTACAAGAAATTCTTCCAAACTAAAATTGGCTGTCAAGTTGCTAACCATCCAAGAATAGAATATTTCAATCTATTTTTCTTCAAATTTTTATACTATTTCTTATTCATCATTCTTCCCTTAATATTGATAGATGTGACTTGGTGGCAATTTTTAATTGGCTTTTTAGCCATGCAATTTGCGCAAGGTTTAGTATTGGGATTAGTATTTCAATTGGCCCATGTTGTGGAGGGAACAAGTTTTCCTCATCCAAATGTTGATGGAAATATCGAAGAGGCTTGGGCTGCACATCAAATGATGACAACTGCCAACTTTGCTGTAAATAGTAAAATTGCTGGCTTTTTATGTGGCGGTTTAAACAGACAGGTAGAACATCATTTATTTCCAAAAATTTGTCACATCCATTATCCAGCCATCGGAAAAATTGTAAAAGAAACAGCCTTAGAATTTAACTTGCCTTATATAGAAAGTCCAACATTTTTACACGCATTGGGTTCTCACTATCGCATGTTGCGTAAATTGGGCAAGGAAGCATATACAGCTAAGCAAACCGAGGCTCCAATCCCTTGTTTACTAACGGCTTCCATAAAAATTACCCAACCTTTGTAGTTAAAAAAACTGTAAATTTTCTTTTGTTTATTGCGAACAAATAAATAAATTGTTTGTTAGTAGAGGATATATTTTGCCCTTGAAAATAAAAACAAATTAGCGCTTTATGAGTTTCGGATTCATTAGCGGAGGAGGCGAAAGTGGCGCTCTTATCCGCTCTATTGATTGGAGTAAAAATCCCCTTGGGCCAATTGAACAATGGCCTCAAAGCTTGCGTACAACTTTGAGCATTATCTTAAATTCAAAATTCCCTATGTTTTTGTTCTGGGGAACAGAATTAATCTGTTTCTACAATGATGCCTATAGACCAAGTTTGGGTAATGACGGCAAACATCCTCAAGCGATGGGCCAGAGAGGTGCTGAAACATGGCCAGAGATTTGGGACTTCATTAAACCATTAATTGACCAAGTTCTTGATGGTGGAGAAGCCACTTGGAATGAAGACCAACTTTTACCAATTTACCGTAATGGCAAAATAGAAGACGTTTATTGGACTTTTAGTTATAGTCCGGCTTACGATGAAACGGGCAAACCAGCTGGTGTTTTTGTTACTTGTAGCGAGACTACTAGTAAGGTTATGACTTTAAATTCCTTAAATGATTATAAAGAAGAGTTAGAATTTGCGCTTAATGCAGCAGAGCTTGGAACTTGGGACTATAATCCACTTACTAATAAATTTACTGCCAATAAGAGGTTAAAGAAATGGTTTGGACTTCCTTCTACTGCAGAAATAGACCTGAACTTAGCATTAAATTCAATTATTGAAAAAGATAGGGAAAAGGTGAGTTCTGCAATTTCCGACGCTTTGGATTTTAACTCTGGAGGCAATTATACCATCCAATACACTATAGTAAATGCAAAAAACGGAAAGGAAAGAATAGTAAAAGCTAAAGGAAAAGCACTATTCGATTTCAATCATATTGCCTATCGCTTAAATGGAACTTTACAAGACGTAACTGATGAAATTGAAGCACAAAATGCTTTTAAAGAGAGCGAAGAAAATTTCAGAAAACTTATTTTGCAAGCACCAATTGGGATGATTATTCTCAAAGGCGAAAGTTTATTTGTAGAGCTAGTAAACGATGCTTATTTAAAACTAGCTGGGAAACAAAGAAAATATTTTGAAGAAAAACCACTCTGGGATGCCTTACCAGAAGCAAAAACTTTAGGTTTTGACAAAATTCTTAAAAAGGTTATGCAAACAGGCATCTCTTACCATGGAAACGAACAACAATTAAACCTAGTTGTAGATGGAAAAAAAGAAACTGTTTATGTGAACTATGTTTATGAGCCATTAAAAGATATTGATGGGACAATAAACAGAATCATGGTTGTCGCCATAGATGTAACCGAAATAACTGAAAGCAAGCTTAAAATACAAGATGCAGAAGAACGTGCTCGATTGGCAACTGAATCTACTGGTTTAGGCATTTTTGCGCTCGATTTGCGTAATGGAGACCTAAAAACTTCTGGAAGATTTGATCAAATTTTTGGATTTGACAAAAAAGTAGCTAGGTCTAATTATATTTCAGTTATTCATCCAGACGACCATGATGTTAGGTTAAAAGCGCATAAAAGGGCACTGCTTAATGGTCATTTATATTATGAAGTTAGGGTGATTTGGCCTCACGACAATTCTATTCATTGGGTAAGGGCCGAAGGAAAAATTTACTATGATGCTGATAATAAGCCAATGAGAATGTTGGGTACATTGATGGATATTACCCCACAACGTAAAGCAAAGGAAGAACTAATTCGAATCAATCAAAGGTTAGAGATTGCTTTAGAAACGGCCAGTTTAGGTTCTTATGAGATGAATGTTTTTACTCGTAAAATTACCTTCTCAGAACAGTTCAACAAAAACTATGGTTTATCGCCTAAGGCAAATTTAAGCTATGATGACTTACTAGATTTTATTGAACCAGAATTTAAGGAAAATGTAATTGCAGCTGTAAACTCAGCTATTTTAAATACAACAATTTATCAAGCAGAGTACAAAATTCGATGGAGAGACAACTCTATCCATTGGATAAAAGAATCTGGTAAAGCGCAATATGATGATAAAGGCAACCCTGTAAGTTTTATTGGCGTATCTTATGATATTACTGATATTAAACAATTACAACAGCAAAAAGATGATTTTATCGGCATTGCCAGCCATGAATTAAAAACACCGGTTACTAGCATAAAAGCTTACGCCCAGGTATTGGAGAAAATATTAACAAAAAAAGGTGATGTAATGGAAGCAGGGCTGATGAAAAAAATGGATGCCCAATTGAATCGTTTGACTAGTTTAATTGGAGATTTATTAGATGTTACAAAGGTAAATTCTGGCAAGATACAGTATAATCACACTCGTTTTGACTTTAATGAAATGGTTGAGTTTGTAATTGAGGATTTACAAAGAACAACTGAAAATCATCAAATTATTGCCGATTTAAAATATGTAGGATTAGTTTTTACAGATAAAGAAAGGGTTAGCCAAGTGGTAACCAATTTAATTACCAATGCCATCAAGTATTCCCCAAATGCTGAACAAATTATTGTTCATACTTATATTGATAATAAAGATGTTGTTGTTTGTGTTGAAGATTTTGGAATTGGCATTGCAGAAGATAAATTGAATAAAGTTTTTGAACAGTTCTATCGAGTAAGTGGGAGCATGCAACATACTTTTCCAGGGCTTGGATTAGGCCTTTATATCTCTTCAGAAATTATTAAAAGAGAAGGTGGCAAAATATGGGTAAATAGCACTGAGGGAAAGGGTTCAAAATTCTGTTTCTCCATTCCTCTACAAAAACCAGACTAATATAAATATTGATAACAAAAACTGTTTTTAGAACGATTAGATAATGAATAAGCCAAAAAGAATAACCTTAGCAGATGATGACCCTGGAATTTTGGATGCAGTTGGTATGATGTTAGAAATGGAAGGTTATGAAGTTAGTGCAACTTTAAATGGCAATACGGTTCTTAATCTTGAAAACGATTTGCCAGATATTTATGTTTTAGACATTTGGATGTCTGGCTCTGATGGTAGAGAATTATGCAAAAAATTAAAAATTGAAGAAAGGACAAAGGACATTCCAGTCATTTTAATTTCAGCTAGTAACGACTTAAAACGTTCTGCAGAATTTGCTGGCGCTGATGATTTTTTAGCAAAGCCTTTTGAGATTGATATGTTATTAGCTAAAATAGAAAAAGCCTTACATTAATTATGTAAGGCTTTTTCAGTATAACTGTCAGTCTGAGCGAACCTGTCCCGACTTCTTCGGGAGTCGAAGACTTTTATGACGAATATTTCTTAAACAAACTAGTCGCGGTGTGACCACCAAAACCAAAAGTATTATTTAAGCAATAGTTTACGGTTTGATAAACTGGTTTTCCTACAATGATATTCAATCCTTCTGGAATAGCAGAATCTAATTCAGTTGTATTTATAGTTCCTGGAATTACATCGTTTTTAACCGATAAAACTGAAATAATACTTTCAATCGCCCCTGCTGCACCTAATAAGTGACCAGTCATAGATTTTGTTCCACTTATCGCCACCGGCAAATCTCCAAAAACCCTTTTTATTGCCTTTAATTCGCTTATATCACCAATACCAGTAGAAGTTGCATGAGCATTGATGTACTCAACATCTTTTGCCTCAATCCCTGCTTCTTCTAACGCTCTTTTCATTCCTAAAACTGCGCCTAAACCTTCTGGATGAGTTCCAGTTAAGTGATAAGCATCTGCAGCCATTCCTGTTCCAACTAGCTCAGCATAAATAGTTGCTCCTCTTTCTAAAGCATATTCTAAATCCTCTAAAACTAAAGCACCTGCACCCTCTCCCATCACAAATCCATCACGGGCTACGTCAAACGGTCTTGATGCTTCCAATGGATTTTCATTATTTTTTGAAAGTGCTTGAGCAGAACTAAATCCACCTACAGAACCTTCGGTAACTGCGGCTTCAGAACCACCTGCAATCATAACCTTTGCTTTACCTAGTCTAATGGTATCAAAAGCGCTAATTATAGCTGTGTTTGATGATGCACATGCAGAAACAGTACAATAGTTTGGTCCGTGTAATTGATGTTTAATAGAAATTGCTCCCGCCGCTATGTCGACAATTAATCTTGGGATAAAAAACGGACTAAATCTTGGTGTACCATCTCCGCCATTATATTCTTTTAATTGTTGCTCGAAACTAGCAATTCCGCCGTTTCCGCTAGCCCAAATTACACCTACATCGTATCTACCAATCTCACCCATTTGGTCAAAATCTAAGCCTGAATCTTTAATGGCTTGGTCGGCCGCTGCAATTGCATATTGCGTAAACAAATCGTACTTTTTTACTTCCTTTTTATCGATGTATTCTTCGATATTGAAATCCTTTACTTCACAAGCAAAACGGGTTTTGAATTTACTAGCATCAAACTTTGTTATTGGGCCAGCAGCACTTTTGCCAGCTAATATGTTTTCCCAAAGTTCATTTACAGAATTACCTAATGGTGTAATAGCACCCATCCCAGTAACAACTACTCTTTTCATCATATTTATTGTTTAAGACTTCTCCCTTATCAAATAATCTACCAATTTTTCTATTCGCGGTGCGATGATTAATATGGCAGGAACGGCCACAAGATAAGCAATTGGCCACGATTTTATCCATATTGTTAAAAACTGACTAACAAAACCAACGTTTACAGCAACAACGGTAAAGGTTACCAATCCAGTTGTTACTGCACTCATTAGCAAAGCAAAGGTTATTTTCTTTTTCATTTTATGGCTGAACAGATTCTATCCAAGCTGCTCTATTTGCATTAATTACATTTAAAGCATCTGCCGGCGATGAAAGAAATAAATCATAGATTTTAGCTGTATCTCCAACACGGATTTCGAATTCATCATTTTTTAAGCCCTCCAATAGTTCTTCTGCAACTTGTAAAGGTTCTATGCCATTATGACCACCAATTTCTTTTGAAAATTCTGTATTCACCAATGGTGGAAACAATTCGAAAACTTTAACCGAAGTATTTTCTAAACTTAATCTTAATGAAGTGGTGTATGAATGAACTGCAGCTTTACTTGCCGCATAAGTTGGCAAAGTAATTCCCGGAACGTATGCAACAACCGAAGAAACATTAACAATTGCTGCTTCACCTTGTTGTTTTAACAATGGCAACAATTGTTGGTTTAGTCTTATGATTGACAAATAATTAGTCAACATTTCATCTTCAGCATTTCCAAAAGCATCCTGATTTCCATCTGCTAAATTGTAAAGCAATGCCCTACCAGCATTATTGATAACAATATTCAATTCTGGATATAATCTAGAAATAGTAGCAACCAATTCTTTTACATCTTCTGCTTTGCTAACATCAGCCTTGATGGCAGTTACATTATTTAACTTGGCTTTTGCATCATCTAATCTGTTTTGGTCTCTACCAATAATGATAACGTTGTTTCCTTGTTCGCTTAATAATTTTGCAGTCTCGAAACCAATGCCAGCACTTCCGCCAGTAATTAGTATAGTGTTTTTTGTAGTTTTCATCTTTTATTTATTGTTTTTTAATGGTGATGAAGCTTGCAGAAGTATTTTTATGTATTGGCCACTTCTGCAGGTTTCATTTTCTATATTGTTTATATTATATACCAATCGGTATATTTTAGGTTAAAAAAATTTTATTTTAACGAGAGAATGTCATCCTAAGCGTAGTCGAAGGATTTACATAAGAATGTCTTCGACTACGCTCAGACTGACTCATCATATTATAATTCATCTTTAATTTTATTTTAAATCGTTAATCATTTTTTTTAGGGATTGCATTACGGTCCCGATATATGCTGAACTTCCCAGTAATTTTGAAATCATAACTGAACCTTCAATCATTGATATCATTGTTAAGGCAATTTGTTCGGTATTAATGTTTGCATTAAATTCTCCGTCTGCTTTTCCTTGTTCTAAAATCTGCATCAATTTTCCCTTCCAAGAAAGCACAGCTTTTGCAACCTGACTGCGCAACTGCGGATGTGTATCATCAGCTTCTATTGCAGTATTTAAGATTGGACAACCCCCATCATCACAAGATGAATTAAATATCTGCTCGTAATTATTTACATAAACCAATAATTTGTCCTTGGCTGTTTTTTGTTTTGAAAATTGAGCCGCCACGCAAGCATTCAGCTTATCTAGGTTATAGTCAAAAACCGCCAAGGCAACTTCGTCTTTATTAGCGAAATTACCATAAATACTGCCTTTCGTTAAACCAGTAGCTTCAGTCATATCATTTAATGAAGTACCAGTAAAACCTTTCTTGTTAAAGATAGGTGCCGTTTTTTCGATGATAAATGCTTTAGTTCTTTCTGCCTTAGACATTGTTGTAATTATTTGACAGGACAAACATATACCGATTGGTATTATTTTGCAAATTATTTTCAGAAGATGATTTTGGGAAGACAATAGCATTGTCATCCTGAGCTTGTCGAATGACATTTGTGCGTTTCGACAAGCTCAACGTGACAATTATTTTATTACAACCTAAACTTTATTCCACCATTCATCACAAAACCATCTAATGGCGCATAAATATCTCTAAACTGCGGATTATTTAAAGTACCTGTGTAAATAGAATCAAATCTGGTTTGGCGAGTATCGGTAAAGTTTTCAAAGTTGATATAAATTGAAAAACGTTTCCAAAGTTTCTCTGCCATAAAACCAGTGATAATGTAATTCTTACCTATTGAACCATCATTTAACAATTGTTTGCTGAATGAATAAGCTTCCAAGCCCAGTTTCCATTTATCTTCCACTTCGTACATTAAAACTGCGTTAACACGATGCTTTGCAGTTAATGGGTTTGGCGATTGAACTCCATTTTGATGCTGATGAGCATCGGTATAAGTGTAACCTAAGAATAGTTTGAAGTCTTCATAACCTAACTTCACATTAGTTTCTGTTCCTTTACTTTCTACATTTCCATTCACATTTATAAACTGATAATTACTACCAGCAACAGGAATTAATTGCAAAGGGTTTTTCAAATGAGTGAAGAAAAATAAATGGTTAATGGTAAAGGAAACTTGGTCGTTAAATAGTGCAGTACGATAATTAATATCCCAATTTGCTCCATAACTTTTCTCTAGATGATTAATATTTGAATTAATTGCCAACACATTTCTATATTGAATTCGTTCGCTATCTTCTGTAAAAATAGTTGGTGCTTTATAGCCTAATCCGCCTCCCAAACGAGAAGTTAGCTTTGGTGTAATTTTAAACAAAGTTGAAATTCTTGGCAAAAATGCGAAACCATAATCGTTTACATAATCACCTCTTAATCCAGTTTCAATATGTAGCCATTCATTAGCTTTCCAAGTATTCTGAATAAAAACACCTGTTGTGGTTTGTTTATAATTCCTAAGATTTGAACTTGGCTCCTTAAAATTATCTGTCCATAAATTTACACCAGCAATCCATTCTAATACTTCTCCGTGATTGGCATAATTTGCTTCAGAAAAAGTTGAATATTGTGTACCATCAAACTCATAACCTGGTGTGTTTAAAATCCTATTAAAATAACTCACACTATTTTTAACCGTAAAATGCCCGCACTTACCTAATTTATGGTCTAATGAAAATTGAGAACTTATCCTTTGCGTTTTATTTTGCTCAAAATAACTGTGAGTAGCATCGGCTTCGCCTTTAATGTAATGCATATCTCCGCCAATGCGGTCTTCAAAAGTAGAATTTACCCCAAAAACAATCGTTGTTTTATCGCTTGGGTAAACGAATATCTTCGGATTAAAAGTAAATCGCTCAGATTTCGGAATGGCAGATAAATCTATGTGAGCTGGGTCGTAAGCAGAATTATTTTGATAGGATGCAAACAAGGTGGTTCCGATTTTCTCATTTCTTTTGCTGTAAAAACCATTTAAGGTTAAACCCAAAGCATCAGTTCCATCAAAGTGGAAATTTAATTCTCTTTCTTCAACAGGAATTTTCGAGATAAGATTAACTAGACCTGCGATAGCGCCACCTCCATATAAAGTTGATGCTGAACCTTTAATTACTTCCACTTGTTTTAAATCTAATGGGGCAATTTGCAATAAACCTAATCCGCTAGATGCGCCAGCGTATAAAGGAAAACCATCTTTTAAAATTTGAGTGTACCGACCATCTAAACCTTGAATTCTGATGGCTGAATTGGCTGATGTTGCAGAAGTTTGCTGTGTCTGAATTCCTGTACTTTCGCTTAGCATCATCCTGATATCCCCAGGCTTCATATTGGCTTTTTCTTCCAATTCTTCTCCAGCAATAAATTCTACACGAGTTGCAATATCCTTTATGCTTCTCGAACTTCTTGTAGATGAAATTGTAATCTCATCCAACTCGTCTTCAGACTCCATTAAGAAAACTTCTTGAGGTTCTGTTTGAGTTATTGGAAAAGTTAACACAACTTCTTTCTGCTCGTATCCAACCAATTTAATGATGATAGTTTGAGCTCCATTTGGAATATTACTTAAAGTTATGATTCCTTTTTCATTGGCCTTTGCGTTGATATTCGTTCCTTTTAATAAAGCATAAGCTTCGGTTAAAGGTGTTTTTGATTCTGTATCTGTTACTTTTGCTTTCCAAGTATTTTGGGCAAAAGTTAGTGTAGTTATAAATAAAGTCAATAACGACAATATGATTTTCTTCATTTTTTAATGATTTATCTTCATATCGAGTGAGCGCAGCGACGAGATATCTGTTTCCTAAAACCGCAGCCTTGATTCTTAAGAAAATGCTAAGACCGTTACAGATTTCTCCTCGTTCCTCGTTCGAAATGACGTGGGGTTAGGGAATTACGTGAGATAATAAAACAATAAGACTAAACTAAACCAACTTTGGTGGTTGCCAAATATTTTGTGCTCTTTGTTCTAAAGAGAAATGATAGTTAGCTATTTGATTTTCCAAGATTAAAACCGGAACCTTTATTTCAAAGGTGATAAATTGAGGTTCAATAACATTTTGACCGCAGCAAGAACATAAACAGATTGGCGAGCAGCTTTCTGTTTCTAGAGATTTTTTTTGTTCTATTGTTGATATTTGAGAAAAGGCAGCATCCAGATTTTCAATTTCATCATTACATGGCAAAGCACCAAGCAATACCATAAAAATTAAATAAATGATGCCTAGATTTTTCACTTCGCAAATGTATAGAAATAGAACAAAAATTAACCACTCATCTTTAATTTTCTACCACTCATCTTTAATAACTTTACTAATGCACTAGTATTTTGCAACTTTGAACTGCTAAAATCACTAAATTATGCCTGTTAAAATATCATGATAGAAAAAAGATTATCGTTTAAAGAAGGTGGTTGGCTAAAAACCAATATCAAATATGCCATAATCGGAATTTCGGTAGGCCTTTTAATGAGCACTTTCATTTATATCTTTAATCCACAAGATATGCAAACTAAAAATGTGTTATTCAACATTCTTTTTAGTTTATTCATAACCCTTAGCATCGCTAATGTTATAGCGTTTGTGCAACGCTATTGTACACCTGCTAAAATTGGTTTCTGGAATTTTGTTTGGATTTATTACATCTGCAATTTAGTAGGCCTCTTTATAGGCGTGGAGCTATCATACTTCATTGTTTCTATCGCATTTGACATTAAATATAATTTTATAGGTCATATTAATGATTACAAATTTAATGTGTTGATAACAGTAATTGTGGGCACACTAATTTTACTATACCATTTCCAAAGAATAAATGCAGAGACCATGCTAAAGTCTAAAGAAATGGATTTAGTGAAGTTAAATCAATTAAAAACAGCAGCAGAATTGCAAGCATTACAATCTAAAATCAATCCACACTTTTTATATAATGCCTTAAATTCCATTGCGAGCTTAATTCATGAAGATGCAGATAAAGCTGAAGACATGACTATGAAACTGTCTAAGCTTTTTAGGTATAGCATAAACACCTTGCAAGAAAATCATGTCGCCATAAGGGAGGAAATAGAGATTTTAAACACCTATTTAGACATTGAAAAAGTACGCTTCGGCAATCGTATCAACTTTAAAATTGACGTTTCGCCAGAACTAAGAGACAAATTAATACCTCGCTTTTTATTACAACCTTTGGTAGAAAATGCTTTAAAACACGGACTAAAAGATGTTCCCGACGATGGCGAAATGAAAGTTAATATTACAAAGATTGGAAACAGAATTGATATTTTTATTTACGATAACGGCACTCCTTTTCCAGAAGAGTTAATTGCTGGATATGGATTGCAAAGTACGTTTGACAAACTGCAGTTATTGTACAAAGATGACCACGACATACAAATTAACAATACACCCGAAAAACACATTAAAATTTCAATACCATTTATTTAATTACTATGTGGAAGACCATAATTATTGATGACGAACAATTGGCTCGCCAACGAATTAAACGCTTGTTAACGCAGTACGATGAAATAGAAATAATTGCCGAAGCTGAAAATGGAGCTGAAGGATTGGAAATAATTGAAAGTTTAAAACCTGATTTAGTTTTTTTGGATATTGAAATGCCAGTATTAAATGGTTTTGAAATGCTGGCGAAATTGAAACATCATCCTAAAGTTGTTTTTACAACGGCATACGACCAATATGCCATTAAAGCTTTTGAAGAAGGCTCAATTGATTATTTATTAAAGCCGATTGAGATTGAAAGGCTGGACAAGACCATTAAAAAATTAAAGCAAACCAACCTTGCTCCTGCTCAAGTTCCAATCGAAGAATTAATCCGACAGATACAAGGTAAAAAATCTATTAAAACCTTAACTGTTAAACTTGGAGATAAGATTTTATTAATCAAGCTGGATGATATTGTTCACATCCAAGCAGAAGACAAATATGTTTTTTTACACACAGTGGATGGCAAAAAACACCTAACAGATTTTACTTTATCTACACTTGAAGAGAAATTACCTGAAGAATTTTTAAGGATTCATCGCAGCGAAATCATCAATACCGAATACATCAAAGAGATTAGAAAAGGCTTTAATGGCGCACTCATTTTTGTACTCAACAATGCTGATGAAACAAGGGTTACTTCTAGCCGTTCAAATAGCGAAGCTTTGAGGTTAAGATTTGGGATTTAATGGTTTTGTCAACCAGAACGCAGTGAAGGATCTACTAAACAGATTCTTCGCTTCGCTCTGAATGACAAATGGTATTACTTCAAATAAGACTCCATAATAGGTGCCCAAATCGCATAACCTTTTGCGTTCATGTGCAGGTTGTCCGACAGGAAAATATCTTTCATGATTGTTCCATCTGCATTAAACATTGCATCATAAGTATTAATATAAGTCGCTCTTTTTGTTTTAGAAATGAGCTCCATTATCTTTTTGTTAGCATCAACCATTAATGGCCAGTATTTTTCTCTTGAAGGGCTTGGCTTAATGGATATAAATGTTAAATGAACTTTTGGATATTTCTCTCTAATTAGCGTAAACAATTGCTTAACTCTATCCACTACAACATCTGCAGTAGCTCCTCCTGTAAAATCATTCTCTCCACAATAAATAACCACCTGTTTTGGCTTGTATGGATAAACGATATCCTTTACAAAATAAATTAGATTAGGCAATGATGAACCACCAAATCCTCTATTGATGATGGTATGATTTGGAAAATAGGTTTGTACATCTGTCCATTTGGTAAAGGTTGAACTACCAATAAACAACACTGCTTTTTTCGGCGGAAAAGCTATGCTATCCTTCTTTTTAAAATTCTGTATATCCTTTGAAAAAGGTACTTCTTGAGCTTTTAAGCTAACAAAAGCAAGTAAAAATAAAATGATTAAACTTAATTTCTTCATCTGAGTCTATAAATTTTACGACAATGAAGATAATAAAGATTTATCGAAATCTCATTTAGCTAAGCTTCTAAAAGTCAAATCGGTCTTACCGAAAGAAGAAACAAAAGATAATTTCAATTCATCATAACCATTAATTTTTAGCTACAGTTGTAGGTTTTGCTGGTGGCGTGATATTCGGAATTAATAAAAACTCACTCCCTGGCTTGTCATCTCCAAAACTACCTAAAAGCGGACCAGATGGCAATTTTTCTACAAATTGATATAAATTTTTAGCCGTTAGTAAATTATTGGCTCCACCTTTGCCTTGCAGTGCCATAATTAATCTTTGTGCAAAAGGAGAATGTTTGCCTGCATAACCATCTGGCACTTCTTTTTTACCACCGGAGGTGATATAAACCCTAGTCTTTTTCCCAAGTTTACCTTCGATATAGGTATTTGCATTTAAATCTGCGTACTTCCCTTCCCCGCTTTTAGTAGCATTTGTTAATACGGTTTCGTCATAAGCAAGAGCATTCATATCGAACATATTATCTGCACCTCTTGATACATTGTTAGCTACACGGTCATCAAACGTGCCTCCAAAACAAACATCAAGCAATAATAAAATCTGGTTAGGAGGCAAGTTGTTTATCATTCTAGATAGTTTAGAATATTGTATATATGAATTTCTAAACGGATCATCGCTGGAAGGTTTCGAATCATTAACCACAATCAATCCATCATCCAATAAGTTATCATCAAAATCTCCATGTCCGGCAACAAAAATCACTAACTGGTCACTCTCCTTTAACAATTTAGACAACATTAGCACCTTGTTATAAATGGTATCTAACGGCTTATCAATTAAACGTGTTACCTTATAATTGTAGTTGTTTTCTAATTCATCTGCTATTGCTTTTGCATCGAGAGTTGGATTGCTTAAATTACCCCACTGTGCACTTGCTTTATAAGTATTTGTGCCAATAACCAAAGCATAACGTTTTGAGTTCTCTCTAGTTAATTTCTCTTTGGTTTGATTTCTAATCTTAGCCCCACGCATTTGCATGGCTTGTTCGGGCATAAAATATTGCAGATCACTAATAAAGTTCTTTTCAAAGAACACATCAAAATAACCGCTTCTTATGTAATCACAATCGGCTTCCGCTTTTCCAATTGCATACTTTAAAGCATTAATGTATAAATCGTTTTCAAACAAACCATAAATATTTAAATCGCTTGTTAAGTTGGTGATATAATAATTTAAAGGTCCATGCTTTATATCTCTATTATTACAAACCATATTATCCATACCTGCACCTTTTGGAACAATGAACACCCTATTTTTATTAGATATCGCCGCTAATGTTGGGCTATTTTCTATCAAATTTTTGATAAATTCTTTTTGAAAATTAGTTGTACTTCCAGCCTCTGTTATAAACAGTTGATTATTAGCGGGTATCATTTGTAATAAATCTTTCAATTGCACTAATGATATTCCATTTTTCTTAATCTCAGCTGTATCAGTTAAGGTTTTTAACCCATAGGGGATGAAATAAGTAAGTTGTTTACCTAATGAATCTTTTAAAGGAACCGTGTAACCAGAAAAATTGAACACGAAATAATCTTCAGGTTTTGATGTCATTGTTTTGTTAATGGCATCTAATATATTTTTTTTGGTGGCTAAAGAATCTGTTAGCAAATAAGAGCTAACATTTCCTGTCTCAGATACAGATTTATACTGATCAGTAAAATATTGATTATAAGAAGTTGCATCAGCCACGCAATTTAGAAAAGAAAGCTTACCTGTTTTTGGGTATTTACTGATGCCTACAGAAATGATATGCGCATTGCCCTTAGGTTTAATTTCTGCCAGTGTTACACCTTGTTCTGTTGAGGATTGATTTTGTTCGAAAAGATATTGCGGGAAATTTGAATAATAGTTGGGATTTTGTTTAGTTACATTCAATCTAACTTCGTTGATTAAATCCTCATCTGTTATTGAATAAGGCAAAGCAAGTGCGTTTGCAAGCGCATAAGAATAAATCCCATAGGTAACTCCATTCTTAGAAGCTTCCATACTCAATTCATCACCACTGGTACCTGATAAGATAACAAATGGCACATCTGTGTATTTTTTAGAGGAAAACAATAGGCTACCTTGCTCACCCCTAAATTGGACCTCGTTCTTTTTTTCGTCTTTTGCGTTATCTGCAGACTGACCACAAGCATCGTAAGAAACTATTAGCTGTCCCTTACTACCAATTTTCTTTTTAATGGCATCAAACACCTGTTCAATTTCCTTTTTTGTTATCCAATAAGTATTAACTGTATCACTTTTACCCTTATAATAATCACTAGCTAAAATAAATACTTCATTACCATCTTTTACTTTAGTAGCATCATAGCTCAAAGCACTAAAATGCAAAAATGCAATATCAGATGGCAAAAGCTTTGCAGCAAAATTGTTTAATGCCTGTAATATACCTGCTTTTGTAGCTTGCCCATCGGTTAATAAGCTTACATTCTCCTTATTAAAACCTTGACCAGAAATAAGTTTACTCTTAATGAGGTTAACATCGTTTACAGAGCCAGCGATATTATACACTTCTATAAATTTATCATTAATTTCTTTTGCTGTATATTCTACTGGTCTGGTGTATTGATTGATACCAATTAATAGAGCCTTTTTGTAATTCGAAGCCGTTGAATTTGGGGTTCTAATTGGCTCAACCAATGTTTTAACAACATTACCTTTGCTATAAATATATTGTCTTGATACCACACCATCCATATTAAAAAATGTGAGTGTGTCACTAATTAAGCCATCCTCATAATTAATACTTGCTTTTTGACTTCCGTTTTGATGATAAAGGCTTTGGCCTATCTTTTTTACATTGTATAGATTATACCATTTTGAGTAGACAGTATCTACCCTATTTAATGTTTTTGAAAGCAATGTGCCTTGCTGCGAATAAAGCAATACATCTACCAAGTTATCATTGCGAGAAACCAATCTTAATTCTTTTAATTTTTTGGCAAGATAATTAACTGTTATAGACCTATTAATTTTTCGCTTATTATCAAAATATAAAAGGTTAATTTCCTTAAAATAACCTAGCTTTTGAATGGATTCCAAAAGGGTTTGAACCTCTGCAACACTTGCTAAAGAACCATTTAATCTGATTACTTTTTTATTGATTGTGAAATAATAATACTTTTTTTTACTGACTGAGTCGGTAGCTACAGATAAATTTTGCTGCGTAAACAAAACGCATGAATCGGGGGTATAAGCGTTAAGATCACTTGGCAAGAATTTTATGGGTATAGGGAGGTAATTACTTCTGATTAAAGCTGTGCCGAATATTTTTTTTTCATTGTCTATGCTATTCTTTTTGCTTCCGAAACTTAGCGAGCAAATAAAAAGCGAGTAAAAAAATAGCAAGAAAGCCTTATTTAGTTTGAGAGTCATTTTATTGAGGATTGAAATGAGTTAGTTATCTAAATAGCAAGCATTTAAGAACCCGAAAAGATACTACAAGGTAACCTTTTAAATAGGTTTAATAAATACCTATTATTGGGTATTTTTATTAAGTAAACCTAATGGCATTTCATTATATTAATAGATGGAATAGCCAGACGAAATGGCAAGTTTATAAATAATTCTTCATGCAGCAATTGAGTTATTTAGCTCAAAAAGCAATCGGTTTCAATACTAGATGCAATCGGTACACAACAATTAAACGGCATTTTTAGTGAAATTAAAGGCATTATTAAATATATTAAAAATATTTTATGCAATCGGTTGCAATTTAATTTTTTAATATCTACTTTTATCCTAACCAAATATACTTAAGCTAATCTCCTTCTTAATCAGGAGAATAAAACTTAAGGTTATTTAAAGGCAGTTAAAGAAACATTGCGTATTAAATTAAACCTTGTATGAAAAAACCTAGACAAAAAATGCTGTTTAAGAGTTTAGCTATGCTACTACTTTTAATAGGCCTAACACCATCTTTGCTTTTTGCCCAAACCGTTTTAAAGGGAAAAGTATTAGATGAGAAAAATCAGCCGATGCCTGGAGCAGGTGTTAAACTTAAACTTTCTGGAAAAGCGACGGTAACTGACGCCAATGGCGATTTTACCATCAGTGCAAATCCAGATGAAAAAACATTAATTATTTCTTACATTGGCTATCCAGCTCAAGAAATTGAAATTAAGAGTGGCGTAACCAGTTACAATGTTACCTTAACACCCGACTCGAAGAATTTAAATGAGATCGTTGTTATTGGATACGGAACTCAAAAACGCCGAGATGTAACTGGATCTATTGTCTCGATGAGCGGGGCAGCTATTAAGGAAGTTCCAGTAGCAAACATTCAACAAGCATTACAAGGAAGATTAGCAGGGGTAGAAGTTCAATCTGTTGGTACCGCTCCAGGAGCAGGCGCACAAATCAGAATTCGTGGCGAACGCTCTATCAATGCTTCCAACAATCCTTTATTTGTTGTCGACAATATACCTTACAATGGAACATTAAATGACATCAACCCAGATGACATTGCCAGTTTAGATGTGCTAAAAGACGCATCTGCAACTGCAATTTATGGATCTCGTGGCGCAAACGGTGTAATTTTAATTACCACAAAACGTGGCGTAGCAGGCGACACCAGAGTTTCTTTTAACTCTTATTATGGTGTAACTAAAATTACAGATAAGTATAATGTGTACGACGCTAATCAATATAGGGCTTTGCGTGACTATTCTATTTACACACAAGATTACTTGGCTGATGAAAAGCAAGGAATTACCGCAGGTAGAAATACCGATTGGCAGGATTTGATGTATAAAGATGGTTTAATCACCGATAATAATTTAAGCATTTCGGGAGGTAGCGAACAAAGCCAATTTTCTGTTGGAGGTGGATATTTTAAACAAACATCTGTTTTGCCAAGTCAAAACTTCGCTCGTGCATCATTTAAGGCAACTGGCGATTTCAAAATTGGAAAACGTGTTAAAATTGGATTTAATAACTTATCGAACTACAGTATAACAAATGGCTCACAATTTGGCCTGAATGTATTCCCATTGCTAACATTAAGCCCTCTATCATCACCTTATAATCTAGATGGTAGCGTAAATAAAAAACCTGCAGGAAACCTGGATGATCAAAACACAACCTACAACCCTTTAATGCTTTTAACCAATGACAATCAATGGGTTGATAGAGTTAGAAGATTTAGAACCTTTACCAGCTTTTTTGGAGAGGTAAACATTTATGATGGCTTAAAATATCGCTTAAATGCTGGTTTAGATTTTAACCAACAAGAAGGCAATCAGTTTAGAGGTACCGACAGTTATTTTAGACCAGGAATGAGTAATATTGCCGCTGTTAATAATGGAATTGGAACAAAATATTCTATTGACAATCTAATTACTTATGATAAAACATTTGCACAAAAACACCGTGTATCTGTAACTGCGTTATTTGGCATAGAAGAAGAACAATTCCACAATACATCGGTAAGCAAGGAAGCAATTACTGCAGATTTTGTTCAATTCTATAACTTAGGCCTATCTGCTGTAGAGCCTGCTGCTGTCTTAGGTGGAAGTGAAGCTTCCTCTACGCTAATCTCCATGATGTTAAGAGCTAATTATGTCTACAATGACAAATACATGATTACGCTAACTGGACGTAGGGATGGTTCATCTCGTTTAGGTGCTGGTAACAAATGGAAACAATATCCAGCTGTTTCCGCAGGATGGAGCATTACCAATGAAGAGTTCATGAAAGAGGTAAAAGTTTTCTCAAATTTAAAATTAAGAGCAGGTTATGGTGTTACAGCAAATCAATCAATTGATGCTTATAGTACTTTAGGTGGCGTAGCCTCTAACGGCGTACGTTACAATTATGGAAATATCTCACAAACTGGTTACTACGTAAATAGAATTGTTGATCCAAAATTAGATTGGGAATATACTAAAACAACAAACATTGGATTAGATTTTGGAATTCTTAACAATCGCATTACGGGTAGCATTGATTGGTACACTGCTAAAACAGATAAATTGCTATATGGAATTCCATTGCCTCCAACCTCTGGTATATCAGAAAATTACTTAACCAACATTGGCAATATTACCAATAAAGGTTTAGAGGTAGCATTATCAAGCCAGAATATTAAAACAGATGGAGGTTTCTCTTGGAGCACCGATTTAAACTTTTCATTTAATAGAAATAAATTAGTGGCTTTAAACCAAAGCACAACACAAGTTATTAATGCTCAGCTATTTGTTGGTCAACCTTTAACGGCAATCTATGACTATAAAAAACTAGGCATTTGGCAAACAAGCGAGGCTGCAGAGGCTGCAAAATATGGCTTTGTTCCTGGACAATTAAAATTAGAAGACCACAATGGTGACGGAAAATTAACAGTCGATGATAAATATGTAATTGGTAACGGACAAGCAGATATTCAAGGTGGTATGACTAACCGTTTTAGCTATAAGGGCTTTGATTTATCTTTTGTTTTATATGCTCGTTTTGGAGGAACACTGATAAGTCAAGTTCACCAACCATTAGCAGGATATTTAACTATCAATGATGGCAGAAGAAACCAGTTAGCTGTTGATTATTGGACACCAACAAACCCAACAAACGCATTCCCTTCGCCAAATGTTGCTGGTGGTTTATTAAGTTCACCATTAACTAGCGATGCAGCTACTACACTTGGTTATTATGACGCAAGTTTTGTAAAGGTAAGAAGTATCAACGTAGGGTACTCATTTGATAGCAAACTTGCTAAAAAATTAGGTGCGCAAAAACTTAAAATCTATGTAACTGCACAAAACCCTTTCATTCTCTATTCACCTTACGTAAAAGCAGGCGGCCTGGACCCAGAACCAACTGGAACAGGAAATCAAGGGGTTCAAAATCCAGGGAATATTTCTTCAAGAGCACTTACCATTGGGGCAACAACGCCACCAATAAGATCTTTCCTTGCCGGTTTAAATGTTACTTTTTAATCGCTAGAATTTAATTTTAAGAAAATGAAAACAAGATATTTTATCAAAGCAATGGTACTTTCAGCATTAATCATGCTTGGAAGTTGCAAGAAAGCCTTAGAAGAGCAACCATATACAGCTTTTACAACGGATTATTTTAAAACAGCAGACGGAATACAAGCCGCAATTAATTCTGCATACTCTGGTATGAGGTATGATTACGGTCCCATTGGAGCTGTGCTATTGGCTAATATGGGAACTGATGAATTTACTTTTGGTGATCAAGGTAACTCAGGACAAACCTTAGAACTGGGAACCTATCAAATCCCTCCTACCAATGGGTCAATATTAACACCTTGGAATAGGAATTATTCTAACATCAACCTTTGTAATGCCATTTTAAAATTCGCTCCAGAAGTTAAGATGAGCGATGCTGCAAGAAATGCAATCATGGGTGAAGCTAGATACCTAAGGGCACACTACTACATGTTATTAGTAGAACAATTTGGTGCCGTACCTTTAGATTTAGGATCTGGAGATTTGGTATTTACCGATGTTGCGTACTTTGGCTTCAATCGTCTTCCATTCAATGACATATTGAAAAAGAACTATCAAGCCATGATTAACGATTTGATTTTTGCAAGTCAAAATCTACCAGTTACAAGACCAACAAACGCATTTAAACTTTCTCAATCAGCTGCATTACATTTGTTAGCAAAAATTTATTTATATCGTGGTTACTCTGATGCTAAAGAATCTACGGATTTTAATAACGCCTACAAAACCGCGATGGAATTGATCAACAATAAGGCAAAATACGGAACAGATTTATTGCAAGATTATAGCTTGATCCATAAACAAGGAAATGATTATAACCAAGAAATTTTATATTCTGTAGAGCGTTTACCTTTAAATAATGCAAACAATGAAGTTCCTAATCCAGATACAGAATTTGCTAATAAGGCAAACATTGCTGCTAACTTGTTTACTTGTAATTACCAAAATTCAGCTACAGTAGGTGGCGTTTCATTAATTGATGACAGGCCATTCCAATATAACCGCCCATTAAGACAATTAGCACCAACACCTTATGTTTTCAATAAAGTATTTGCCGACAAAATAAATGATGCTAGATATGATGGAAGCTTTAGAACATTATGGACAGTAGCTACCTTACGCACAGGTGCAGATTTAGAAACTTTTAAAACAAGGTTAGCTGGAGTAGGCGTTGCACTTGGCGACACAGCTATTTATTTAGCACCAACTGATGCAAGAGCTGCTCAATTAAAGGCTGCTGGCAAAAAATACAAAGTAATCGGCCCATCAGAATATTGGTCTAACCAAAATAAAACAAACCAGATTTACCCTAGCTTAAAGAAATATAATGATAGCATCAGAAATACTTTCCAAGATGCGTCAGGAAGACCATTTATTGTAGCTAAATTATCTGAGGTTTATTTGATGGCAGCAGAAGCAGCTTTACAAGATGGTCGTCCAGCAGATGCTGTGCCATTGATCAATACTTTGAGAGAAAGAGCTGCTTTCCGTTCAGGACTTAATGCTACAGACCTAGCCGCAAGAAAAGCATTAATGCGTATCAGTGTATCAGACATTAACTTAGATTTTATCTTAGATGAACGTTCAAGAGAGCTTTGTGGAGAAAGTTTAAGATGGGCAGATTTAGCAGTTCGTAAAAAATTGGTTGAGAGAGTAAAACTCTATAATCCTGATGGAGCGCCTAATGTTAAGGATTTTCATAATTTAAGACCTATCCCTCAGGCCCAAATTCAAGCTGTAGTAGATCCTGCTGGCGACCCTAACAGAAACAAATATCAAAATCCAGGTTATTATTAATCTATAATTAAAGAAATTAAAAATGAAACATAAATTAATTATTCCTGGCTTATTGTTACTTGCAGTAACAGGAATGTATTCTTGTAAAAAAGAAATATATAACGGTGCAGATAGCTTAGCTGAGGCTCAATTTACAGATAGCATAGGTACATTAAAAGGTTCGGCTTCTTTCCCTATCGGTTTGGCTGTAGAGTACCCACTATCAACTACCAGTAACGGTAAATATTGGTCTATCGTTAAAAGAGAAGCTGCATGGGTTACATTTGGTAACGAACTTAAAAACAGCTCCTTGGTAAAAACAGATGGAACTTACGATTTCACAACAGCCGATAATTTCTATAGCCTTGCAACTAATGCAGGTATAAAAGTTTTCGGACATACTTTAGTTTGGCACACGCAACAAAGAGCCACCTATTATAACACCTTAATTGGAGCTACAGGCAATCCAACAGGCCCTACAAATCTTCTACAATCGGGCTCAGTAAACGGAAACCCTGGCTTTGAAGACGGCACAGGAAATGCTTTTACAAACTGGGCTACATTTAATGGTGCCGCATCATTTACAGCTGGCGCAGCTGCTGATGCACGCACAGGCGCTAGAGCACTAAAAGTTACAGTGGCAACAGACAATCCTGGTGGCGAATGGAGGGTGCAGCTTGCCAGCGTATTATTTCCAACTGAAGTAGGTAAAAACTATAAAATAACTTATTGGGTTAAGGCATCGACACCAGGTAGTGCAGCAATTAGATTTTCTACCCAGAATAGCGCAGGAGCAAATGCTTCCTATCAAGGTAATCAGGATGTAAGTACCGCATATACAATGAAGGAATTTACATTTGCAGCAAAAGACGCACAAACTAGAATCCTTCTAGACCTTGGAGCAAAAGCAAACACCTATTATTTTGATGACATTGTAGTTGCTGACGCTTCAATTGTACCGCCACCAACAGGTCCAGCCTTAGTTGCTATTGTTGACAATGCAATGAAAAAACACATACAAACTGTTGTAGCACGATATGCTGGTAAAATTACTGCTTGGGATGTGATCAATGAACCATTTACTGATGGTGGCGAAATTAGAAATAATGTTAATACGCCAACACCTTCAGGCAGAACAGATGTATTTGTTTGGCAAAACTACTTAGGTAGGGATTATGCCGCAAAAGCTTTTACCTATGCAAGAGCATCAGACGCGACTGCAGATTTGTACATGAACGATTACAACTTGGAATCGAGCACTGCAAAACTAGATGCTTTTGTAACCTTAGCTAATGAGTTAAAAGCGGCAAACACTGGTATTACTGGAGTAGGAACACAGATGCATTGCAACATCAACACCTCTTATAATTCAATAGACCAAATGTTTATTAAATTAGCTGCAACAGGATTAAAAGTTAGAATTTCTGAATTAGATGTAAGGTTAAATCCTTCTGAAAAAGTGGGCGATGTTGGTGCTTCAATGGCCTTACAAAACCTACAAGCTGCAATGTATAAATATGTAATTCAATCTTACATAAAACACGTTCCCACAGCACAAAGAGGTGGTGTTTTAGTATGGGGCGTTAGCGATTCAGATAGCTGGATCAGCACAAGCTTAGGCAAAAATGATGCACCTTTATTGTTCGATAAAAACTATGTTAAAAAACCAGCATTCGCTGGAATTTTACAAGGATTAAAAGGCAATTAATTAAGATAAATTTGGTTTTATGGCGGCAGGTTTTTATAACTTGCCGCTTTTTTTATGCTCAAATCGCTAAGCAATCGAGGTTAAAAAGAGTTCTTTAGAAATAATTTGAAAAGCAAGTTCAGCAAATAATAGGATGGGTTCTGCCCTTCTTTCCGCTTTACTTCACCCAATGAAGAGATTGGGTTCGTGCTCGCTGCAATAAGGTTTATTAAAATTAGGCCATACAGCTATTTAAGGTTGCATGTTGCAAACCCAGCCAAGCACCACCACCTTTGTTAAATAAACCTGATAGTAGCGAATCCCGATTTTTCTTCGGGAGTAGCGTATAGCAGGACAACATTAGCCAAGGATTACTGGCATTCGTTTTCAAATTAATCTCAATGAAATTATGCTAGAGCACAGATTCGTCATTGCGAGGAATGAGGCAATCTCAAAGAGATTCACATTAACCAGTCTATGAATGAGATTGCTTCGGACGATGAAGAATCGATCCTCGCAATGACGTGGCGATTAGATTTTACAATCCAACCTTTGCTTCAAATGGCGAGGCTGGCAAGTTTGCTTTATTGTACAAATTAGCACCTTCTGGATTATCTGCCCAAGCATAACGAACAGAAACTGGATTTTGCACTTCCTTGCTCCACACCACAACTTTATTGTTAATAATTTGAGCATTTGCCCAGTAATATTTTTTGTCTGCCCCAGCAACCGCGAAGTATTTTAACTCTTTTGCTCCTTTTGCGATTAAACCGCCACCAACGTTATTAAAGCTGATGGTAATTTTATTTTTATTCAGCTTGGCTTCCTTAAACATTGGTCCAGAATTTACACTTTTAGTATCTCCATAAACTAAATGCTGGGCTTGTAAAGCCAAACGTTTTCCTACATCTTGTTTGTTTAACGGGTGAATATCATTCCATTCGCCTAAATCAATGGCAACTGCCATAGCTGTATTAGGCACAGTTAATAAGTCTAGTTGCTGTTGCCTTAACTTAGCCCAACTACTTTCTGTAGGCGTTGTTTTAGTTTCCATAAAACCTGGCAATTGCACATATAAAAATGGGAAATTACCTTGATTCCATTTACTTCTCCAGTCTTCGATTAAAGTTTGCATTAAACTTTTATACTCTTCTGCTTTATTCGTATTCGCTTCTCCTTGATACCATAAAGCACCTTTGATGGCATAATTGGTTAGCGGACTGATCATTGCATTATACAAACCAACAGGTTTCCATCTTACAAAAGTTTGAGAAGGAGTCGGTTCCATCTTGGCACCTAGCTTATAATTCCACGCTCCTTTTAAATCAATTGTTTCATCGCCAACAATTAACTCATAAGGTTTATCTGGGGCAAAACCTCCCTTGCCAGAATTACTTACTACCCTTACCACTATTGTGTTTTTTCCTTCTTTTAAAAGATTGCTCGGCAAAACATACCTCCTTGGTGGATATTGATAGCTTGTTGTGCCTGCAAATTGTCCATTAATGAAAACTGAATCTGCATCTATAATTCTGCCTAACATTAATTTGGCTGGTTTACCAACCATATCTTTAGTGACATTGATATCTTTTTTAAACCAC
This sequence comes from Pedobacter frigiditerrae, assembly GCF_032678705.1. NCBI lineage: Bacteria > Pseudomonadati > Bacteroidota > Sphingobacteriia > Sphingobacteriales > Sphingobacteriaceae > Pedobacter > Pedobacter frigiditerrae. Next base: position 1,694,867 of record NZ_JAVTSS010000002.1, on the reverse strand, counting down.
ACCACTCCGTTTACAAAACCTAAAGCACCATCGGCCCAATAACCAGGAATATTCATTTCCGCCCATCCTTTAGCATCTGTTTTTTTCCAGTTATTAATTAAACCTTCATCAGCGGCATTTAGCTTTTTATACCAGTTAATTGATGCTTGCTGGTCTGCTTTTTCAATGTTTTTAATTAAATTATCATCTTTAAATTTTTGTAGCTCTTCATAGTAGCCAGGAAATTTTTTAATGGCACTTTCGCTTATCCAATCTTGTGCTGGAGAACCTCCTAAAGCGCTGTTGATGAAACCAATGGGGATATGATTTCTCTTATAGATCTCTAAAGCAAAAAAGTAAGCTACACCAGAAAAATCTAATACATTTTTAGGACTAGCACTTACCCATGAACCATTTGAAAAATCTTTGCGTTCCTGCTTAAAATCAAATTCATCAGGAACTTGAAACTGTCTAATCTGATTGTTATTGGCATTTGCAATTACATCTGGGTATTTATCACTCAATCTACTCATTGGCAATTCCATATTTGATTGTCCACTACACACCCAAACATCACCAAATAGAATATCCTTAAGTATAATTTTGTTGCTTGCCGTAAAAACCATTTGGTAAGGTCCACCAGCTTTTTGAGCAGGCAATTTTATTTGCCATTCGCCTTTTTCATTGGCTTTAGCAGTATATTCTGCTTTATTAAAATTCAGCTTAACGCTTTCATTTGGAGTAGCCCAACCCCATAACTTAATCGGAATTGACCTTTGCAAAACCATTCCATCGCTAATTAACCTAGGCAATTTTATTTGGGCAGAGCTGCTTAGACTTGCTAAAATTAAAATGACATATAATGATATCTTCCTCATTAGAATTAATTATTTGTAAGTATATAACTTGATTTTTTGGATGCTATAATCTCCCTCTGGAATTCTTAAATGCCTACCCTGATGACTTTGGTCGCCATTCATTCTTAAACCTGGAACAAATATACCATCCTTAAAAACACCTTCGTCAATGTATCCAATTCCAGCCCGTGTGTTGGTTGCTATTGGTTTAAAAGTGACTACAACTCCTGTTCCAGCTACAATAAATTCATCCGCAGCAAGCTGAATAACCAATGCACCTGTAATTGGCCATTTTTCGTCTTTTGCTTTTGCCGACCAACCTAAACTTAAGTCGTGAGAGAAAGTTAAAATATAATCGCCCATTTTGATTTCTTTTTTGGCATCTATTTTATCAAATAAAACCCCATTAATTGTTCCCTTACCTTGATGCTGAAGAACAATAGGTTTTAATTGATCCAGTAATTTATAAGTCGCTGTTACTTCAGCAGTCTCTTCTTTTGAACCATTTTCTATAGAAAAAGGCGAAAATCCCATAGCGCTATGATGCCCTATTGCATAAAACGCCTTTCCTCCAACTCCTTGTTCGAAACGAATTTCTGGGATGAAGAGTGTATTTCCTCCTCTCACATATAAATCATTCCAATACTTAAAATCTGGATTATAAAAGTCGGGCGATAATAAATCTATTCTTGGCGCTGCCGATTTCCAAACATCCATTACATGAGGCAATGGTCCTGCACTTGGATATTCGCCTGGCTTAGCTTCTTTTTTATAGTTTAAGGCAGTATTTAAAAACATCGGTAAATTATATTCAGACTTTCCAGCATCCGTTAATTTGTTAATGAAATCGGCATAATACCAAGCCATAAAAATTTCATCAGTTGCCAAACTTTTACCAAAAACTTCTTCCCAATTACCAGCAGTTTTAAAACCATTCCTTTCCCAAACCGCTTTAAATTCTGGCATTAAGCTATCTTTATTCTTTTTTAAGTAATTAAAAAATGCCGCTGGAATTGGCTTTTTAAATGCCGCTGTTGCCAAAGGGCTGTGGTCTCTAGCTTCTGGCAACATTCCAATTTCATTTTCTACCTGAATCATTACCACAGTTTGGTCTTTACTGTCAACTGTTTTAATGTGTTTCATTAATTCCTTGAAAACTTTAACATCTGCATTGAGATTATTCTCGTAAAAAGGGCTAAGTATTTCTTGACCAATACCATTTTTATCCGTTGCTCTTTGAAATCTTTGTTGGTCTTTTTTAACCCAATATGGCGCATAACATGACATGCTGTTTTTCCAAACGCCAAACCATAAAAACACAAGTTTTATATCATTCCTCTTTGCATTTGCGATTAAGCTATCAACTAATGTAAAGTTTAACTTTCCCTCTTCTGGCTCTATCAAATCCCAATATACGGGAGCAAGAATGGTATTTACATTCATTGCCGTCATTTTTGGCCAAATGTTTTTCATATACTCATTATCAGAAGCACTTGAATTACCCAATTCTCCACCTAAAATTAAATAAGGTTTGTCTTTAACGAATAACTGCTTAACCGTCCCTTGTTGTTTTAAATAGGTTTGTGCATTGGATAAGTTCGCAAAAACTAGAAGAAACATACAACCAAAAAAGAAACTCTTTATCATGATATCACTAATCAAATATGTTATTTATTCATTGGTTCTATCAAAGCGATAGTTCCATCTGCATTGTGTTTTAATTCCGTTACCTTGATATTTCTTAAATGAGTTTTATTAGATAACTCTGTATCATGGTAAAAAATATACCATTTACCTTTTATCTCAAGGATTGAATGGTGGGTTGTCCAGCCTTGAACAGGATTCATGAAAGTACCTTGATAAGTAAATGGACCCATCGGACTATCGCTAATCGCTGAAGCTAAAAAGTGCGTATCGCCAGTTGAGTAAGTAAAATAATATTTACCATTAAATTTATGCATCCAAGAACCTTCAAAAAATCTTCTATCATGGTCTTTAGTTAGTAATTCTTTTCCGTTTTTATCCAAGATTTTCACATCCTGAACAGCTCCATCAAAGCTTAACATATCTTTACTCAACTTGGCAACTTTTGCAGAAATAGCAGGTTCATTTTCTTTGCCAGAATCTGTTTTTGACCCATTGGCATCGTATTTTCCGTTGTTCCATCTTTGCAATTGACCACCCCAAATTCCACCGAAATACATGTAAGAATTACCGTCAGTATCTGTAAAAACAGCTGGATCTATACTAAAACTACCTTCCATTGGTTTAGGTTCTGCTTTAAACGGACCAGCAGGATTTTTAGCCGTAGCCACACCTATCCTAAACACATCGTTTTTATCCTTAACAGGAAAATATAAATAGTAAGTCCCGTTTTTAAACGCTGCATCTGGTGCCCAAAGCTGTCTACCTGCCCAAGGAATATCCTTTACACTTAAGGCTACGCCATTATCAGTTACTTTTCCTGTAACACTGTCCATACTTAAAATATGGTAATCACGCATATCAAAGTGGTCACCCATGTCATTTTCTGGAGTTCCAGCTTCTATATCATGAGATGGATAAATATAAATTTTGCCTTCAAAAAGATGCGCAGAAGGATCAGCAGTATAAATTTCTTTAATTAATGGCGGAGATAGATATTTAGATTTTTTAGTCGTATCTGCAGTTTCATTATTTGCCGTTTTTTGGTTCTGCTGACAGGCGCTTGCAGTTAAGGCCATCATTACAAATAAGCCAGAAAGTTTTAAATTATTGCTCATATTTTCAATTTATAAATGGTTTTATTTTTCTTGTTTACTTACAAAAGTTTCCGGCGGACCTAAGTAACTTGGCTTTAATCCACCTAAATCTATTACTAGTTTTTGCAATACTACACCAGGAGTTACCATCCAATATTTTAAGGTGTGTTTGCCTACAGCATCAATTTTCAGTGCCGTTTTAAAAATCTTGATGTTATCTGCAACTGATTTTCTCCAAGCTGCTTCAGTTCTATAATCGGCGCTAATGTTAACAATAACAGGTGGTTGCTCGTCTACAGAAATTGCAAATTTTAATCCATCAGTATTTGTAAAATCTATGGTTGGAGAGATATAACTGTGCAAATTGTAGGTTCCTGTTTCGTTTGAATAGAAATCATATTCCAAATGCGGAGTATTAGCATCTAATTTTTGAACTGGCGAAGTAACCGGAACTGGCATCACACCTCCTGCCGTTTTACCATAATTAGGTATTGTTTTCCAAAAAATTGGTCGGCTGTTTACGGCTCTACTGTAGCTTGGCGCTTCCATTGAGATGTATGCATCTTTTGGAACAAAGGCATTAATATTTTTATCCAAAAACCTTCTGTTGTCTATTTTAATTGGCAAGGTAATTTTAGAACCATCGTTTGCAGAAATTGTAATTACAGATTCCGTTTTTCCAGCAGGTGCTTTTTCCCAATCTATACTTAAATAAATTCTTTGTTCGGTTTTTACTTCACCCGTTGGAGCATTTACATTTACGAAACCTGGGGCTTTAATTTCATACTTAAACGACCCTTTTCTGCCATTAAATAGCTCTAAGTAATGTGTTTTGTTGCTGTAATAATCAAATGTTGGAAAAGCTACATCAACCTTTGTTTTACCTGTCCAGGATGAATCACTGCTTTCGATTGCAAGTCCGAGTTGAGCTTTAGATAAATCACCTGTAAACGCAAGCATAACAGTTTCAGGCATCGAATTTTTATCAGGTTGTTGCCAATAAGTATAACCAATATGAGTTTGATCCATCATGTGATCCCATTTACCATTTGCCATTACTTTATTATAGTAATTGGTAATTTCTTCATCCTTTTTATATAATTCCGCTGCTTTATCTGCCATTGCATTTGCAGAAAAACGGCCCTGTCTAGCGTATAATTTATTTTTGGCAACTGACAGATATAACTCATTTAAATTGGCACTTGCTTCTACAGGATGTAAAACCAGTTGATAAAAAGCGTCTTTCTGATTAGCAGGAATTCTATCGTAAATAAATTTGCTGCGATCTTTTAACGAATTATAATCGGCCACAACATTTTCAAATTCGTTATAATTAGCTAAACTATAAGTTTTATCATTCAATAATTCTGGCTTAATTCGCCCATTGTACTTGCTGTATAAATCTAAAATATCAGCGATGTCAGCAGCATACTCTTGTCCAAATTGTTTGTTAGACCAATTAATAATATAGTCTTTCAATTTTTCGGCAGGAATGGCATCAGGCGCCCAAGCGTAATCTAAAAAGAATTCTATCGGAAACTCCATTGGCTTTAAATCGCCTACATTAACAATCCAAATCTGATTCGCGTTATACTCATAAGCCAAGTTCATTTGCTCCCAAACCTTCTGAATTGGATTGGTATTTACCCATTTATAATTTCTCGGATCGCCCACATAATCAAAGTGATAATAAATACCATATCCTCCGCTTCTTGGCGCTTCATTTAATTTAGGCAGCTTTCTGATATTACCCCAATTATCATCGGCCAATAGCAAAGTCACATCATCTGGCACACGCATTCCCTTATCATAATAATCCTGTACTTCTTTATATAAAGCCCAAATTTGAGGAGTTTCTGATGCAGGTTTTTTGGTTACTTTCTCAATTATTTCTCGTTGATCTTTAACAATTTTTTCTAACAACGCAGTGGCTGTTCCGGTAGACATCGGTTCATCTCCATCGCCTCGCATACCAATAGTGATGATTTGCTCCTTATCTGCTACACGCTGTAAACCACTCTCCCAAAATTCTCTTAATTGCTGTGGATTTTGATCATAATTCCATTTACCGCCTTTATATCTTTTCCATTCATCATGGGCTCTAGTTAAAGGTTCATGGTGCGATGTACCAATCACCACCCCATATTCATCAGCCAAAATCGGGTTCATTTTATCGTCGTCGTTAAACGCATTGCCCCACATTGCAGGCCATAAATAGTTGCCTTTTAAGCGCAAAATCAATTCGAATACCTTTTCGTATAATTTAGAATTGAAACCTCCAAACTCCTTATGTGTCCATCCTGATAAGGCAGGCGCTTCATCATTTAAAAAAATGCCTCTGTACTTTACCGCAGGCGATGAAACAACGTACCTTCCTGATTTAACAAATAAACTTTCACTTTTTTTAACAGGAACATCTGCCCAATAATACCACGGCGAAACGCCTATTTGATATGATAATTCATAAACACCGTAAATCGTTCCTCGTTTATCGCTTCCAGCAATAACCATAGCACTGTCTATACCAGGCAATGGGTTTTTAACCACTTCAATTAATGTGCTTTCCCATTTCCCAGCAATACCTGCAACGTTAATTTTATTGTTTTTCACCAACTGGTCGATGATTTTACTATTGCCAATGGTTCCGATGATGATTGTTAATCCAGTTGCTTTTTCTGTAGAAAGTGAAGGATTTAAACCTGTTACTTTTTGTAAGTCGCTTTGCAGGTTTTTAGCAGCTCTGGTTACACCGGCAAACTCATTATCACTCAATAAAATAGAGCTAACCTTTCCTTTATTGGCAATTACAAAACTTCCAGGAACGTAAGACTTGATAATAAATGGATTTGTTCCAGCCGCAAAGACAAATCCTCGCAGTAAAACCAAAACAACTACAATTAGCAATTTTTTCATAACGCTCATACTCTTTAATAATTGAATATTATTCCCACAAATATTTGGTACGCCTAAATTAACTTTATTTTTATAAAAATGCAATCGGTTGCACTATTTTTATTTAAACTATCGGTCAAGATTTTTAGAATGATTTATTTTTTCTTAGTTTGCAGCCGAATTGGAGTTTTAACATATAACAATAATTGAAAAAGAAAACCACCATATACGACATTGCCAAGGAGCTGAACATCACCGTATCAACGGTTTCTAGGGCATTAAGTGGTTTTCCAGCTATTAGTGAAGCTACGAGAGAAGCAGTAATCGCCACAGCTAAAAAATTAAATTATAGTCCAAACCGGCTAGCTTCTGCATTAAAATCAGGCAAAACATACATTATTGGTGTAATTGTACCAAGCGTACAAGCACATTTTTTTGCTTCTATTATACATAGTATAGAAGAAGGTTTAAAAGATAGTGGCTATAGAGTTATCCTTTATCAATCTAACGAGTCTGTTGAGAACGAAATAAACGGGGTTAAAACATTGCTAGAAGCACAAGTTGATGGAATAATTGCCTCCATGTCTTTAGAAACTGAAGACGTTTCTCACTTTACTGAAATCATTAAACAAAACAAACCACTTGTTATTTTTGATAGGGTGAACAGTAACTTAAATGTACCAACGGTAACACTAGATGACTTTAAAGCTGGTTACATGGCTACTGAATATTTAATTCAAAAAGGATACAAGAACATTGCTTTCATCACCACCATCCATCAAATAAAGATTTTTAGCGACAGGCTAGAAGGCTACAAAAAAGCATTAAAAGACAACAACTTACCCGTTTCGGAAGAGAACATCATCCTCGGTGGACTATCTATTAAGGACGGTAGATTTGGAGCTAGTAAATTAATGCGATTAGAAAATAGACCTGACGCAATTATTGCTGGAGACGATTTTACGGCGCTTGGGGTAATTAAAAAACTAAAGGAAATTGATGAAACTCCTCCTAAAATTGGCGTAATTGGATTTGCAAACGAAGGTTTTTCGGCATACATTACCCCAAACCTATCCACAATAGACCAACACCCCAACCAAATGGGTAGTGAATGCGCTAAAATGTTTCTTAAAATGATTCAACAAGAGAATCCATATCAAGACATTCAACATATTGTATTAGACCCAACGTTGGTCGAAAGGCAATCGACAGGGAATTCTATTTAAGACATTCTTCTTTATCCTGATGGAAAGCAACTCAAAACAACAAGTTGCATAACCTTATTTAAAAAAATCGAAAAAAACTTTCAAAATATTTGACTTTTATAAATTTACGTCTATCTTTATGCAACCGTTTGCATAGAACCAAATTTATAAATTACAAACTGAATGTATTTACTAGGTATTGACGTAGGCACATCGTCTATAAAAGTTGCAGTTGTTGATATTCAAACTCAAAAGAGTGTGGCTACTGTACAGTACCCAGAAGAAGAGACAGCCATTAAATCAATTCAACCCGGCTGGGCAGAACAAAGCCCAATGGATTGGTGGCATAATGCGCAACAAGCTATTTTAAAAGTAAATGCTTTAGATTTATTTGACCCAAAATCAATAAAGGCAATCGGCATTGCCTACCAAATGCACGGATTAGTTGCAGTAGATAAAGAACAAGAAGTTTTAAGGGATAGCATTATTTGGTGTGATAGCCGAGCTGTAGCATTAGGCGAAAAAGCCTTTGATGCAATTGGCCACGAAAAATCACTCGAAAACCTTTTAAACTCTCCAGGTAATTTCACAGCTTCAAAATTAGCTTGGGTAAAAAACAACGAGCCTGCAATTTATGAAAAAATAGACAAGGTGATGTTGCCGGGCGATTTCATTGCAATGAAACTTACAGGGCAAATTACAACTAGTATTCCTGCTTTATCTGAAGGTATTTTTTGGGATTTCAAGAAAGATGAAATCTCTAAAGATGTAATGAATCATTACGGATTAAATGAAAATCACATCCCTAAAATTCAAGCTCTATTCTCAGAACATGGTTATCTAAAAGAAGGCATTGCTAAACTTTTAGGCCTAACTGAAGGTATACCTGTTTCTTATAAAGCTGGCGACCAACCCAACAATGCTTTATCATTAAATGTGTTAAAACCTGGTGAAGTTGCCGCAACTGCCGGAACATCAGGTGTAATTTATGGCGTTAGCGATGAATTAACATACGACAAACAATCGAGGGTAAATACCTTTGCACACGTAACCTATACGCCAGAATTAAAACACACTGGCGTTTTACTATGTATTAACGGAACTGGAAGTATGTATCGTTGGGCAAAACACAATTTCGCTCCTTACCTTTCTTATCCAGAATTAAATCATATCTCGGCTCAATCGCCAATTGGCAGCAAAGGCTTAAAGGTTTTACCTTTTGGCAATGGCGCAGAGCGGATGTTGAACAATAAGTTTACAGGCGCACAATTATCAGGTATTGATTTAAATACGCATAACCAATCAGATATTTTTAGAGCCGTTCAAGAAAGCATTGCCTTCTCATTTAGGTATGGATTAGATATCATGAGAACAAACGGAATGCAACCAAAAGTAATTAGAGCGGGTAAGGCAAACTTATTTTTAAGTGATGTATTTGCTCAAACTTTTGTAGATGTAACGGGTGTGCCTGTAGAACTATATGAAAACGACGGTAGTGTTGGAGCAGCTTTAGGTTCAGGAATTGGCGCAGGCATTTTTACTGATGCAGCAGATGCATTTTCGCAACACGACATATTAAAATTAATAGAGCCTAAAAACTCACAAGCATACGAACCAATTTATCAAGATTGGAAAGAAATATTAGAACAAGAGTTAGCTGGTTAATAGACAATAGTAAATTGTTAATGGCCTAACCGCCCAGACAATTGACTATCAACCATAGACCATTAACCAAAATTTATCCAAAAAAATTAACAAAGAAACGATGACAAAAGTAGTAACAGGAGCAAAAGAATTTTTTAAAGGTATTGAGCAAATACAATTTGAAGGTTTGCAAAGCGATAATCCACTAGCATTTAGATGGTACGATGCAAACAAAGTAGTTGCTGGAAAAACCATGAACGAGCACTTTAAATTTGCATGTGCTTATTGGCATTCATTTAATGGAAATGGCGCAGACCCATTTGGTGGAGCAACACATATTTTCCCATGGGATGAAAAGAAAGATGCAGTTGAACGTGCAAAAGATAAAATGGATGCAGCATTTGAATTCATTACCAAAATGCAATTACCTTACTACTGTTTCCACGATGTGGATGTTGTTGATTATACAGATGATGTTGCAGATAACGAACGCAGGTTACAGGCTTTAGTAGAATATGCTAAACAAAAACAAGCAGATAGCGGTGTAAAATTACTTTGGGGAACAGCTAACCTATTCAGCCACAGACGTTACATGAATGGTGCTTCTACTAATCCAGATTTTCATGTATTAGCACATGGTGGAGCGCAGGTTAAGGCTGCATTAGACGCAACCATCGCCCTTGGCGGAGAAAATTACGTGTTTTGGGGAGGAAGAGAAGGTTACATGAGCTTGCTAAATACCAACATGAAACGTGAGCAAGAGCATTTGGCTAAATTCTTACATACGGCTAAAGACTATGCTCGTAAACAAGGTTTCAAAGGAACATTCTTCATCGAACCAAAACCTTGTGAACCATCTAAACACCAATATGATTATGATGCAGCAACTGTAAAAAGTTTCTTGCAAGAGCATGATTTATTGGCTGATTTTAAATTGAATTTAGAAGTTAACCACGCCACTTTAGCTGGTCATACTTTCCAACACGAACTACAAGTTGCAGTAGACAATGGTTTATTAGGTTCTATTGATGCTAACCGTGGAGATTACCAAAATGGTTGGGATACTGACCAGTTTCCCAATGATATCAATGAATTAACAGAAGCCATGTTAATCATATTAGAAGGTGGTGGCTTACAAGGTGGCGGTGTAAACTTCGATGCTAAAATTCGTCGTAATTCTACAGACCAAAAAGATTTATTCTATGCTCACGTAGGCGGAATGGACTTATTTGCTCGTGCTTTGGTAACTGCTGATTCTATTTTGCAAAAATCAGACTACAAAAAAGTTCGTGCAGACCGCTATGCTTCTTTTGATAGTGGTAAAGGTGCAGAATTTGAACAAGGTAAATTAACCTTAGAAGATTTGAGAAACTATGCTGCAGAAAATGGTGAACCAGCTACTTTAAGCGGCAGACAAGAATACTTAGAAAACATCATTAATAGACATATCTAGTTATTAGGTTAATTGTAAAATCAAAAAATGTCATCCTGAGCGTAGTCGGAGGAGCATTTTTTGATTTTCTTGGTTTTCTGAGTCTTCGACTACGCTCAGACTGACACTAACAGTTAACCAGTTTCAACAATTAACCGGTTGTAACGATTAACCGATTTAGCCAAAAATTACTACATTTAGAACTCTAACCAAACAAACACATAAAATGAATAGTTTAGACATTAAAGATTACATTGTATTTCTTGTTTACTTCGTTATCGTAGCCGTTTATGGCTTCTGGATATATAGAAAAAAGAAGAAATCAGTTTCTGCATCCCATGATTACTTCTTAGCCGAGGGTTCGTTAACCTGGTGGGCAATTGGAACATCATTAATCGCATCCAACATTTCTTCAGAACAATTTATTGCCATGAGTGGTAATGGATTTAAAATGGGTTTAGCTATCGCTACCTATGAGTGGATGGCGGCAGCTACATTAATTATTGTAGCGGTATTTTTTATCCCTGTATATCTTAAAAACAAGATATATACCATGCCGCAATTTTTGCAGCAACGTTACAATGAAACTGTAGCCATGATCATGGCTGTTTTCTGGTTATTGCTTTATGTAGTAGTTAACTTAACATCAATCTTATACCTAGGTGCATTAGCCATTAATGGTATTTCTGGTATCGATACTAATTTATGTATGTATGCCTTAGCTGTTTTTGCTATCATTATCGCATTAGGCGGAATGAAGGTAATTGGCTACACAGACGTTATCCAAGTATTATTCCTGATTTTAGGAGGTTTAGTTACCACTTATCTTGCTTTGGATAGAGTTGCTGAACTTAACGGACAAGAAGGCGTAATGAATGGCTTTAATTACATGATGAGCCAATCAGACGACCACTTCCACATGATCTTGAAGAAAGAGAACACCAACTTCCCAAGTTTACCAGGTTTAACTGTATTACTTGGCGGTATGTGGATCGTGAACTTAAACTATTGGGGCTGTAATCAATACATTACCCAAAGAGCCTTAGGTGCTGATTTAAAAACTGCTCGTAGCGGTATTTTATTCGCTGCATTTTTAAAGTTATTAATGCCTGTAATTGTTGTATTGCCTGGTATTGCTGCTTATGTGATACACATGAAAGGTGGTTTACAAACCGAAATGTTGCAAAATGGAGAGTTGAATCCAGATAAAGCTTATCCTGTATTATTAAATCTTTTACCTGCCGGATTAAAAGGACTTTCATTTGCTGCCCTTACAGCAGCTATTGTAGCGTCATTAGCGGGAAAAGTAAACAGTATTGCAACCATTTTTACATTAGATATTTTCAAGAAAAAAATAGACAAAGATGCTAGTGAGCAAAAATTAGTAAGCGTTGGTAAAATTGTAGTGGTTGTTGCCATGATTGCAGCAGTAATCCTTGCTCCTTTCCTAGGTATCGACAAAAAAGGTGGCTTTGAGTTTATTCAAGAATATACCGGTTTTGTTAGTCCGGGTATTTTTGCAATGTTTATTTTAGGTTTTTTCTGGAAGAAAACCAGCTCAAATGCAGCTATGTTTGCCACAGTTGGAGGTTTCGCCCTATCGGTATTATTTAAATTCTTACCAAGGTTGATGGACTTACAATTCTTAAGTTCAGCTGGTTTCTCATCTTTAGTAGTTCAAGAAGACGGAACATCATTATATGAAATTCCTTTCTTAGATAGAATGGGATTTGTATTTATAATTGCTGTTATTGGTATGGTAATTATTAGCTTAATCGATTCGAAACGAGGAAAAGAATCTAAAGGTTTAGAAATAGATAGCAGCATGTTTAAAGTAAACAATAGCTTCGCCTTAGGTACTGCAGCTATCGTAGTTATTTTAACTGCACTTTATGCTTATTTCTGGTAACAATTAGAAATATTTTTTTTTAAAGTCCCCCGATATAAAATTGGGGGACTTTTTTTGTTTTACAGCTTTATATAGGTGTATTAAAATAATATCTTTATCGTGTAATGACATCGAGCATCTCGCAACCAAAGAAATTGATTCTACCCATTATTGTAGTGGCACAATTTTTCTGCACTTCATTATGGTTTGCAGGAAATGCCATTATCAGTGACTTGGTTAAGGAACTACATTTTCCTTCTTCTTATTTAGCTCACCTTACCAGTGCAGTTCAATTTGGCTTTATCATTGGCACTTTAGTATTTGCCTTATTAAGTATTTCTGATCGTTTTTCTCCTTCTAAAATTTTCTTTATTTGTGCCGTTATTGCTGCATTAACAAATCTTTGTGTAAATATTAACAACCTAAATGTTGTTCTTTTATTGCTTATTAGATTCACCACAGGCTTCTTTTTAGCTGGCATTTACCCAGTGGGGATGAAAATTGTGGCAGACCATTTTCAAGAAGGTTTAGGTAAATCGTTAGGGTTTTTAGTAGGCGCCCTAGTTTTTGGAACCGCTTTCCCTCACTTTTTAAAAAGCATAAATGGAATACCTTGGCATTATATTGTACTTTCTACTTCATTGCTTTCCTTAATTGGGGGGTTAATTGTATTCAGCTTTGTTCCAGATGGCCCCTATAGAAAAGTAGGTCAGCAATTAAGTTTAAAAGCTTTTATAAAAGGCTTTAGCAACAAGAAATTCAGAAGCTTTGCTTTTGGTTATTTTGGGCACATGTGGGAGCTTTATGCTTTTTGGGTCTTTGTTCCTGTTATTTTATTAACCTACAACAATCAGCACCCGAATGAAGCATTTAATATTCCGCTTTTTTCTTTTTTAATAATTGCCGCAGGAAGTATTGCTTGCGTAATTGGTGGAATAATTTCGAAGCGATTTGGCGTAAAAAAAATCGCGACACTTTCTTTAGGTTTATCTTGTGCTTGTTGCCTAACCTCACCCTTATTTATATTAAACAGTCCTGCAATAATTTTCATCACGTTTCTGTTTGTTTGGGGAATGGCGGTAGTTGCAGATTCTCCTTTGTTTTCAACCCTAGTGGCTCAAAATGCCGTTGCTGAATATAAAGGTTCTTCCTTAACCATTGTAAACTGCATAGGCTTTTCCATCACCATCATCAGCATACAGTTAATTGGCGCTTTAAAAACTGAAGCCAACGAACAATACATTTATATGCTGCTAGCGATAGGTCCAATTTTAGGGTTAATCGCCCTGCGAAAAAACGATTAATTATTTTCTGCCAACACCTTTAAAGCAACGTCATCTTTATTCTCTGTTACCAAAGCTTTTAATTTTTGCTTTAATTCGCCTGTTAAGCTAGCACTTGCTTGCTGCCCATAAATATTGTTCATTTCATTTGGATCTGTTTTTAAATCATACAACTCCCAAAAATTAGCCGCACCATAAAAACGTATAAGTTTATAACGATCTGTTCTGATGCCGAAATGCCTCATCACACTGTGCTCTCCAGGGAACTCATAATAATGATAATAAACAGATTCTCGGAACTTCGCTTTTGGATTTTTTAGTAAATTGTCAAATGATTTACCTTGAATTTCGGCAGGAATAGGGACATTGGCCAACTTTAAAAAGGTTGGGGCAAAATCTACATTAGAAACTAACTGCGGCATAATAGTTCCAGCTTTAACCACTTCAGGATAACGCACAATAAATGGCGCATGCATCGATTCCTCGTACATGAAACGTTTATCAAACCAACCGTGTTCACCCATATAAAACCCTTGATCAGAAGTATAAATTACGATTGTATTTTCAGTTAAGTTGTTTTTATCTAAATAATCTAAAACTCTACCAATATTTCTATCTAAAGACAAAGTAGTACTTAAATAATCTCGCATGTATCTTTGAAATTTCCATTCTACTAACTCCTTCCCTTTTGGGTTTTGTTTTAAAAAATCGGCTTCTATTGGATCGTAATATGCATTCCAAGCTTTGCGTTGAGTTGCGGTCATCCTTGTGGTAAATGCAGTAGCAGAATTTACTTTATCTGACGTATCGCTCTTCATTTTCAAGTCGTAACCCAATTTCATTGTATTTACAATGTTCATATCCTGTTTGCCCGCAGCTAGCCTATTCTCGTATTGATCATAAAAGTTTTTAGGCAGTGGGAATTTAGTTTGATCATACTTACCCAAATCCTGAATATCTGGCATCCAAGTTCTGTGAGGTGCTTTTTGACCAATTACAATGCAGAATGGCTTCTCTTTATCACGTTTATTTAACCAATCTAAAGCAATATCTGTAGTTACATCAGTACAATATCCATTGAGCTTGCTTGTATCTCCATTCATGCTAATAAATGACGGATTGTAATACTGTCCTTGACCAGGAACGATATTCCAAAAATCAAATCCTTGAGGATAAGTCTTCAAATGCCACTTGCCCACCCAAGCCGTTTGAAAACCAGCTTGCTGCATTCGCCTTGGAAAAACATCTTGCGAGGCATCAAACTCATCCATATTATCTCTTAAGCCATTCATGTGACTATATTTCCCAGTCAACAAAGTAGCTCTGCTTGGCGCACAGATTGAATTATTTACAAAAGCATTTGTAAAAACCGCACCTTCTTTAGCCAAGCGATCTATATTTGGGGTAGCACCATATTTAGCGCCATAAGCACCGATGGTTGATAGCGCATGATCATCTGAAATAATGATGATGATGTTTGGTGTCTTTTTTACCTGTCCATAAAGGGAGGTGGTAAATAAAATTATGATTAGAAAATATATCCCTTTCATGAGTTAGTTGATTAAAACTGATGAGTTAAATATATTGATTATTGACTAAATTTATGAGCGTTAAATGGGATTACGCCTTATTTTTTAAGGATAAAAAATAAATCTAATGTATATTGTATTAAATATGTTTGAACAATGAAAAGAAAAGAATTTCTTCAATCTGGCTTTATTGCCGCAGGGCTATCCGTACTTCCCGCAGCAATTAGTGCAAAAGAACAAGCTCCGAAAAAATCCTTCAGATTTGCCTTTATATCTGACATACACGTTAAAACTGGTGCGGTCCCTGAAGCTGGAATGGCAAAAGCCTTAAAGCATGTCAATCAATTAAAACCTAAAGTTGATTTCATCATCAATGGCGGAGATTGTATCATGGATGCATTAGCTGCAACTAAAGAATCAACACAAACGCAATGGACACTTTATCATCAAATCATGCAAAAGGAGAACAGTTTACCTGTATACCCTTGCATTGGGAACCATGATATTTATGGCTGGTTCCAAAAAACACCTGATACTACCGATCCTTTGTACGGGAAAAGTTATGCGGTAAAAGAACTTAAAATGACAGAGCGTTATTATCATTTTAAAAAAGAAAACTGGAATTTTATTGTCTTAGATAGTACTCAACTTAATCTAGCAGGAGGCTATATTGCAAAAGTTGATGAAGTACAATTAGAGTGGCTCAAGAACAAGCTTGCTGAAATTCCTGCTAACCAACAAATTTGCATTGTTTCACATATCCCAATCCTATCTATTTGTGCTGGCTTATTTTTTAATAAAACCGAAGCCAATGGCGATTTGATGATCAAGAGAAACTTAATGCATACCGACTTTTTTGCACTTAAAACATTGTTCAATAAATACCCAAACATCAAAACTTGCTTAAGTGGTCATATCCATTTACAGGATGAAATTAATTACCACAATATTGATTATTACTGTAACGGTGCAATTTCTGGGAATTGGTGGGGTGGAGCTTTTCAAGAATTTGATCCTGCTTATGCTGTTTTCGATTTTTTTGATGATGGAACAGTGAAGAGAGAAATGATAAAATATGAGGTTTAAACAAGAGTAGCAAACAGCTTGTAACTAATATTTTATATGATTTTTGATTTTCATCAACATCACAAGCTTATCTTGTATTAAATATTTAAACCATGAAGTTTAACCTAAAAATAGAAAGCTGCTTTGCCCTCTTATTATTGATGTTAGCCGTATCAGCCATTGCACAAACCAATACAAAACTAAAGGAAATACACCAACAGTTTTACGGAAAATGGCCAAAGACCATCACTTTTGTGCAGAAGACAAGTATGCTTAGGGCCGACACCGTATTTAGAACTCAAACTTGGTATGAAGCAGGTATTTTCCCTAATCTTTTTAGAATAGATTTAGGCGATATTAAAGACGGCAATGCCATTATTTACAGAGGAGATTCGACTTATAATATTAGGAAATTTAAAAAAGTGCAAGCTGTTATAGATCCAAATATATTGGTGTATTTATTAGGGGGGATGTATTTTGAGACGTTAGAACAAGTAAACAAAAAACTTACTGACCAAGGTTTCGACTTAACAAAAGCTCATAAAAGCAAATGGAAAGGACGGGCAATTGACATTATTGGAACTTCAGTTGCGGATACAACAATTAGTCAGCTTTGGTACGATTCTAAAAATCATTATTTAGTAAGGATGATCCAACAAAGACCAAAGTCTCGCTTAGAATGTCAGTTTGAAAATCACCAACAAATTGGGAAGATGTGGCACGAAGGAAATGTTAAAATTTATGTACAAAACAAACTCGTTCAAACAGAAGAATATTCAGATTTTAAAATAAACGTAGAACTTAACCCTGATTTCTTTAATCCAGATAAATTTGGTTCATGGCATTGGATGAAAAAGTAGATATCTAAACTGCTTAATCAAAAAGATAACCACTATAGGCTAAGCCCTTGGCAACACTTTTGAAATTGTCTCCAGAGTTTAGTTTAAGATGAGGGAATTTTTCTTTAAACAGTTGCTGAATACTCCCTACCATAGAAGTTCCACCTGTTAAAAAAAGGCTATCAATATCTTTTCCCTCTATATTATTTTGCAACATGAATTCATTCAAATAGGTTGAAATTCTATCTACATCTTTTTTAATGATTTGCTGGTAGCTTGACAAAGGAATTTCTTCATCAATATTGATATCCATATTATGATAACTAAATTTAGAGGTAGTTGTGTTTGATAATTCAATCTTAGTTTTTTCAATAGCTTGAAAAACCGAATAGCCTAAATTATTCTCAATCAGCGTAATTAGATTTTTAAACTTAGGGTCGTTCCCAGAATAATAATAGTAGTCTTCAATATCTTTTTTAATCCGTTGCCCGTTAAAGAAATTCATCTGTTCCCAAGAGCAAATATTTACAAAAAGGGATTTGGGAACGGTTAATACCTTACCCCTAGTTGCTTCATAAGTTGTGTATTTACCGAAATAAGGTGTTCCTTTTTCCCACATGAACGACGAATCGAAACTATCCCCACCAATATAAATCCCTCCAGTGGCCATCATGTCATTCTTTCTATCCTTACTGCCCACTTTTTCGGGATCAAGTACCAAGTAGGTAAAGTCTGTTGTACCGCCACCTAAATCTGCCACTAGCACTTTTTCTTTTTTCGATAATGTTTTCTCGTAGGCAAAAGCTGCTCCAATAGGTTCAAATTGAAAGCGAACTTCGGTAAAGCCAGCAAGTGTCGCAGCCTTATCCAGCCTGCTTTGCGCCAAAGTGTCTTTTTGTACATTATCATCATTAAAAAACACAGGTCTACCAATAACTGCCTTTTTACAATCTTGACCAATCAATTCATCGGCCCTGCCTTTTAATTCTTTCAAAATAATAGACACCAAGTCTGATGCATTGTACTTTCTGTTATGAATTCGAGTTTCAGTAAAACTACTTCTTGATAAAATTTGCTTAATAGATTTAATAAAACGACCCTTCATCCCATCATTTAAATAAGCCTCAATAGCTTCTTCACCTACCACATAGTTTTTATCCTTACCAGCATCTAGCTGATGATAAAAATAGATCAATGAAGGAATAATGATTGTGCTATGGATTTCTTTTGAATCTTCGTTATAAATAGCCAATGCCGAATTGGTAGTACCAAAGTCAATTCCGTATAAAAATCTCTTCATCTGGAGGGAGCTAGCAAATAAAAATTTAGTGGGGGCGGCGAAAGTATTAAAATTTAAGATAAGAAAAAAATTGAATGATAAAAGGCCACATCTGAGCTGTAAAACGAAACCCATATCAGACCTAGTGTAAGGCTATATCCGTTTATCTTTTTATCACTGTAAGTATATAACCGTTTAAGTATCCTTTTTTGTAAGGTTAATCAAGTATAAGACACCGCATCATCCTTTAATTATCATTGCAGTCCCATTGCTGTTTTCTCCCTAGTGAATCCGCATCTAGTCCGCATTGAGTCCGCGTCTAGTCCGCATTGGAGGCGGACTAGACGCGGATTAGTTTTGCACTCATTGCGGATTAGATAGGACCCACATACGAATAACACACGAATAGGGAATACATCTACAATAGCTGAGGCCCCAATCATTCATAAATGATTAATGTATATTAAAATTTATGTGTTTAAGCTGAAAATGATTGTAGATATAGCTCAGAAGGTTATCCTCAAATTTCAAAACAAGCGATAAAAGCCAAAGCCTTATAATTTTCATTATAAGGCTTCGTTTGCTGTATGAGAACATTAAAAAAATTCCTTTGTCTTATTGCTTATCCATTTCATTTTCGATACGCTTCGTTAATGCTTTCTTAAAATCATCATCTAGCTTTGGGTTTTCGTTCGTATCGGTAAAAAAATGTCTTTTTACCATTCTATCAATCATTAAGCTTTGTTGCTCAAACAGCTGACAAACAGAGCAGCCAGCCAGATGAAATTTAAGTTCGAACTGTTCCTTTATTGAAATCCTAGTTATGCTCTTTTTTTCAATCAAAAAAGTTGCTTGGCGACAGTTGTAGGAAATTTTCTTTAGTGGGTTCATAACCAATTTTTTTGAAGGCAAGCTCTTAGGCTAAGCTTTGTCCGGTGAATAATTACCCAAAAATTTGCAGATGTTAGTCGAAGTTCTGAAAGGATTACTTCCGTTTTTTCTTCATCTAGGTGTTTCATTGCAAATACCGATGCCCATAAAACTGGAAGTTTCTGCATACACACCTTTAGAACCTTATTAAATTCTTTTGCTTGAAGTGGGTCTTGCCCTGTTTCAAATGGTTTTGGTGCGTGTTCCTTTTTCCAATGGCCATCATCAGTATTAAAAAAATCGTCTTGAAGCGATTCTTCCTCTGTAAGCTTTTTGATGTTATTTAGCCCTGAAGATTCCTTTCGGTATACATCGATTATTTTAAATTTTAAAATAGCAGTTAGCCAAGTACGTTCACTACTTCTTCCATCAAAACCAGTTAATCCTTTAAGTGCTGCCAAAAAAGTTTCCTGAACCAAATCTCTCGCTAAATCGTCATTACGAACACGTAAGAAAGCATATTTAAAAAGATAATCGGCATACTCCCCAACCCATTTTTTGGGGTCTAGCAATAATGATTGCTCAGTTAAGGTTTTATCTTCATTCTCAGTTGGCATAGCTTGACGTCATAGCTTATAAATATAATTCATTTTCTATTAGTCGGAAAACAAAATACATCCTTACAATTTTTTTAAAATGAAATATAAATTTTTTAACCGAGAAAAAATTTAAGGAAAGTTGTAAGGATTTTAAAACATAGACGACCAATTGGCAAACAACATGAAATAAATTATGAGAATAATAATTACAATGCTATTGCTAGTTTTCTCACTAACATCAGCATCTGCCCAAACGGCACAACGCAAAAAAAACTTTAATATAGACAAAAGTGCACTTGCAATTGAAGGTTATGATCCAGTAGCTTATTTTTCTTCCAAAAAAGCAATAGAAGGCAAAAAGGAAATAAGCTTAACCAACGAGGGTATTACCTACCATTTTGCTACAACTCAAAACCGTGAACTTTTCAAAGCCAACCCTTTAAAATATGAACCTCAGTTTGGTGGTTGGTGCGCTTATGCAATGGGTAAAACCGGCGAAAAGGTAACTGTAGATCCCGAAACTTTTAAAGTATTAGATGGCAAACTCTATCTTTTCTATAATAAATTTTTCAATAACACTTTGAAAGATTGGAACCAAAATGAAACTATACTTAAACAAAAAGCAGAACAAAACTGGTCAAAACTCAACTAATCAATAAAAAAACATGAAAAAATTATTCACAATTACTGCAATGCTGCTGATTACCGTATCTATGGTTAAAGCACAAAAATCTGAAATCTTTTGTACTGCTGGCAAAGCGATTAAAGGCTATGACCCTGTAGCTTTTTTTACCGAATCTAAACCTGTAAAAGGAGCCGACAGCCTTTCCTATTCCTATAAAGATGCTACTTGGCTTTTCTCTTCAAAAGCAAATTTAGAAAGCTTTAAAAAATCGCCAGAAAAATATAGTCCACAATATGGGGGCTATTGTGCTTACGGAACTGCAGATGGCCACAAAGCACCAACACAAACCGATACTTGGACCATTGTTGATGGCAAGCTCTATTTTAATTACAACGGGAAGGTGAAAGAGATGTGGACAAAACAACAAACTTCTTTAATAGAAAAAGCAAACACGCAATGGCCCTTAATTAAAGACAAACCTTAAATCCATATAACCATGCAAACAAAAACACAAAACATTTTAATTTGGGTAGCAAGGCTGATAGCAGCAATCATTCTTTTACAAACACTCTTTTTTAAATTCTCTGCGGCTCCAGTATCGATATATATTTTCACTGAATTAGGGATAGAACCTTGGGGAAGAATAGGTACTGGAATACTTGAACTAATTGCTTCCATCTTAATACTTATTCCAAAAACAACAGTTTATGGCGCTATACTTGGATTTGGTTTAATGGGGGGAGCGCTGTTCTCTCATTTAACCAAATTAGGCATTGTGGTGCAAAATGATTCTGGAAAATTATTCATGCTTGCAGTAATTGTTTTTGCTAGCTGCCTATTTCTCATCATAGCTGAGCGAAATAAACTTTTGGCGTTCATCAAAAAATAAGACCATGATCAATCAGCTTAGCCAATCTATCTGTTACTTGCTCACTCAGCTTGAAAATGCACTTGAGGCATTGTCTGATGAACAATTTTGCGAACCAATACCCTTATTAGGAAACGCTTCCATTGGCCAGCACATTAGGCATATTTTAGAGTTCTATATTGAGCTTGGCAATGGTTATCAAACTGGTATCATAGATTATGACAAACGTAAACGAGATCATAATCTAGAGACTATTAGGGAAATGGCGATCGCCAAGATTCAACAAATAAATAGATTAACCATGCTAGAGAATAAGGAACTTAACATTATGGCTGAATATAGTTTTGAGGATGAAAGGAAGCAGCAATTGCCTACAAATTATTACAGAGAGTTAATGTATAATCTTGAACATACTGTACATCACATGGCGTTGATTAGAGTTGGTTTTAGCCTAATTTCTAAAATTTTATTACCAGAAGATTTTGGCATTGCAGCTTCTACCTTAAAGTATAGAAAAGCATGTGCACAGTAAGTTATATTCCCACTGACGAAGGTATTATTATCACATCAAACCGTGATGAAAATAGTGAACGCGGTTGTGCATTTGCTCCTGTTATTGAAAAGCAAGGGGAATATCAATTGGCCTATCCTAAAGACCCTAAAAGCGGTGGAACTTGGATTGCTGTTAAAGACAACGGTGATGTGGCTGTATTACTTAATGGAGCATTCGAAAACCATGTCAAACTTCCATCCTATCGTAAAAGCAGAGGTATAATTTTATTAGAAATCATACAATCAAAGTTTCCTGAAAAAACCTTTGATCAAATAAGTTTAGCTGAGATTGAAAATTTCACACTCATCCTTTATAAAAAAGGTAGCTTAATGGAATGCAGGTGGGATGGGTTTCAAAAACACAAGAAATCGATAAATGTTAATCAACCTTGCATTTGGTCTTCTGCTACGCTTTACTCTCGGCCAATAAGAGATGAAAGAGAACAGTGGTTTGCCAGTTGGTTAGAAAAGGAGCCAAACATCAATCAAGACAAAGCCATTCGCTTTCATCAGTTTGCAGGCACCGGCGACCAAGAGAATGCATTGGTCATGGCACGTAGCAACAATATTTCGACAGTTAGCATTACGTCTGTAAAAATTACCTCAGCAACTGCTGATATGCTTTATAAAGACCTTAAAAGTGGGATCGATAAAGAGATTAGCTTTAAAATACCTAGAGCTAAAACCAAACTATCAATCTTTGAAAATTTGAAGCTGAATTTCAGAATTGCAACCATCAAAACCTTTAACTGGGAATATTGGCCTATGCACCTAGTTTATGCACCGATGTATATTTATTGGCTATATCTAAGTACTAAAGCACGTACTTTCTTTTTCTTTAGTGCAGCAAACCCAATGAGGCTTAACTCAGGCTTTGCCATGGAAAACAAAAGTGATAGCTACAAACATCTTGATCAGCAGTTTTACCCAAAAACAGTCTTATTCGCCAATGGCACCAATGCCCCAGAATTAAAGGCAAGGTTAGCGGATAATGAAATTTGTTTCCCCTTAATCGCTAAGCCGGATATGGGAGAACGAGGCACTGGTGTAAAATTGATCAATAATTTGGCCGACCTTGTTGACTACAGCAGGCAGAGCAAAGCCAATTTTCTAACACAAGAGTTTATTGACTATAAAAATGAAGTGGGTATCTTTTATCATCGCTTACCAGATGAAGATTATGGTAAAATTACTGGAATCGTTGGTAAAGAATTTTTGATGATTACTGGAGATGGGAAATCAACATTGGAAATGCTAATCAGAAAAAATGATAGGTATATTTTGCAATTTAAAACCTTAAGAAAGCATTATGGAGATCAGTTGGAACAAATATTATCGACGGATGAAGAAAAGGTTTTAGTACCTTTTGGCAATCATTGCAGGGGTGCTAAGTTTATAGATTTGAGTTACATGATTAGTAAGAATCTTACACAGGTTATAGATAATGTTTGCAAGCAATTACCAGAATTCTATTTTGGAAGGCTCGACATTAAGTTTAAGAATTGGAATGATTTTGAACAAGGAAAGAATTTTTCAATCATTGAATTGAATGGCGCAGCAAGTGAACCAACTCACATGTACGATCCAAGGCATTCGATATTTTTTGCTTGGGGAGAAATTAAAAAACATTGGGATTTACTTTATAAGATCAGTAAAAGTAATGCTAAAAATAAATCTATCCCATTGATGACTACTGTTGAAGGTATGAAAATGCTTCGAGCGCATAGCCAGCACATCAAAGGGCTTTCAAAAATATAACCTCCCTGTTAACTCTTTAGTTGAAAAATTATGATTAAAAAAAGCCTTACAACTTACGTTATAAGACTTTCAACCTAATTTATGATTTGATGGGGATTTAAAAACCTATAAAGATTATTTTGATTTTTTCTGATAACTACCAAAAAGCTTAATTAAAATATCTGGACTATTAGTGATGATTCCATCGACACCAAGTTTGCCTAAGGCAATCATATCTTCTTCTTTATCAACTGTCCACGGAACAATTTGCATCTTTTTATCGTGTACTTTTTTTACCATTTCGGCATCTACCCCACTATAATATGGGCTATAAATAGCTGGCACAAAACCCAAAATCGCTAAATCTCCTTCTAGTCCACCTTTATTAGTACTCAATTGCTTAAAATAATCCTCAACTTCTTTAGCTGAAAGGCCATACTTTTTAAGTTGTTCTTCAGTAAGATTCATTTTCCCTTGAACCAAAAGAGATAGTTTTAGTTCTGGTTCAGTTTGATGCAAAATCTTCAGCGTTCTCACATCAAAAGATTGAATAATGACTCTTTTTTTGATCCCTTTTTGATTAATCACATCCATCATTGTTTGCACAAATATGGCTGGAGAAGGATTATATTTTCCATCACCCATAGGAGAACATTTCGTTTCAATGTTATAATAAACCGGCTTAAGCTTGTTTGCTTTCACATAAACTTCCACACTATCTATTAGATCACTTAACAATGGCTTATGCGTTTTTAACTTTAGTTGTCTAGGAAACATAGGATGTGTTTTAACTCCTGATTGATAGCGACTAATACTTTCATAAGACATTTGAAATAAACTCAATGTCTTCTCTTCTTCTTTAGTAATTTCAGAGCCATCTGGTTTAGTCATAAAAACTGCTGACATATAGCCGTCATGAGATACAACTACTTTTCCGTCTGCTGAAATAACCACATCCAACTCTAATGTTTTAGCCCCTAATTTCACAGCATTTAACATTGCCGGAATAGTGTTTTCAGGAATTAAAGCCATACCACCACGATGCGCTTGAACATCTAATTTTTGCTGACAAAAGGCAGCTCCGCTAAATAACATACTTACTATTACTAATACTCTTTTCATTATTTTATCTGTTTAAGATGGCTTAAATGCATTATCTTTCCTTTTCTTAAGGAAGGATTTCATAGCACGAAAATAATGGTGGGTATAGCTTAATTTTGTTATGTTAATATTAAGTTTAGTATTGATTGGAAATACTTAGGTTGCGAGGTTAAGAGAATGAATATATAGACATAGAGCAAAAACCTTTAAAAACAAGAAAGCCTTACCGGGCATGGTAAGGCTTTTTCTTGATATTGGCTCCCTCTGCTGGGCTCCCCGATAAATCGGGATAAACTTCTCGTCCAGCTATAAACGAAAAAAGCCTACAACTTTCGTTGTAGGCTTTGGCTCCCTCTGCTGGGCTCGAACCAGCGACCCTCTGATTAACAGACAGACGCTACCCATTTCTAATAATTTGTATATCAATTAGTTACAAGCCTTCAAAGAAATCCCGTAATGTATTTGTAACGGTTTTTTTTATCAACTCAAATTTAAAATTTTTTCTTGAACGCATGCCTTATGGTTCAAATTTTTTGAAAAACCAACAAGAATACTACACAAAAGGAAGAGAAGAAAACAATAACTTGATAATATGTATGTAAAAAAAGAAGGTCAAAAGCTCGGATGAGTCATAAGAGTATTAGGCAATATTCATTAGTTGTATCAATATCTATGGCAAGAAAAAAATGGAAAAAACATAAAATGATGTTTAGGTGCCTCGCAACCAATTTGGCCTAAGTCGATGCTTCGATCGAAAGAGCTCCATTTTACATTTGTACTCTTAACCATTCAAATCAAAATTTTACTACTGTCTCTTACGTTTCGCCCGGTGTTTGGTTGGATAACGCTTATTCACAAAACCTTCAGGAAATGCACTTTGACTACAAAATTCCTGTTCCGGCTTCTTCGGTTTGGCTTCCTGCTGGGTAGGGGGATTTTCTGAATCAGTCCTTCGTAGATAATTCATGATCTTATAGTCCTTGAGATACTCAAACGGATCGCAGCACTGGTACCATTTCAGGTGGCGCTCATAAAGTTGCCCGTCCACTTCCTGCTCTACGGTGTCCCAGAACCGGAGCATTTCCTTTTGGGGAAGAAAGCCATAATTGTCCGCAATCAAAAATATCCGTAGGTGCTTAGCGCTGGGATTATCGAAACGAGGGATGATGCGCGGCCTGATGATTCCTTTACCAATCCACTGTGTCAGGGCTTTTCCGTGCACATTAAAAAGTGATTCCAGATCATAATCGGTGTAAAAACTCTCGTGGTCATTAGTCAGTTCGCCATGGATCAGTCCAGATTCCACAGCTTTCTGACAGTGCATACACTTAAGTCCATATTTATCATACCACATGCCAACATCCGACCCACCTCTATTGCACAGCCTGCAGCTATACCCCTTGGGTTCAAAAGCATACCCTTTTGGCTTTCCTTCAAGTTTCTGTTCCCATTCATGTTCATCCATCACCTGGTCGAGAGACAATCTCGCCAGCTGGTACATCAGCTCGGCAACATCGGACACTTCTTTGTCCGTGAAATCGCGACCGTGTTCCTTTTCTAGGCTCAATTTAATTTCATTCAGCCTTGCGGCAGGGATCGTGAATTCTTTTCCTTTAAAGTCGAACATAACTTTGGGGATAAAGTTAAACCTAAGTGAGCGTAGCTTCCTGTCATCTGGCACATCGCAAACCAACACTAACTATCTAAAAGTTCAACGTCGAAATGACAGGAATAATTGCCCAAAAACAAAAAAAACTGACCGTTTCCAGTCACGTTCTTACCCAAATTACTATCGCTTACTTTGCATTTTTCCTTTCTGTCACCTCTTTTCTGATTCGGTTACCAAAACATTTAAGTCCTGTATCGCCTTACTCATTGTGGCTGTTGCAAAACTCCATTCAGAAAAATGAGCTAGCTCTTGGTTTCTAAATACAATACAAATAACAAGGCCGGAGTTGATCCGGCTTTGTTATTTGAAATCTCATTTATGGTTATTTAGCGAAGCGTAACGAAGCTGCAAACTCATCGGGTAGCATACTATCTTCAATCGATTTTGCAGATGCTTCGACATCATATTCAACTCTTCTGAATTCTATCATTATGCAATCATTGGTTAATGCTGAAGAGTCTTTATCCAAGGTAACCATAACATAGCAACCCCTTGGATCACCATCTTTTGGTTTTCCAACAGAGCCAAGATTGATAACGTGTTTGAACCTGCCATCAGTTTGTATAACGCGATGGTATGGTTTATGTGAATGCCCCACAAAAAGTAGATCAGCATCTGCTTCTTCCATCATCTGTAATACATAATTTTCATCCGTGTCAAAAAGCACATATTCGTCGATAGTTCGAGTACTTCCATGTGCAAATACAAGGTTGAACTTTTCGTTATTCATTTTAAAGTCAAGTCTGATATGGGCTGGAAGTGTCCTTAAATATTCTTTGTTATCTTCACGGATCAAATGATATGCGTATTTCTTGCCTGGTTCATTAAGGCTTTCCGCATTAGTGATGATGTTTTCAACCTTTTCATCATGATTGCCTTTAAGAGTTGGTATACCCCGTCTCCTTATTTCATCAATAACTTCATTGGGGTAGATGTGGTAGCCAACCAAATCTCCGAGGCAATAAACAGCATCAGGTCTTAGACTGTCCATATCTTTTAGCATAGCTTGGAAAGCTAGAAGATTGGCGTGTATATCTGAAAATAGTGCTATCCTCATGATCTATCCGTTGCGAAGCATATCAGCGTATTCATTTGGTAGCGGACTATCCTCTACTGCCTTTGCTGCTTTTTCAACATCATATTCAAAGCGGATAAACTCTACTTTTATACTATCCTTGTCCGTTACAGTACTGTCAGGGTTTATGGTCAGGATCACATAACCACCTCTTGGGTCTTTATCCTTTGGTTTTCCTACAGATCCGATGTTTATCGCATGCCTGAAATGATTACTACCATCCGTTCCAGAATTTAAAATGCGGTGATAAGGTTGGTGGGTATGACCAAAACACATAATATCAGCTTCTGCCTGCTCCATGATCCTTAACATGCTTTTCTCATCACGATCTTCAAATAGGTATTCATTTACCTTTCTTGGACTTCCGTGTACAAAAAGGATATTGCGTCTGTCATGGTTCAGCTGGTACTCCAGCCTAATGTGGGCAGGTAGCGTTCTGAGGTAGGCTCGCTGTTCGTCTTTTACCACTTCATTAGTATAGGAAATGGAAACTTTTCCCATTGCTTTTTCTTCATCGGTCTTATAGGCACAACCGCAATCGTCACTTGAACGGCCAATGCCCCAATCATAATTCCCTGCTATGGTGGGAATGCCTCGTCTTCGGATTTCATCAATCACCTCATTCGGCCAGATGTTATAGCCGACAAGGTCGCCCAAACAATAGATGGCATCGGTATTTCTGGTTTCAACGTCTTTAAAGAATGCTTCCAGTGCCGGAAGATTGGCATGGATGTCAGAGAATAAAGCAATTTTCATAATATAATTGTTGGTTTTCTTAATTGTTGATTTTTGGTGTGCGATAGTATTTTTTCCTGAACCAGAAAGCCAGGTTTACCAAGGCGATCAGTGCAGGAACTTCAACCAAAGGGCCGATTACACCAGCAAAAGCTTGCCCTGAATTGATCCCAAATACACCAATTGCAACTGCAATGGCGAGTTCAAAATTGTTTCCCGTAGCGGTAAAGGCAATGGAAGTGCTTCTTGAATAATCTGCACCAAAGTACTTGCCCGCAAAAAAACTTACTACGAACATAATAGAGAAATAGATCACCAGAGGTATGGCGATACGGACTACATCCATTGGTATCTGCACGATAAGGTTACCCTTTAGGCTGAACATAATTACAATGGTAAATAGCAAAGCGATCAAGGTGATTGGCGATATAAACGGAACGAACTTGTTCTGGAACCAGTCTTCACCTTTAAGTCTGATCAGGGCATACCTACTGATAATGCCCATTGCAAAAGGCAGTCCCAAATAGATGCCCACACTTTTGGCAATCTCTCCAATAGTTATATCTACTTCTAGGCTTTTAAGTCCAAAATATGGCGGCAGTACGGTGATGAAAACATAAGCGAAAACGCTGTAGAGCAAAACCTGAAAGATGCTGTTCAGCGCAATAAGTCCAGCGGCATATTCCCTGTTGCCCTCTGCAAGCTCGTTCCATACCACAACCATAGCGATGCATCTTGCAAGACCGATCAGTATAAGGCCGACCATATATTCGGGATAATCCCTTAAAAATGTAATGGCCAAAAAGAACATTAAAAGTGGGCCAATTAACCAGTTAAGCACCAATGAAACGCTCAATACCTTGGTATCCTTGAATACTTCGCCCATTTTTTCGTACTTCACTTTTGCAAGTGGTGGATACATCATAAGTATGAGGCCGATAGCCAAAGGTATATTGGTGGTT
The DNA here is from genome assembly GCF_032678705.1 of Pedobacter frigiditerrae. Classification (NCBI taxonomy): domain Bacteria; kingdom Pseudomonadati; phylum Bacteroidota; class Sphingobacteriia; order Sphingobacteriales; family Sphingobacteriaceae; genus Pedobacter; species Pedobacter frigiditerrae. Next base: position 1,665,441 of record NZ_JAVTSS010000002.1, on the reverse strand, counting down.
CCCGAAGAAAAGGAATTGATAAGGCCTGAAGAGGACGGGATAAAGTATCCTGTCCCTACACCGATTGCTATAGCTATAAAGATCCATAGGGTCAGGTAACGATCTAAAAAGCCCAGTTTTTTTCGTTCGGCCACAGGGGCACAATTGTTAGCACTCATGATTTATTCATTTATATATTGATTTACAAAATCTGCTGAAAAAGCTTTGATCAGGTCACGCACCCTTCTGAACTCGTCCATGATTTCTTCTGGTGTTCCAGTAGCCTTTGCAGGATCGGGAAAATTCTGGTGAAGACGTTCCACTTTTCCGGGAAAGAATGGACACGCTTCATTGGCATTATCGCAAACTGTTATTACCATATCGAAGTCGATTTTAGAATATTCATCTACATGGTTAGAGGTATTACCTGAAATGTCAATATGATCTTCTGCCATCACCTGTACCGCTTTGGGATTTACACCATGTGTTTCTATTCCTGCACTATAGATTTCTGCCCGATCTCCTGCATAAAACCTCAGATACCCTTCTGCAATTTGGCTTCTGCAACTATTTCCGGTGCACAGCACTAATATTTTTTTCATATATATTTAGGTGATAATTTTACTTCTTCTCTCCAACAGTACCGTATCCCGCCAAGCTCCATTCTGCTTGCCGATCCTTTCCCTTGTTCCAAGTATCCTAAATCCAGCTTTCTCATGGATACGAAGACTGGCCATGTTTTCGGGAAAAATTCCTGCCTGTAATGTCCAGATTCCTTCGGCTTCGCTCAAGGCAATAAGACGATCTAACAGTGAAAGACCGATGCCCATTCCGGAAAATGTAGGGTCGATATACACGCTAACTTCCGCAACTCCTGCATACACGCAACGTGAAGATACTGGCGTTAGCGCCGCCCAACCAGCAACATTTCCGCTTTCTTCAGCCACAATTCTGCACGAAGAAAGATGCGAACTATCCCACTCCTCCCATGATGGCGCCGAGGTCTGAAAGGTAGCATTACCTGTAGCAATGCCCTTTTCGTAGATCAACCTTACTGCCTCCCAATCGGAAGCCACTAAACTTCGTATTTCCATAATTGAGAATTAGCAGCAACCACCGCCAGGAGTACAACTGCTTGCTGAACCCGCAAGATTGACCATTCCTTTTTTGGGAGCATCTTCCACACCACATGCTTCTTTTGCAAGGCAGGCAGTCTGTTTTGCAAGAAGCAGAAAGTTTGTACCATCAAAGCCAAGGTCATACTTTCCGATAGTGTTCGACTGGTATTCAACTTCAATTTCCAAGTCCTCCATGCCCAATACCTTTTCCGAAAGGGAAATGATCCCTAAAAGTTTCCCAGCTTTCAAACGGTGCTCATAATCATCGGCATCCCACAACTGAAAGTTCGCCACTTTCTCATGGCGCACCTTGCCGCCACAGTCAATAAAATCCTTTGTAACGATCCCCACTTCGGTAACATGGAAATGTTCAGGTACGGCACTGCCATCTTCCAACTGGAAATTCACACTTTCCGCGCTTGCTAAAATTTCTTTTATTTCTGATAATTTCATAGTTTATATATTTAAAGTATTATTGCAATTTAACGATTGATACGAGCAAAAAAAGTTTAACAGCAGGTTGTCTCACCTTTGTAAGAACCTAGAAAAGCTCCAAGCTGGTCTTCCAGAAGCTTCCACGTTTTAGGGTTGATACAGTAGCAGACACTGACACCCTCTATAGTGCCCTGTATGATCCCGACATTTTTCAGTTCCTTCAGGTGCTGCGAAATGGTCGCCTGAGCCAGTCCAAGTTCACCTACCAGATCACCACAGATACAGGTGTTAGAAATGATAATTCTTTGGAGGATTGCGATACGTGCTGGATGCGCAATGGCTTTCAACAATGTTGAAAGTCGGTTCTGTTCATCTGTGAATATTTCACTTTTTGTAAGTCCCATAATTTTATATTGCAATATTACGATATATAAGTAGCATACACAAATTATTTGCAAAAATCAACCACTAACATACCCATGTCACTGACTGTCAATTGGATAATTTCAACCTTAAAAATAATTATCTTTATTCTAAAAATAGAACAGACTACCATATCCCATGCGACATCATATGGAACATTTTTCCCATAATTATATAAATCTTCGTGGAAATTGTGTAAATTTAATCAAACATAGTAAAGCTATCTTTGTGTTAGACATAAAGGACATCAGCCATAATCTTTAAAAAATGAAGATCCGCCCATCCGTTAGAGCAAAAGCCATATTTCTCACATTCGTTTTTCTTTTGAATACGATGGTGGGCTTTGCCTGTTCGCTCGGGATAGGCATGGGTTTCAATAAGGGACATCATGACCTGGGACATTCCACTGTCCAAATAGCTGAACATTCCCATCCGCCAGGTACAAAAAAGCACGGCCATTCACATGCTAAAGCTGAACAGCACGACCATCCGGCAAAAGAGAAAACTGCAACCAAAGACAACTGCTGCAAGGACGAAGTTGCGAAATTTGTCGATGCAGATAAACAGCTCAATAAAGCTATCGACATAAAACTTCCCTTGCTTTTCCCAGTTGCCATTGTTCCTGCTTTTTTACAGTTCGTCAGCATTGCAACTGGCATACATTCACCGAATAACAGCTATTTTGTAAGGCACCACCATCCACCCATCCCCGATATCCGTATTGCGGTACAAAGCTTTCAGATCTGATTTTTTAACCATTTTTTATTTTGATGCAGCTTCGCTGATATCAACATGATAATCTATGTACATTAAAAATCAAGGAAATGAAAAAAATACTAATATTGGTTGTCGCAATGGCTTCAACCCTAGTGCAAACAGGTTTTGCACAGAACGATCATAATACCCACCATCAAGCACCAACTGTCATTGCTTCCTACTACGGATTAAAGGATGCCCTAGTCAGCGGCGATGCATCAACTGCTTCGGCAAAATCGGCTGAACTTACAAAGGCTATCGAAAGTTCGGATAGCAAGACAATCGGCGATAAGGACAAATCCGACCTTCTAAAACACGTTGCTATGATTTCTGGCGATAAGGACATCAATTTCCAAAGAGCGCATTTTGCTCCACTTTCAAGCAGTATCATTACGCTGGCCAAATCTGCCAAGCTTTCGGACGCACCAATCTATGTCCAGTACTGTCCGATGAAAAAGAGCAGCTGGATCAGCAGTGAAAAGGCCATAAAAAATCCCTACTATGGGTCCTCGATGCTGACCTGCGGAAAAGTAACAGAGACCATAAACTAACTTAAAGGCTGCACCCTTGGCAAAACATCCCAAGGGTGGTTGCCCACATCCACAAAAAAATCAACAATGAAAAATATCATATTTGGTATGGCCATGGCCAGCCTTTTGTTTGCTGCATGCAATACTACTACAAAAACGACCGACAAAAAAGTATCTGATACCACTAAAAGTACGCTCGCGTCTAGTCCGGCAAAGAAAGATGCAACTGCAAACCTCATCAGCGATTACCTAAAGCTGAAGAATGCCCTTGTACAAGATAACGATGGGCAGGCAGCCCTAGCAGGCAGGAGCCTTGTCGTTTCCATTGGTAAGATCGACACCTTATCCCTTGCTGCGGCACAGGCAAAGGTATTTGCAGATATCAGTGCGGATGCCAGGGAACATGCCGAGCATATCGGAGCCAATGCAGGGAACATCAGCCACCAGAGAGAACATTTTGAAACCCTCAGTGGAGAAATATATGACCTGTTGAAAACTGGAAACTCTACTGGAAAAAAACTCTATTATGCCAATTGCCCTATGTACAACAAGGGTAAAGGAGGTAATTGGATCAGTGAGACCAAGGAAATTCACAATCCCTATTATGGGAAGGCCATGCAGGACTGCGGCAGCCTAAAGGAAGAGCTCAACTAAAATGAAAAACAGCAGTAAGGTGTTCATCGGGATTGCAGCATTAATTATCGGGTTGCAGTTTATCCAACCGTCCCGCAATGACCAGGGCGATCCTTTGCATGGGGATTTTCAAAGGGAGTTCAACGTCCCACAACAAACTGGACAGATCCTTAGTAGATCCTGCTTTGACTGCCACAGCAATAGGACCAGCTACCCATGGTATACCATGCTGCAACCGATAGGTTGGTGGATGGGATCGCATGTCAATAAAGGGAAGGTGGAACTTAATTTTGATGAATTTAGCACCTACAGCCTGCGAAGAAAACAGAGTAAGCTAAAGTCCATTGCAAACCGTATCGGGGATCAGAGCATGCCACTTCCTTCTTACACCCTGGTCCATCGCAGTGCAAAGCTTTCGGACAGGGAACAAAAAATACTGACGGACTGGGTCGATGGCACATTGGACAGTCTCAATCAAAACAAAAGATAATGAAAAAATTAATCCTATTTATAATGGCAATCTGTACCTTTCAGGTTGCCCTTGCCCAGCACTCGGGACATAAAACTGTAAGTGCCAGTCCAAAAGCTGAGATCTACACCTGCCCAATGCATCCTGAAATTAGTAAGGCCGGACCGGGCAAATGTCCCAAATGCGGTATGGCCCTGGTCAAAAAGAAACCTGTAGCAGTTAAAAATATAGCTCTGGCAAAAAAGCCTAGCACTCCCCAAAAGATGCAAATAATGGCTATGCCAAATGCAGACCAGAACAATAATCAGGCTACAAAAACAGAATCTTATACCTGTCCCATGCACCCTGAAGTCCATCAGACTGGACCTGGAAACTGTCCTAAATGTGGCATGAAACTGGTGAAGGAGAAACCAAAGGCAGATGCAATGGTTAATGTCGGAATGCAAATGCCCCAGAAAACCAAAGATGAGAAAATGGCTGGAATGGGCGGCATGGACATGGGAGTTGGTGATATGGTCATGGCAAACATCAAAAAGGCAAAGGCGAACCTTGGCCCAATTAAAACAATTGCCGACGGTTCGAAGCCCAGAACAGTTCGCTATGATCTTTACATTGCCGATACAACCGTAACATTCGGGAAGAAAACAAAACGGGCAATTGCAGTAAACGGACAGATACCAATGCCAACCTTAACCTTTACCGAAGGTGATACGGCATTGATCTACGTACACAATAACCTGGATGAGGAGACAGCTTTGCACTGGCATGGCCTGTTTTTGCCGAACCAAATGGATGGAGTTCCTTTCCTTACACAAATGCCTATTAAGCCCCATTCAACCTATATCTACAAATTTCCCATCGTTCAGAATGGAACACACTGGTATCACAGCCATAGCGGATTGCAGGAGCAGATTGGTATGTATGGCGCATTCATTATGAACAAAAGGAAAGAATGGGATATTCCAACCCTTCCGGTAGTATTGAGTGAATGGACGGATATGAAACCAGAAGAGGTACAGAGAAGCTTAAAGAATGCCAATGATTGGTTTGCCATTAAAAAAGGAACGACCCAAAGTTATGCCGAGGCAATCAGGACAGGACACTTCAAAACCAAAATCAATAACGAGTGGAAGCGCATGAATGCTATGGATGTTAGTGATGTCTATTATGATGCCTTTCTAATCAACGGCAAGAACCAAAATGTTCAGCCCCAGTTTAAAGCAGGCGACAAAGTAAGGCTTCGTATAGCCAATGGTGGCGCATCCGATTATTTCTGGCTAACCTATGCCGGTGGTAAGATCACCGTAGTGGCTACAGATGGAAATGATGTAGAGCCCGTAGAGGTAGACAGGTTGATCATTGCCGTATCCGAAACGTATGATGTGGTAGTAACTATTCCAGAAAATAAGAGCTACGAATTTTTGGTAACGCCCGAAGACCGCACCAAATCGGCATCATTGTGGCTGGGCGAGGGAGAAAAAGTTCCGGCCCAGAAGCTACCTAAGTTGAAGTACTTTGCCGGAATGAAAATGATGAATGATATGATGGACATGAGTGGCAACATGATCGAAATGGAAGGTATGAAAATGCAAAACCAGGTCATGGATATGAATACCGTCATGTACCCAGAGGTGACGGGAGAAGAGAAGCCAAAAAAAGAGAATAAAAAAGCAGCCATGGCAGGTATGCAAATGCCGAACGATAAAAGTATGGCAGGGATGAATATGGCCGCTGATAACCCGGATATCGTTACTTTAAACTATGGAATGCTCCGTGATCCGAAGAAAACAACTTTACCTAAAGGACCGTGGAAAGAGCTGAAGTTTGACCTTACCGGGAATATGAACCGTTATGTATGGTCTTTGGATAACAAAACGGTTTCTGAAAGCGATAAAATCCTCATTAAAAAAGGTGAAAATGTAAGGATTATCCTATTTAACAATAGTATGATGCGCCATCCAATGCACCTTCACGGTCATGATTTTAGGGTAGTTAACGAACAGGGTGAAAATGCACCTATGAAAAACGTTATCGACATTATGCCGATGGAAAGGGACACCATTGAATTTGCTGCTACGGAACCCGGAGGTGATTGGTTTTTCCATTGCCATATTCTTTACCACATGATGAGCGGTATGGGCAGGGTATTCAGCTATGAAAATTCGCCACCTAACCCCGAAATCCCAAATCCTAAATTAGCACAGCGCAAATTGTTCAGTGATGACCGGGAATTTCATCCCATGGCAAGGGTTGGAATAGAAACCAATGGTAGTGACGGTGAAATTATGCTGGCCAATACCCGCTATCGTTTCACAACTGAGTGGAGAATTGGCTTTGATAAAGAAATGGGCTATGAAAGTGAAAGCCACTTTGGAAAGTATATCGGGCGAAATCAATGGCTATTACCTTACGTGGGTTGGGACTTTAGAAAAAGGACTATTGATCCATTGGATAAAAATATTTTTGGACAATCCCTATCACCAGGCAACAACCTTTTCGGACAGAGCAATTCTAAAAACTTTAGGCAGGTATTTCATTTAGGGGTACAATATACTTTGCCAATGTTAATTATCGCAGATGCTTCTGTGGATCACAAAGGGAACGTCAGATTTCAGTTGATGCGGGAAGATGTACCAATCTCCAAAAGATTACGCTTTCAGTTTATGGTCAATACAGATAAGGAGTATATGGCCGGATTTAGATATATCGTTACCAAATATTTTGGCCTATCTACCCACTATGATAGTGACATGGGCTATGGTGCCGGACTAACCTTAAACTATTAACTTATTAAAATCATCACGTTATGAAGCATATTTATAAAATAACCGGAATGACCTGTCAGGGTTGTAGAACAAAGGTTGAAAACGCATTGAACGGGATTGGTGGTGTTTCTGCAAAGGTTACCTTGGAAACTGCGGAAGCAACAATCACAATGGATAAGCACATTCCAATCGAAAAATTGCAAGAAACTCTTTCCGCTGCTGGAAATTACACGATCCAAATGTCAGGATCGCATAAGATTACCGAGGATAAACAAATGCATAATCACGGGCATCAGGAGTATTCTAATTCTGTCCATCATCGCCATGATAATGCTCCATTAAAGGCTCATGAAAATGAAACTAGCGGAGTATACTATTGCCCCATGCATTGTGAAGGGGATAAAACCTATGATAAACCAGGTCATTGCCCAGTTTGCGGGATGGATCTACTAAAGCAACCTGAATTAAAACAAAGAACACAATTTACCTGTCCTATGCATCCCGAGATCATTAGAGATCAGCCTGGTGCATGCCCTATATGTGGAATGGATTTGGTGCCGCTGGGTGTTAATTTGGAAGAGGAAGATAAAACCTACGTGACCTTGTTACGTAAATTTAGGATTGCCACCATTTTTACCGTTCCCATTTTTTTAATCGCAATGTCAGAAATGATACCCGGTAATCCGATCTTTAAGTTAATGGAACTGAAATATTGGAACTGGGTTCAATTCGTCTTTTCTATGCCGGTGGTTTTTTATGCAACATGGGTGTTCTTTGAGCGTGCATGGCAATCGATGGTCACCTGGAAGTTAAATATGTTTACATTAATTGGAATTGGTGCGGGGGTCGCTTGGCTATTTAGCCTTGTGGCCCTGCTTTTTCCCGATATTTTTCCAGACCAGTTCAAGACCCATGATGGTACCGTCTATGTTTATTTTGAAGCGGCAACCGTGATCTTGACTTTGGTCTTGCTCGGCCAGCTTTTAGAAGCTCGTGCGCACGGCAAGACCAATAGCGCCATTAAAGAATTATTGAAATTGGCACCAAATACAGCCACAAGGATTGTAGGGGACAAAGAGACAATTGTTTCCATAGATGACATCCAAAAGGGAGACCTGCTCAGGGTAAAGCCCGGTGAAAAAATACCTGTCGATGGCAGTATCAAAACAGGAGAAGCCGTCATAGACGAATCCATGATCTCTGGAGAACCTATTCCGGTCGAGAAAAAGGTTGGGGACAAAATCAGTTCAGGAACCATCAATGGCAACAAGACCTTTGTCATGCTTGCCGAAAAGGTAGGCTCGGAAACCCTGCTTTCCCAGATCATTGAAATGGTTAATTCCGCTAGTCGTTCAAAAGCACCTATCCAAAAAATGGCCGATAGGATTTCGGGATATTTTGTGCCTGTGGTGGTATTGATTGCCATAGTAACGTTCATCGTATGGGCAATCTATGGGCCTGAACCTTCTTATGTATACGCCTTTGTAAATGCCATTGCCGTATTGATCATTGCCTGTCCATGCGCACTGGGTCTCGCTACGCCAATGTCTATAATGGTTGGTGTTGGTAAAGGCGCCCAGTCTGGCATATTGATCAAGAATGCGGAATCCCTTGAAAAAATGAACGCCATTGATGTAGTGATCATTGACAAAACAGGGACGGTTACCGAAGGAAAACCTTCAGTTGAAAGCGTTGTTAGTGTAAATCCGGATTTTGATGAAAAGGAAGTCCTTGAAAGAATAGTGTCGCTAAATAGTAGCAGTGAACATCCTTTAGCGCAGGCAACATTACGTTACGGAGAAGAAAACAAAGTAAAGGCTCAACCAATTTCAAATTTTGAAGCGGTAACCGGCAAAGGTGTAACTGGCACATTGAAGGAGGAAAAACTTGCTTTGGGTAATCAGAAATTAATGGAACACGTTAAGGCCAAAATTGATCCCGAATTGCAAGAGCAGGTCAAAGCTGCCCAAAAACAAGGCAAGACGGTCTCTTATTTAGCCGTTGGAAATAAAGCTGTTGGTTTTGTGGTAATCTCTGATAAAATCAAAGCATCCAGTGCAACCGCTATCAAAAAACTTCAGGATGAAGGCTTGGAGGTAATTATGTTTACTGGCGACAATGAGGATACTGCAAGGGCAGTTAGCGGAACCTTGAATTTAGATGGCTTCAAAGCTGGGATGCTGCCAGAGGATAAATTGAACGAAATCAAAAAACTACAGGCCCAAGGAAAAAAGGTAGCTATGGCTGGCGATGGCATTAATGATGCCCCAGCATTGTCGCAGGCAGATATTGGTATCGCTATGGGGACAGGAACCGATGTTGCTATTGAAAGTGCTGCAATTACCCTTGTAAAGGGAGATTTGAATGGGATTGCAAAAGCACGATTGTTAAGCCACAAAGTAATGGGTAATATTAAGGGAAATCTCTATTTCGCCCTTGGATATAATGTATTGGGGATACCTGTGGCCGCTGGACTTCTATATCCATTTTTTGGAATTTTACTATCACCAATGATAGCTGCACTTGCCATGAGTCTTAGTTCTGTTTCTGTCATTCTGAATTCCCTACGCCTGAGAACTGCAAAGCTGGATCAATAAGCCATGACATCACTTTTAAGCACATGCTTTTGTTTTGGATCCAGTTCACCTGCTTTTGTCATAATTACAATGAGCCATCAATAATTTGATAGAAATGGAAACTTATCAATCTGAAATTACGTTATTTGTATTATGAAGCCGATCGCTTATTTTCTGGCAGCTTGTCTATTGTTCCTTTCTTCCCTTCATGGAAATGGAAGCGTTACGCAATCGACTTCGATTGCAGCTTGCTGTAAGGGAGTTTCCTGTAATCATGGGAAACACACACAGCAGGATAAGGGTTGCGATAGCAAGGCTTGCAACAGAATGGCTTCCTGTGGCCGTTGCGGTTTCGTCGTTACAGAACAATTGTTATTACTGGATCAGATTGACTTAGCTACGGACAAACCTATTCTATTCTCGACTATCGGTATCGTCACAGGCTATCCGCAGATTGGCTGGCATCCTCCAAAAGTTTAATAATAACTTCAGTACATCTACCTGTAGGTAAATATTATTAATCATTTAAAATCAAGATCATGAAAAAATTTCTTTTCATCACCATGGTGATGCTATCGTCTATATCCTCTATTTCTTATGCCAACACCCCTTGCTGTAACAGCAAGATGAACAGTTGTACAAAATGTTCAAAGACCTGTGGCAAGCCAAATTGCCTGGATACCTGTAGCAAGGCCTGTAAGGCATCAGGAGAATGCAAAAAGACCTGTAAATAGGAACAGGAAGCCGGGATTTAAAATTCCCGGCTTCTTTTATTTTGTCTATTATTCCATCATCATAAAAAACAAGCTTCCAAGGATACGCTGTTAATTAAAAACATGCATATTAAACACATGCAAAAGTTTCATAACGGCCGCAGCACCAAGTACAATCCACATGATCCAAAAGAATACCGTTTTTATCATATAGGCTGTTGAACGCTTTCTTTTGGCTTTCTGCTTCGATGATCTGGTAGTTTTTTTATGCACAGCTTCGCGTGATCAGATCTTTTTCTTTTGAATCCTTATTGCATTCAGTATCGCAAGGAATGCAACCCCCACATCGGCAATAACTGCTTCCCATAAATTGGCAACGCCAAAAGCTCCCAATGATAGCACTGCCACTTTCACCGCCATGGCTAGGATAATATTTTGCCAAACAATATTGCGTGTTAATTTTCCAATTTTCAATGCAGATACAATCTTTAAAATCTGGTCGTTCTGGATCACAATATCAGCCGTTTCAATTGCCGCATCACTGCCCAGCCCGCCCATTGCAATACCTGCATCAGCAAGGGCAATAACTGGAGCATCATTGACCCCATCCCCAACAAATGCAATATGTCTTCCTTCCTTAATTAGTGCCTCTACTTTTTCAACTTTACCTTCTGGTAATAAATCTCCAAATGCATTATCGATACCCAGTTTTTTCGCTACATAATCCACCACTGCCTGTTTATCTCCAGAAAGCATAACAGTTCTTATGTTTAAGGAATGCATCTGTTTAATTGCTTCAGCGGCATCTTCCTTTATTTCATCCGCGATGGTAATATAACCTGCATATTTTTTATCGACAGCAATAACAACGATCGTTTCAACAATGTCTTCTACTTCCTTTGGGTAATCTATCTTGTATTTTTTTAAAAGCTTCAGGTTTCCGGCCAATACATCCTTACCATCAACTTTGCCTTTTAGACCATGACCAGATATCTCTTCCACGCCAGTTGCCTTTTCACCATCTGCTGCTTTTCCGGCATATTCAATAATTGCCTGTCCAACTGGATGCGTAGAGTTCTTTTCCAGCACCGCTGCTAACTTCACCAGTTGTTTCTCTGTAAAACCAATAGGAACTACCTTTTGCACCTTGAATACACCCTTGGTTAATGTTCCTGTCTTATCCATCACGATGGTATTGATCTTTGTCATCACATCCAGAAAGTTTCCTCCCTTGAAAAGGATCCCATTTTTAGATGCCAATCCAATTCCCCCAAAATATCCAAGCGGGATAGAGACCACCAGCGCACATGGACAACTGATCACCAAGAAAACCAAAGCTCGGTACAGCCAGTCATTGAACACATAGTTCTCTACCACAAAATAGGGAACAAGCGCCAGTGCTAATGCCAAAAAGAATACGATTGGCGTGTAAATCTTCGCAAATTTCGAAATAAAAAGCTGGGTCTGGGATTTACGGGAAGAAGCATCCTGCACCAGCTCTAGTATTTTGCTGAGTTTACTATCCTTGAATAATGCCGTTACCTTAACTTCTGAAACGGTGTTCAGATTGATCATTCCTGCAAGCACAGCTTCACCCTTGTATTTGCTATCAGGGCGACTTTCACCTGTAAGTGCCGCAGTATTGAAAGAACCCTTGTCCGATAAAAGTTCACCATCAAGCGCCACCTTTTCCCCAGCCTTAACCTGTATCGTTTCATCAAGAGAAACCTCAGCCGAGGGGATAACCTGTGCTTTTCCATCCCTGATTACCGTTACCTCGTCTGGCCTAATATCCAAAAGCGCTTTGATACTTGCCGTTGCCCTATCTACCGCAGAATCCTGGAACCATTCCCCAATGGAATAGAACACCATCACCGCCACACCCTCCGAATACTCACCGATATAGAAAGCGCCCAACGTGGCAACACTCATCAGCACGAACTCATTAAAGAAATCGCCCCTAATTGCTTTTCTGAAAGCAAGGTTGAGCACACCCCAACCTGCCAGTAGAAATGCCGCACTGTTTACGCCAAGGGAAACCCATTTGGAAAGCTTAATGCCAAAACCGTAATCTGCAACCAGCACGCAGACTAATATAAAAAGCCCAATAAGCAATCCCAGATGTTGTTTCCATTGGGGCTCGTTAGGATCGGAATGCCCATGGTCATGTTCATCTTTCCCTTCATTTTCCTCGTGCGTATGCCCTGCCGCCTCTTTTTTTGCCGAAGTATTCGGTTTCTTCACCGTATGCTTAGCATTTTTCTTGGTCTCTTTTTTTGTAGTAGCCTCCATAACAGTATTTTTAATTTATCCTTCTGAATCCATAAACCAATTTTCTGCCTGCTCGATCGCCTTTTTTATTGCCGATTTTTGATCCATCCCGGTTTCAATTGGCATAGCATTCAAAATTTCCAGTGCCTTTTTCCTAACGGCAGGCTTAAGATCTTTCAATTCCAGTTCGATATTTTTAAATTGATTGTTCATATTTTTTATTAATAACAAATCTAACCCCAATACGATTGCAATCGTATTGCAAACATTAGATTCCACATTCTCTACATATTCCCTTGACCATCAATTGGGTTTCTAAGGATTGGTATCCTTTGGGCAAGCTGATTTCTGGTATCATAGTTTTTGGCAAACAATGGGTCTGCTTACATACCGTACAATAAAAATGCAGATGAAGATCGTGGTGTCCCTTTACATCGCATCCAGCTGCACAAAGTGCAAACTTGGTTATGCCACTTCCATCTTCAATACGATGCACCAACCCATTTTCTTCAAAAGTCCTGATCGTTCGATAAAGTGTTACCCTATCGGTACGAACCATTTTCAGTTCCATATCGGTCAGGCTCTGGGCTGAAGATTGGCCAAGCAAAAAATCCAGGACTACCAAGCGCATAGCGGTTGGATTGATTTGTTTATCAATAAGTCGTTGCTCAAGCTCTTTCATTTTACTCTTCCTCCGCTCCACCAGCACCTTTAGATTCCAGATAAAATGCACCCTTAGTTACCACTTTTGTATTTTTCGGCAATTCTTCCAAAGGCGTAACCTGAATATAGCCAAGTTCTAAAACGCCGGCTTTCACTTCAGCTTTCACAAAACGGAATGTACCCGTCTTTGAATCCTTATTATCGTCGGAAACAATGAAAATATACTGTTTGCCTCCCGAGCGGACAATGGCCTCAACGGGTAACGATGGCGTCATCTGGCTGCCCGTACTGATCAATGCCGTTACGTACATCCCTGGTATAAGGTTCTTTTTGGTCGCATTATCGATTACCGCATGAACGATTACACCTTTGGTCTCGTTCTGGAAAGATTTGTTGATCCCGTTGATCTTTCCGGTTATTACCTGATTGCCCTGGTTGGTCAATTGGAAGCTTACTTTTTGTCCAATTTTTACCGCCATCAAATCTTTTTCGAAAACAGTAAGGTCGCAGTGTATCTTTGAATTATCGACCACTTCCATAATCGAGGTTCCAGGTTGAACGAATGCACCTGTATTTGCTGTAATCTGTCCAACCGTACCATTGATTGGTGAAATCACAGGAAACTGTGAAATGATCTTTCCCTTTGCAATACTGGATGGAGAAACGCCAAGTTGGCTGAGCTGGCTTTCATAGGCCATGAGCTTAGATTTTTCTGCATTGTAGGTAGCCTCTGCTGACTGAAAAGACTTTCCTGTTCCTGCACCAGCATCCTTTAACTGTTTTTGGCGCTCATATTCTGCCTGCACATAGGTAAAACTATTTTTGCTAGATAGATAATCTTGTTGGATCTTGATCAAATCCTGATTGTTTATTGTTGCCAAAACCTGCCCCTTTCTTACCTGTTGTCCTTCCAGCACGTTTATACGTGTAATGATGCCTCCAGAAAGGATACTAACGTCAGCCTTGTTCTGCGGCGGTACCTCTAACTGGCCATTGGCCTTTACAACGGCATCCAAGTTCCGGTCTTCGATGCTGCCAATTTCTATTCCCACGGTTTTCATCTGGGCGGTAGTGAGTTCAAGCCCTCCTTCGGCTGGATTTGCTTCTTCTGTAGGGGATTCAGTTTTTGTTTCGCTTGACTTGTCGCCAGAACAGCCCAGCATCAGGCCTAAGCTTAACAGGGTAGATAGTGCTATATATTTAAATTTGAACGTATGCATGATTAATTTCCTTTTAGATATTGTAATTGAATTGCAGATTGATTGAGTTGGCTTAACGCTTCGAGATAGGCCAGTTTGGTTTGGACAGAACCAGAGATGTGCTGTATGTATTCCACATAACCGATCTCTCCAAGATTGAACGATACCTGTGCGATCCTAGACTGTTCATCCGCAAGCTTGATCCCAGAATTAGTATAATAATCGACAAGCTTTTTAAATGTCAGATAATGTTGCTGTTCCTGCTCATAGGCGAGTTCAACTTGAGATTTTTGGCTCTCATAATTTGATCTGGCCACCTCTATGGCTATCTTTTCTGCCCTTACCCTAGAGCGGCCAGCACCATTGAAGATTGGAACTGCAACACCGATCTGAAAACCTGCTATGCGAGTTCCTGGGGAATAGGTTCTGGAAATGCCTGCGGGATTGAAACCAGAAATAATGAGCTGTTGGCTGTAGCCGAGTGAAAAGTCGGGGAGCGATTTGGATTTTTCTACTGCTAACCTCGCATCCGCAACTTCTATGTTCTGCAGCTCGACCAGGGCCTGCGCATTTGACGAAAGGTCGGTATTTTCTTTTTCATTAATTGGTTGCATGGTAAGACCGCTTTCGGCTATCTTCAAAGGTTCAGAAATATTCAACAACTGTTTTAGGACTGCTTCGCTATTGCTGAGTTCTGCTTCCGCATTTGCTTTCAATGCCTGCACTTCCTGAAACTTGGTCGTGGCACTGATCAGCTCAAGTTTAGAAGTTTCGCCCGTTTTCCACCTTATCTCGGCCTTTTTAACGAAACTGCTATAGACGCTATCCTGGTAATTTAGCACACGAAGGGTTTCTCTGTTCAACAGATAGCTATACCAGGCAATGCGAACATTACGGATAATCTCGGTCTGAACGGATCCGCTGTTTCTTTCCGCTAATATCGTTTGCTGGTTCAGCAGCTTTTTATTGTTTTTATATAGACCGGGCCAGGCAATATTCTGGGTAATCCCAAAGGAATTATCCATGTTACCTCCACTTGTTGGATCTTGGGTCAAAAGCAGTTCGGTTTTGGGAATATCGACACCAGATTTCTGAAGCGCCTTGGCCTGTTCTATCGAGAGTCTTGAAGTGCGGATTTGTAGGTTATTTTTCAAAGCCTTTGCAATGGCACTGTCCAGTGTAAGCTTAGTTTGTTGTGCATTTGCATTAGCTGACTGGGCAAAAATCAAAGCACCAATCAATAAAATAACTGCAATCGGTTTTGGAACTTTCACTTTGATCGTTTCCTTTCTGTTAAATAAAAGATATAGACATGGCAGTACAAAAAGTGTGAGCAGGGTTGCGGTGATCAGTCCACCGATCACAACCGTGGCCAGTGGTTTTTGCACTTCTGCACCAGCACTGGATGACAATGCCATGGGCAAAAACCCTAATGATGCCACACAGGCTGTCATCAGTACAGGCCGTAGCCTTGTTTTTGTTCCTTCCATTACCCTTTGGTAAATGTCGCTCATCCCCTCGTCCCTTAGCTGGTTAAAGTAACCGATCAGTACAATCCCATTCAGTACCGCAACTCCAAAAAGTGCAATGAAACCAACACCGGCAGAAATACTAAAAGGCATTCCCCTAAGAAGCAGTGCAGCAATGCCACCCATTGAAGCAAGTGGAACAGCAGTGAATATCAAAAGGCTATCCTTTACCGATCTAAAGGTTACATAAAGTAGTAATAGGATTAAAATTAGGGCAGCTGGTACGGCTATGGATAATCTTTCTTTGGCCGCTTGCAGGTTTTGAAATTGCCCACCGTAAGTGGTATAGTAACCACTGGGCAGCTTAAGCTCTTTATCCAATTTTGCCTGTATTTCTTTTACCGTAGTTTCGATATCACGACCTTTTACATTAAAGCCAACGTATATTCTCCTATTACCGCCTTCACGGGAAACCTGTGCTGGTGCATCCTTAAATTCAACAGTAGCCACTTGGTTTAAAGGTACTTTGTTTCCAGATGGCAACGGAATCAACAGGTTTTCTACGCCCGATATATTTTCCCTCAGATCACGATTTAATCTTACCACCATATCGAAACGCTTTTCGCCTTCAAAAACCACCCCTGCCACATTGCCGGCGAAGGCTGTTTTTAGAATGATGTTCACATCTTGGATATTTAGTCCATATTGAGCCATTGCATCCCTGTTATAGGTAACCTGGATTTGTGGCAATCCATTTACCTTTTCAATATAGGGCTCGTTTACCCCTGCAACTGGAGCGATCAGTTTTGCAATTTTGTTGGCTTGCAGGGCAAGAATATCAAGGTCGCTGCCATAGATCTTAATGGCCACATCCTGCCTGATACCTGTCATCAGCTCATTAAAGCGCATCTGCATGGGCTGGGATATTTCTACGCTTATTCCTGGAATAATGGCGAGTTCTTCTTCCATCTTTTCCATGAGCTCTTCCCTTGTTCTGGCTGAAGTCCACTCATCTTTTGGCTTCATGGAGAGCATCATGTCACCTTTTTCCATTGGCATTGGATCGGTTGGGATTTCAGAACTCCCGATACGGGTAACTGCCTGCTTGATTTCCGGGAATTTATCTTTAAGCAATTTTTCTGCCTTTCCAAAGATCTTTACCACTTCGGAAAGTGAGGTTCCCTGCATCATCGAGATTTCTACGGTAAGGTCACCTTCTTCCAGCGTCGGGATAAACTCTCCACCCATATTGGAAAATGCCCATATCGCAAGGGCAAAAACTGCAATTACAATGGCAACCGTTATTTTTTTGATTTTCAGAATTCTAATAAGTGCGCTTTGATAAATTCTTTGCAGGAACTCAATCAGCCTATCGGAAATATTTCTTTTGGGCGCAGTGTTCTTGCTCAAAAAGAGCGCACTCGCCATTGGCACATAGGTTAGCGAAAGAATAAATGCCCCGAGTATGGCAAAGGCCACTGTCTGTGCCATTGGTTTAAACATCTTTCCCTCTATGCCGATCAATGACAATAAGGGAAGATACACGATCAGGATAATGATCTGTCCGAATGCGGCAGATTTCATCAGTTTGCTGGCACTGTCCCTTACCTCAACATCCATCTGTGCAGAAGTAAGTTTCAATATGCCTTCCTTTCGGTATCGTCCTGTGGTAATGTGATGCACCACGCTTTCCACAATGATTACCGCACCATCAACGATCAGCCCAAAGTCAATTGCTCCCAAGCTCATCAGGTTTCCGGAAACACCGAACAGCTGCATCATGGAAAATGCAAAAAGCATCGCCAAAGGAATAACCGAGGCTACCACAAGTCCTGCTCGCCAGTTTCCTAGCAGCAGCACCAGTACGAAGACTACGATCAGTGCACCTTCAAGCAAATTCTGTTTAACCGTTCCAATTGCCCTGCCCACCAGTTCTGTCCGGTCAATGAAGGGTTCGATTACCACGCCCTCGGGCAATGATTTCTGTACCTGTGCCATCCTGTCCTTTACGTTCTGGATAACCTCGCTAAAATTCTCTCCCTTTAACATGAGGGTCACACCAGCTACAACTTCTCCTTCTCCGTTCCGTGTTACAGCACCATACCTAGTGGCACTTCCAAATTGTACGATAGCAACGTCACGAACCAATATTGGCGAACCATTGCGGTTTTTGACTACTATTTTTCTGATGTCGTCCAAGTTCTGAACCTGTCCTAGGCCACGGATAAAATAGGCATTCTGTTGCTGCTCTATATAGGAGCCACCAGTATTTTCGTTGTTTTTTTCAAGGGCTTCATAAACTTCTGGAATGGTAAGGCCCAGCGAGTTCAGCTTATCGTTATCCAGGGCAATTTCATATTGCTTTACATAGCCGCCCCATCCACTCACCTCGGCAACCCCAACGGTTCCGGCAAGCTGTGTCCGCACCAGCCAATCCTGCAGGGTACGCAGGTCGGTCGCTGTATATTTTTCTTCGTAGCCTTTCTTGGCATGTATCACATATTGGTAGATTTCGCCAAGTCCCGTTGTGATCGGTGCAAGCATAGGTTCGCCCAATCCCTTTGGGATTGAATTTTCAGCTTCCTTTAGCTGTGCATTTACCTGTGATCTTGCCCAATAGATATCGATGTTGTCATGGAATACAATGGTGATCACAGATATCCCAGACCGAGAGATGGAACGTTTTTCTACGATCCCCGAGATATTGGCCATTGCCAGTTCTATTGGCGCAGTGATAAACTGTTCAATTTCCTGTGCGCCAAGACTGGGGGCTTGGGTTATAATTTGAACCTGATTGTTCGTAATGTCGGGCTGTGCATCAATAGGAAGGTGATAGGCAGAATATATCCCGACAAGGATAAGTGCCAGGGTAGCCAGCCCAATAGTTATTTTGTTCTTTATGGAGAACGATATGATTTTATCAAACATGAAATATGGAATTTAATACATACAGAATTACCGTCCAATCAATTGGCGGCAAAAATTTAGAAATGTAAACGTATTAAGAGATTTGCGGAGGTTGGTAAATGTCTAGCGGTTGCTCTGCAATTGCTGGCATTTGATATTCGCCGTAGGGAATTTCAATATGGTAAACTATAACCTTATCAGCCTTGGACTGAATGAAATCCCGTGAAACCGAACAGCAGGAACAGGTGCAGAAGGGTGGACATGTTTCCTGTCCATAATGTTCAACACCTTTTGCTGTTTTTTGGACGGATGACTTACTTACCTTGCCATCTGTAAAATCCTCCCTATCCTGACAGGGCAGAAGGGTTAACATCGTCATGTATAGACAGAATATGATGGCTAGGTATTTCATCCGATACAAATGTAGAAAATAATTTAACAAGCAGAAATTTAGACAGTATTCAAGTCTAATCTTTTGTCAAGCATAATGGCAATCCCTAGAAAACGTAGAAAATAGCTAAGCTAATGTACCTTTCGAAGTAAATGATTAGTTTAGAAATAATATTCTTAGGTATTGCTTATGGTTCTGCCAATAGTCTAATTACTTCCGCCTATGACTTTTGATGGATGCAAGCTAAATAAGCTTATCTAACTTATAAGCTGATAAATGCTTTTTGTTATGGGGCTAAAATACCCCATCCGATTAACAGACGGACGCCACCCATTTCTAACAATATGTTTATCAACTAGTTACAAGCCTTCAAAGAAATCCCATAATGTATTTGTAACGGTTTTTAATTATTTAATTAAATATATAGCTTTTTATTGAGGAATAAAAGCAACAATCCATAGCTTAGGTCTCTATGCCTTAAAATCAGCTTTTCAGTTCGCAATAAAACCAGTATTCGTCAGCACATATTTACTTTTGGCGAGCTATTAAAATAGATAGCTCGCCAAATCTATGATATCGAATTCTTATACGGTGATTGTAGGGATGGCTGTAAAATCTCACCAGAAACACGAAATCTATTCCGCAGCCTTACCATAAGTTTCAACCAATTTCCTTTTTAGCTCTGGTACTTTTGGTTCAAAGTGATATTCATCGCAAAACTCATTCATAATCTCAAATTGCTGGGCTGGAGAAAAAGCTCTTAAATTGTCTAAAAAACCACTACGTTTATTACCTCCTGCACCAATATTAAAGATTACATTAGTGTGGGGGATATCAACATCATACTCAATTGCCTTGTCCAAGAATCTTCTAACTGAGATTGACCATGACAATTTAGAACTGGTGGCGGCTAAGGTCTCAGAAGCGGCAGTTAAAAACATTGGTTTAATGGGGCTTCCATTGTAAACATATGTTATTTTAGGCATTTTGTTTTCAGGAACTTCTATAACAACTGCCTGGCCTTCAGTAGGTAAGAAATCTTCTACGGCATTAGAAACTGATGTCGGCTCCACCTCATAAGGCTCTATTTCACGTGCAACTATTTTTGGCCTTCTTAATCCAACTGCAGGCAAAGTTATCATAGGTTCATCATTTAGTTTAGCATACAATTTCTGCCAATTATCTGCATTCCGTAAATCAACAACAAACCTATCTTTGAAAGCAAGTGGTATTAGCTCTTCGCCAAACCCGTCAAATGATACTAAAATGTACTTTTTTGGTTCCTCATCAATTAGCTTCCTAATTAATTGATACTCTATCCATACACCACCTTTTTCCGTGATGGTCTTTGCTTTGTATTCGGAGGATAATACTACGATTACTTTATCTGCCTTCTGCAATTGGCCATGCATCATATCTCTAAAATCAATGCTGGAGTGGTCCTGCATCAGTATTTGATCAATCGTTGCGTTATAACCCTCCATTCGTAGCTTAGCAACAAAGCGTTCCACTTTGTCAGCATGCTCTTTGTTGTCGGAGCAATAAGTTACAAATATAGTTTCCTCTTTAACTAGCTTATCTTCAACAATATCATTCATAAATTTTCCCTTATGACACAAAGTTAAACATCTCATTGAAAATTAAATTGAAAAATTTCCTATCGAAAGATTGGCCTTTTAGCTTTTAATTTTATATAATTTTGGGACAAACAATATCCTGTTGCTTACCAAATTTCTTGAGCACCTATATTTTCGATTATAATCTACGCCATACTTTTCAACACAAGTTGTCCAAGAGACATCAAACACCTATATTGACAAATTAAAATCAGACAAATCTTCGATAAGTGAAAGCAATTAACCTCTCAGAACTCTTTGGACAAAAAATATTTAGGATACCGGATTATCAACGCGGCTACTCATGGGAACATAAACAACTAAGTGAGCTTTGGGACGACATTCAAGAAATACCGTTTAAGGAAACTGAATTCCGGCCACACTACACAGGCACAATATATGTTGAAGCTAGCGAGCCCCTTGATTCTGAAAAGTGGTTATCGGGTACAACATTCTTTAGTGTAGTCGACGGTCAACAACGGCTGACCACTATCAGTATTCTGCTTTATGAGCTGCTAAAGCGCTCTGGAGCTGGATATTGTAACGAAGAAAGTACTGATTTGAAGAAAGCATATCTATACAAGCCAAATCTAACTGGCGAAAGCAAAATTTATCGCTTTAGTTATTCGCCTTCTGATCGAAACCAGTCCTACTTGCTTAACAAGATTTTTGAAGACGATAACGTTATATTTGATCAAAGTCATTACAACTTGTACAGCAAGAACTTGGCTTATGCAAAAAACTTTTTTGCAGAAAAGATTGGGCAAATTGAGCATTCAGAGAGAGAAATCTTATTCAGAAAAATCACTACTGCACTGAGGTTTGACTTTAGGGAGATTGAAAAAGATTTAGACGTCCAAGCGGTTTTCGAAACCATGAACAACCGTGGCAAATCATTATCAACCCTAGAAAAGCTAAAAAATAGACTGATGCACCTTTGCGAAAAGCTACCGTCACCAACAGAAGACAGAAAAAATCTGCGCGAAAGAATCAACCAATCTTGGGGTGTAATGTATGGTTGGTTGGCCAGAAATCCTGAAAACATACTCGATGAAGATGAATTTTTATCAGCTCACCTATCCCTACTAAGAACACCCAAAGAGGCTGTCTTTTCTGAAAAACTAGCGGAAGAAAAATTATTCGAGATGTTCTGCAATCGACCTGAGCAATATGAAAACGAAATTGGATCGAAAGAAGAAAAGGTGACATTTGAAAAAATACAATCCTACATCCAAAGCCTTTCCTCATTCGCACCAAAATGGTACGATGTACATAATTCCAAAATAAAACAACTCAACAAAATATTACTACTCAATAGAGGAAAAGAAATCAGAATTTTCCTTACCCAATTAATGAGCCATAGCCTAACTGTCTCTCAGCTGATCGAGTTACTCAATAAACTTGAAGCCATATTCTTTAGAAACCGTATCCAGGGCATTGGGGTTATTGACGAACGTACCTTCGCGAGCTGGGCAAGAGAATTGTTCCGCGCAGAATACACAATTAGTGAAATATTGGAGCGCATGGACAATCTTCTGGCAATCCCAGTACCTACTGCAAATATGGTGCAATTTTTCAATGGTCTTTATAATTACGAACGTGGGACCAAAGGTTTTCATAGGTGGGGAAACTTAAAATACTTCCTTTTTGAATATGAAGATTACTTGAAAAAGATCTTTGCGGAAACAAATGACAAAGTAACATTGGAAGATTTTGAATCCACTACTATAGAGCATATAATACCGCAGCATTTTATTGAAAATTGGCATGAAAAAGTCAATGAGGTGTCCATATCCCTAAAAACGGAGCACATTCATCATGGAGTAAAAGTCATGTTGAATACCTTAGGTAATCTTACCATACTAAAAAACGGGAAAAATTCGTCATTGGGAAATCGTAGTTGGGAACAGAAAAGACATAGGTTTCAAACAGGATCCTACAACGAAATCCAGATCGCCCGTTATGAGGTATGGAACAGAAATTCCATATGCAATCGCGGTGAAGAGATGCTTAGATTTTTAGTTTCCAAAATTCCTGGCCTAGCTTTACAAAGTGTCGACATCGACACCATTTTATATTCAGATCAAAAAACTAAAGCCGCAATAAAGGATGGTTTAAAACTTGTGGAAGAAGTTATCCTGGAATAGGTGTAGGCCAAGAGTTGTCGTATAAAAAGACAACCTTGTAACTAAGTGCTATTTGACTGACTATGCGCCCTTCATTATCCACATAAAAATGAGATTTATGGCTCTTTTAATTCTGCTTGCAGTACATCATTTTATTGGTTAATTTTAACTCCTAATTTCTAATTCAACAATCAAGAACTAAAAAAGATATGGCCGTTCCAATAATTGACATATTTGCGGGACCTGGTGGGCTGGGAGAAGGATTTTCGGCCTTAATAAACGAAGAAAATCAAAGAGTGTTCAAAATCGCTCTTTCCATTGAAAAAGACACGCTTGCTCATGAAACATTAAGGCTCCGAAGTTTTTATAGGCAGTTCGATCATGGCCAAGTTCCAGATGACTACTATAGTTTTATAAGAGGGCTACTAAGTATTGAGCAGCTATATGCTAATTGGCCGGAACAAGCTGATCATGCTGAAAGAGAGGCTTGGTGCGGGACATTGGGAGACCCAGATGAAAAGGATCAAAATGCCGTTTCAGACGAAGAGGTGGACACAAGGATTAGGGCGGTACTCAATGGTGAGCAAAATTGGCTGTTGATCGGAGGACCTCCGTGTCAGGCGTACTCGCTTGTGGGGAGATCGAGACGGCAGGAACGCATTTTAAATGAAGGTACTGATAAACGAGTCGGCCTATATAAACAGTACCTTAGGATTCTTGCAAAACATAGTCCTGCTGTATTCGTTATGGAAAATGTAAAGGGAATACTCTCAGCGGAAACTACTGAAAACCATGTTTTTCAAAAAATTCTGCAAGATTTGGGTGACCCTGCAGCATGTTTTCCGGAGAACTACCGTATAGAACAGGTTTGTCCAGGTTATAAAATATACTCTCTGGTGAACTTGCCAGAAGGTTTCGACATCTACGGAAATCCAACCTATCAACCAAAACAATTTGTTATCCAAGCCGAGCATTATGGTATTCCACAGACTAGACACCGTGTGATCCTTTTGGGGGTGCGAAATGATATAGATATTAATCCAGGTATAATCGGACAGTCTGATGAAATTCCGGTAAGATCTGTAATTGGTTCGCTGCCCCGCCTGCGCAGCGGACTCTCAAAAAACAAAGATAGCTTTGAAAACTGGCAAAATGTAATCAAAAGACTTTTGGATAGTCAGGTGTTAGTCCAAATGGACAAGCAGATCGCTGACAATATAAGGCAAAATGTGCTGCAGTTGGACAACCCACTATTTGGAAAAGGAGCCGACTACCTTCCTACCGGTGAGCTAGCAATAGGTTACCTTGCAGATTGGTATTTGGATACGCGGATCCAAGGTGTACTTAACCACGCCTGCAGGTCCCATATGGACAGTGACCTTCTTAGATATATGTTTGTGGCGTGCTTTGGCAATATCAAGGAACAATCACCAAAGCTCAGTGACTTCCCAACTGAGCTTCTACCGGCCCATTCCAATGTGAAGGAAGGAGTTGACGATAAAAAATTCGCAGATCGTTTCCGAGTGCAGTTAGCTGGGAGAGCAGCAAAGACAATCACAAGCCATATTTCGAAAGATGGGCATTACTATATCCATCCCGATCCTACACAATGTAGGAGCCTAACGGTCAGGGAAGCTGCCCGGATCCAGACCTTTCCGGACAACTACTATTTTTGCGGACCACGAACATCCCAGTTCCACCAAGTAGGAAATGCAGTCCCTCCCTATTTGGCCTACCAGATTGCTGGAGTGGTTGGACATATTTTTCAACAACTTGAAGAACCTGTGGCGCAGGAAAATCAATAAAACTCGTTAACGCTCTATAGATGAAAAACGAAAACCCAGACCAAACTGAAGATGTAAGCCCAAATCCTGAATTCCTAATCAAATCCATCGCCGAGCAGGGATATACCCTAGAAACCGCGCTTGCCGACCTAATGGACAATTCGATTTCTGCCGATGCCAATAAATTAGAAGTGATGATTCGAATGGATAAGGAACCATTTACGCTATACTTGGCCGACAATGGAAAAGGCATGAGCGAAAAAATGCTAAAAGAGAATATGTGTTTTCCTAGCAAGTCCCCAGATGCCATTCGTGGCCTGATCGACCTTGGTAGGTTCGGGTTGGGAATGAAAACCGCATCCTTTTCCCAGACAAGATGTTTTTCTGTGATATCTAGGCCGAAAGGCACCTTAACTTATTCGGCCAGGACTTGGGACGTGGCAATTTTAAAAGAAGAAGGTTGGAAACTCAAAATAAACACCGCCGAAGAAATCGAGGAAATGCTTAGCGAGTACCAAGAGTTGAGTGCTTTACACCTGAACTCCTTCGATAATTTCCAAGCAAACACAATAGTGGTATGGAAAGGATTGTACAAATATGAAGAATACCTAAGTTCGGAAAATCGCCAAGATGCGCTTAAAAAACAAATTACCGAAGTAACATCTGATTATCTTTCATTGGTGTTTCACCGTTTCATGGAACATAAGGAGAACCCTTTGCAGATCAGGATAAACAACAACCGTATCGATTCATTTAACCCGTTCCCGACCGAACAAAAAGATTTTCGGCCGATGGAATATAAGCAGAAAAATTTCAGCACCGACACGATACGCATGGAAGGTTTTATCCTACCGGCGAGAAGCGTAAATGAAAGCAAGGAACGCCACTCTATCTGGACAACCAAAAACCGCGGGTTACTCGATATGGAAGGCATATATATCTATCGCGCTGACCGGATTATTCTTTTTGGCGGTTGGAATGGACTAATACGAAAGGGACCTAGGCTTCAGCTGGCTAGGCTCAGAGTCGATGTTGGCAACAGCATAGACAACCTATTGCACCTCAATGTGGCAAAATCCCAGATTGTTATCCCTCACGACCTTAAAAATGCATTTGAGCAATATATCGATGAGCTGAAAATTGAAGCCGAACGTGAATATTTCAATCGGGGTATCAAAAAATATAATGGCAAAAATAAGCAAAATAATGCACAGCTTTTTGAACGCACAGCATCAAACAAAGGCATTCTACTTAAACTCAACCCTGAGTTTGCACTCCTCACTTCATTATATAAGACTTTCGATGAAAACCAACTTTCCCTTTTTAAGCTCATTTCTAAGATGGTCAACACCCAGTTAAACCAAATCAGACAGTCCCACCAAGACAGTGATTTCACGGGGATACCGGAAAAGGATGACATTGCTTTAACGGATCTTGAAAAATGTATCTTAGAACTAAAAGCCAATGGCATTTCCTCCGAAAGTATTCGTGAAGACATACTTCCGAGCCTAGGATTTCACATTTCCAGTATTCCAGAAAATATCATTAACCTCTTAAAATAGAATATGAACTACTCTAGCTATATTGAGATCCTAAAAAATCTTATCGCTACAAAAGCCAAAGAACACGCTGTTGGCAATAAGCTCGACCATGCTTTCTTTGATGGGATTTTTGAGTCGGTAAAAGCATCAGCTAATACCATCTTCTCGCTCCTAAAATATCCTCTGATTGATGATACTACCCATCTGCAATATTTTGCTACTGCGCTCAAAGAATACCTTTCTGTGAATCCGATCGTCATCGAACCCAGTCATGCACTAACCAAACAAGGTTTCCAGACTTGGCTGACGGACGAT
The DNA here is from genome assembly GCF_032678705.1 of Pedobacter frigiditerrae. NCBI lineage: Bacteria > Pseudomonadati > Bacteroidota > Sphingobacteriia > Sphingobacteriales > Sphingobacteriaceae > Pedobacter > Pedobacter frigiditerrae. The sequence goes on along the minus strand of NZ_JAVTSS010000002.1, from coordinate 1,638,762 downwards.
TATCTTGGGCCAGATTTCGAGTGGAACTATACTAACCGTTACCTAAAGTTGCTAAGCAAAACGGGACGGAGCGAGAAAGTGGTAAGCGAAATCTCAGATTCCAGTCTTTCAATTGTCGAAAAAATGGGCAATCCTAAGGGGACAAAGGCTTTTTATACGCGTGGTCTAGTTGTTGGTAGCGTTCAATCTGGCAAGACAGGAAATTTCAATGCGGTAATTAACCGCTCGATTGATCTTGGTTACGGCCTAATTATCGTCCTTTCTGGAATCATGGAGGATCTGCGAAGCCAGACACAACTCAGGCTGGAAAGTGATGTTATCGGAGAGGGGCAGAACCTTGAAACACAAAAGAACCAGACCAAAGGTGTAGGAAAAATCCATAGGTTCGGAAAGCTCGGGGACAATAACGTCGAGCAGGTGATTGCGATAACATCGGCAAAATCCGACTTTAACAAAAATCTTGTGGACGCAGATTTCTCTATCAACCATACCAGCATCCTTGTATGTAAAAAAAATGTTGGGGTGCTGAAAAACCTCATCATCTGGCTTCACGACTTCATCGGCGAAGACGTAGCCAAACATGATATACCACTGTTGATTGTAGACGATGAGGCCGATAATGCGTCGTTGAACAATGAAGGAAAGAAAGGAAGGGAATACGCCTCCAAAATAAACGGCCACATCCGTGCATTGTTGAGCCTCTTCAACAAAAAAACCTATTTGGGTTATACGGCAACACCTTTTGCGAACGTTTTACAGGATCGAAACCTAGCAAGTGAAGCTAAATGGGTCATCGATACCAAACTGCTTGAAGCGGATGGAACCTTCAAGCAAAAACTGTTGGACCAAGAAGATTATCTTTTCCCAGATGATTTTATTGTCCTTTTAAATCCACCATCTAACTATATAGGTGCAAAACAGATCTTTGAAACTGCAATTGAAGATTACCAAACCGAAAAAATCCCACTTGTAGAAGTAGTCGATGATTATATGGCTTCCTTTCCGTCAAGGGTATGGAGGAACGAAGATGGCGAACTTGTTCCTATAAAACATTACAAAGATCGATTCGAATTCGAACAGGATGGTGGCTACATGGAGTTTGAAGACTATCACGATTACAAAAATTCCACAAGAGCCAGTAAATCTGACGATCCGTTTCCAAGAGTATTGCCCAAGTCGCTCAAGGATAGCATCATTTGTTTTATCCTAGCCACGGCAATCCGTGAGAGCAGAAAAAAGAATATGCTCCAGTCTGCGCTCTTCAATCCGCATAATACCATGCTTATTCACATTTCTAGGTTTACCTTTTGGCAAAACCGAACTAGGGATCTTGTTCAAGACTTCGTAAGCGACCTAGAAAGCAAAATAGGCATAGACCTTCCGACGTCGCAGAATTCGGTGTATGCGCTTTTCGAAAATTACTGGTATGAATACTATGCGACGATCATCGAATCCATCCAGAACTATCTGCCCGTTAATTACGAAGATAAGTTCATGGCGCCCATCAGCTTTGAAGCATTGAAGTCCTATATCCCGGAAGCGGTCAAAAATATTGAAATAAAAGCTATCAACAATGTAACCAAGGACAAACTTGAATACCCTTCAAACGCACCTAAGAAAGTGATTGCAATAGGTGGAAACAGACTTTCTCGGGGCTTCACCTTGGAGGGATTAACCATAAACTATTTTATCCGCTCCACCAATTATTCAGATACATTACTACAGATGGGACGATGGTTCGGATACAGGCCCGGTTACTTAGACTGTTGCAAACTGTTCATCACACAGGACTCTGTTGACAAATTTAACTCTACTACCAGAGCCATAGAAGAACTCGAGGTAGAGTTCAAAAAAATGGAGGCCAAGGAAAAAACGCCTGCTAGTTTTATATTGCGCGTGAAAAAGCATCCAGGAACTCTTAAGATAACCAGACCAGCCATCCTGAGGGGGACAAAAGAAGTGAACTGGTCCTATCAGGATCAACTCGAACAGACCACGTCTTTTCAGATTAATAGCGAAAAAATTCAAAATGTCTGGAGAAGTTTTAGGGACAACATTATTGCCAAGCATACTTTTAGTACATCTGAAAACGGTTTCCTTTCTACAACTACAGATGCCCAAGGCGTAATCGAGATTATACAGGCTGAGAATAACTTTACTCCAGCTGACCGAAGCACGATGGTAAAATTCATCGAGCTATGCAGGGAAAAGAAATATCTTACCAATTGGACTATCGCCATAAAAACTACCGGACAGGCCAATGTGACCACGGGGAAGGGTAAGCTTACCAAACTCGAAAGCGGACTTCCTGAAGAGATTACCTTGAGTATTAGACGCGGTCCTGGCGCAGGTTCGCCCAGCGCAAAAAAGTTCCGAAAGAAATTTCAGGAGACTAAAATATTTGACGCAGCCGGAAAATCAGCCAACATCATCTCTTCTGGTGCCGATTTGAGCATTTTATTAACCCAGCAAGAAAAGGATGCGGCAATTGCCGACTTCAGAAGCCAGCGGTCGGCAAACTTCAAACTCGCAAATAGGGATTGGTCAACGCAGCAAGCCGAAGAAGCGGCACAGAAGCTCACCATACCCGAAAGAGTCTATAGGGAGAAAATGCCACCACAACAGGGGCTGTTGATTATTTATCTGTTTGATTCGTATTATACATTTCTACAGGAAAAAGGTAATGAGGACCAAGAATTCGCTGAGCTTGTTGATCAAGAAAGGATTGACCTCAATATCCCGATTGTTGGTATGGCGATTGGTTTCCCGCCTATCGAAGATGACCCTGGTGGGAGATATGTTCATGGAGATTATGAACTTGATCTTGATGAAGAACTTGATGAGGTCGACGAAAGCGATCTTGCACTACCTGAAGACAATATTTAGCCGCTAACGATGACAATAGAACAATTAACATCTCAGTGGGCAAAAGTAGAAGCCCTCGAGCCCCTAGATAGCGGTTTCCGATCGATAAGGATTTCAAGCGAAAGCATCCCAGACATATATCTTGCCACAGATAGAACCGATTGCAGAACGCTAATCCTTGTCTGCCCAGAAAACCGTGACTTCAAATTTAAGGGAATATTTAAGGAAAACCTTTCAATTGATTTTTATCAGGAAAGCAACCATGTGGTCGTGAAACTTGCCAATCCTGAATTCAACGACCTTTTTAACGATCTGGTTATATCTCTGTACCATAAGGTGTGTGATATGGAATCACAGGATGAATATGTCAATGAGTTCATCAAGTCATTTTACAGGTGGAGTGGCTTCTTTACTGCGCTTGATATGCAGGGTTTGTCGGACGAGATGATCAAAGGTCTCTTTGGCGAACTAGTGCTTCTGCGAGAGATGATTTCTCAGACCAGTCCAGTCGACATCGACCTGATTCTTGAGTCATGGAAAGGACCCTTTGATGCTAGAAATGATTTTGAGTTACAGGGGCGATTTATTGAGGTAAAAACAAAAGCTGGCTCAAAAAACAAGATCAACATCTCTAGTGAGTTCCAATTAGAAACAACCGATGACAATGATCTTGAGCTTTGTATTATTAGCGTAAACCAAGATTATCTTATTGGAATATCACTTTCACAGCTAATCAGCACGCTAAGAACATTAGTGTGGGACAAAAATGGCGATTTCAGCATCTTAGTGAAGGCCTTGGCACAAAAAGGTCTCCTTGGAGACGGTTTAGTGAGATATGAGCATCTCAGATTCGTAGTAGAAAAGATAGAGACTTATGACTGTTTGCATGAGGATTTTCCAAAAATCACGCCCTCAATGCTCCCCTCAGGGATTGCTGAGGTATCCTACAGCTTAGATGTCCGTCAATTGTTCAATTTTAAAACTTCAGAAAGGTACATGTAATGCAGATAGAGGAATTTTTAAATTTTAGGAAAAGGTTACTGGATGAAGCATTAGATAGCGAAGGCTTCATAAACCAGAACCGTTTCATTGCACAGGTACTCCCCCTGATGTTCGATGCAAAACTTGTTGATAGCGACGAGTGCAACGAAAGCTATTACCTTTACAACGAAGAAAACCTGAAGATCAATGGCTATTCCGAGAACGATTCTGGGGAAAGGCTCCAGCTTTTTCTAGTGGATGAAACCAAAATCGATCTGGCAGCCAACAACGAATCTTTAACAGTATCGACAAGATCTTCCTATGAAAGCCAATTCAAACGGGCAACCAGATTTGTAAACAAAGCTTTTAAGGGCTACCTCAACGACGAGCTCCAATTGTCAAGTCCCGTTAGGGCGCTCGCGGCAAAGATGGCATCAAACCAAGGTACCGAGCAGTTTGACGTAGTCGAAATCTTTCTTATTTCTGCCACTGCAACAGTTGAAAACCGTGGAACGCTCCCGCAGCCAAAAAAATTCGAATTTGAAGATGAAGAGCTGACTATTAGTTTTACAAAAGACCGTACGAAAAGAACAAAGAGCCTATTGATCATTAAAAGACTGATAGACCTGAATTTTCTTTATACAGTAGAAGTATCACGCGGACAAAGGGAGGCGCTTGTCATCGATTTTGAAAAAGATTTCAATTACAAGATCGAGGCGATAAAGGCCGCCGATGAAGACCATTTTGAATCATATTTATGCGTACTTCCTGCAACTATCCTTGCAGACTTATACCGTAAGTTCAGTACCAGATTGCTTGAAAAGAATGTAAGGTCGTTTCTACAGTTTAAAGGTGCCAATGCTGGTATTAGAGAAACCATACGGCTGAACCCAGAAAAATTCATTGCTTTTAACAACGGCATCACAGTTACTTCCACTGGAAAAGAAACCGTCGAAATCGATGGAAAGACCTACATCAGATCGCTTACCGATTTCCAGATCGTCAATGGAGGACAGACTACTGCTAGTATCTTTTTTACCAGAAAGGATGGTTTTTCCGTAGACAAGGTAAGGGTGATGGCTAAAATCAATGTCGCAAAAAATGTAAGTGAGGAAGGTCTCGATGACCTGATATCAAAAATCAGTAAGTATTCAAATTCGCAAACAAAAGTTTCCACTGTTGACCTAGGCTCACGCAATCCCCAGCTGAATAAAATAAAGGCGTTGTCGGATAGTGTGATGATGCCAAGTGGCAAAAAATGGTTCTTTGAGAAATCAAAGGGAGAATTTAGTACCCTGATTCGTATGGGAGGAAAGGCGGAAAAAGATTACCCCAAAGAGGTAAGGTTCTCCAAAGAACAGCTTGGCAAGTACTTCACCGCTTGGGGAGATCAGCCCTATGTTGTGAAAAAAGGAGGAGATAAGGTATTCAAATATTTTATCGAAGCGTTGAGCGGAGATGAAAATGGGAAAGGAAAAACCGATATCGACAGGAACTTCTATGAAATGCTTATTTCAAAGATCATCCTTTTTAGAAATCTCGAAGAGCTGTATGGACAGGGCAAAAATGCTATTGGGCAGATTCGCTCTGCAGTGGTACCCTATTCGATTTCCGTTCTTTATAAATTTACCGACGGCAGCAAAGGCGGGAAAATTTTTGACCTCGGTAAGCTTTGGCTCAAAGAGGATTTGGAAGATGACTTCAACATCTTTATGAAAAAAATGATGGAACTAATGAACGATCTTATCAAAAAATATGCGGATAGCGACGATTTTGGAGAGTACTCAAAACGTAAGGAACTTTGGGAAAACATCTCCCAAAGCCAAGAGATCGCAGCCTATATGGGTAGTCATGATGCGGCCAAGATATTAGAAAAATATACGATTACGAAAGAGGCTCTAAAAGCAAGACTATCCAAAAAATCAAAACAAAAATTTGCCGACTTCAGCATTTTGAAAAGAAATGTAGAGATCTTTGCCAGAACTGCAGAATATTATAAGCGGCTTGGATTGCTCCTTTCTGAAACACTTCAACCAGGGCAACGGAGTAAGATAGATCACATCATCAACTGTATCGTCAATAAAAACGATATCACTTCTGATTATCTGGATTTTGAAGAGGAAACCATACAGCTTGTAAGAATTTCACATCCCGAGTTTTTTGACAAGAATAGTACAACCAATGATGTAGATTGGTACCGTTCCTTTGAAATAGTCGTTGGAATATACAACAAATGCATCGAAAATTCGGAAAATATAGTTTCAGCCTTTCAGCGTCAACGAGAAATCGCCAAGGTCAAGGGAGCAAAGTTCTACTCGGTATATGATGAGATTGCAAAACAGCTGAATGAAGGTAAAAGTCCGACTATGAAGCAAATATGGAGCGTGAAGTCAAATATTATGAACCTTTAATTAAAGCGGAAATTTTGTGTCCTACTATTACACATTCCTAAAATATTTAGGTGCAAAAAAGCCTATTGTGTATATGAGTATCTAAAAACCCAACCTCAAGCATGCAAGAATTAATGACAAACTATCTTATAACAGATTTTGATAAAAACTGCATTGATCAATTAGTGGAGGAAATCTTGGCGGAAAAAGCCTTTGAACTCTCATTTCCATTGCAATCGATTGGTTTTTCTCAAAGTATTTTGGACATTGTATCCGACTATTCTGAGGTTTCGTATTGTTGTGAAAAGTTAGTGCCTTTCATTATTGTTTTAGATAGTAAACTTGTAACAAGAGAAAAGTATTATACAGATTTTAAAATTACCTGCAAATGTCATGATCTGAAATCTTTTATTAGCTATATGACATACCTCAAAGAAATGTTAACACAAGAGTTTGATGTATACGGCGAAATTGATCGAATTTCATTTATGGATGAAATCCTATCTTACGAAACCTGTATCGAAAGCATTGAATTCACATTTCCCGAGCTGATAAATGGATATTGGGCCAACTTAATCAATCAAGGCTATTTAGAATTAGCCTCCAATCAAACACAACCAGAGAATTTATTTTTAAGCAGGATTTACAAGAAAAATCCAGAACACCGCTATGGTTATTGGAAAAATCCTATCAGTAAGTCTTTCAATGAAACTATTTATTTCTCTATTGATAATTGGGTCATACCTCCCCATACGGACTTGACAACTACATTAAGCCTCTATTCGGGACTTGAAAACCAAGTTATACTTGAGGCTGCAGATAGGATTAATTATCAATATTCGACAATTTTACTAAACAATTTTACCGCAATTTATTTCAGAAAGATGCCTGAATTAATTAATGGCATCAATTTCATCGAAAATTTAATTACCTCACAAGAGTCCGCAACAATAGCCAGTCAGATAATTGTTCAATATGATATATTCGGTGGCAAAAAAAGGAAGACACACTCAACTAAAAAAAAGCCAAGAATTATCTCAGTCATAGATGAAAAAAATCTAACATTTTATTTATCACAATGTGGTGGTGTTACATCTCTTGAATACAAGTCATATAAACTTGTTTTTTTTCAGAATGAGATGTTGAATTTTGGTGAACTTAAGGGGATTTACGAATATCTAAATCCAAGATTTTCAAAAATACAAAACCTTATAGCATCGGCGATTACAAGCGATTGCAACTTTTCTATATTGAATGATAATTCATTTGAAGAGCTTTGTTATGACATATTGTATTGCCATCCTAATTTTGATTCTTCAACTATTCAAAAGATGGGCAAATCTCGTTCGAGAGACGGAGGAAGAGATATAGTTGTCAAAACTAGGAGGACTCCTACACAAGAACAAGAACTATATATATTTCAGTGCAAGTTTCTTTCTGAAAACTCATCACTTTCTGCATCAAAGATTGGTGATGCGGCAAATGTTATCATTCAATACGGGGCAAAAGGATATGGTGTTTTTACTACAGCAGTGATTGATGCAACATTATATGATATGCTCGACGGCTTCAATCGAAATATTGGGGTGAATGTATCACATTGTTATTCCAAATACGAACTAACAAGACTGCTCAATCTGAATTCAGCAATCAAGAGTAAGTATTTTAAATAGATGTTAAACCTTGTAATTAATATAATTTTCTTATACGTGGGTCTAGCTTCATTGTTAGTCGTCGTTCGTTTTTGAAACCGAGACCGGTGCTATAAAGTTTATCAAAAATTATATCGTCGCTTGCTACAAATCTGTAAGTGACCTTATTATATTGAAATCTTTTATTTGTTAAAAAATGTCCCATCACTCGGCCTTCATCATTTACAACAAGATTGCCATGTAACTGTGACCTAAGTTTTAAATATCGAGTAAAATCAGCTAGAGAGAAATTTAGTTTTTTCATTGCCAGAAGAAAAATCTCCAAGTCATCCACACACACAGACCAAGGATATTCGTCATCTTCATCAAATAAGTCTAACATGAGCCACAAGTCGTTTTGAGCATGCCCAAACTTATTATATGTTACAATTATTGAAAAAACATTTTTATAAATACCAGGATCAATTGAATGCAAAATCTTCTTTTTGTCATCAGTAATATCAAAACTTTGTTTCTTCAGGAATTTTTCCTTCACGGAAAACGTTTGTTCATAGCCATAGTCGATTGTATCTTTGAAATCAGACCATATTTTTGCGTAAGCTTTATCTGGATCAAACATTGGTTCCCGAATGTTTCCGGCTTTGGCCTCAATAATCAAAACAGTATCTTTTGATAAAACCAGAAGATCACGTTCACTACCATCCAGATAATATGACGAAAATATTTTAGCATTTTTATCCTGTTTATAAAAATCAGTAAACACTTCGGTTACTTTTGTTTCCAAGTATTTATCTTTTGCACTTGTTAATCTATTGGGTTTTTTAATTATTTCCGAACATTTCTGCTGTAAAAATGAAAACATTGCACTAAGGAGTAGTCTATAATCCACAATTAGGTAGTTGCCACTACCTAATTCGTAAATAGGCTTTTTGAGAATTTGGTTTGGCTGGCTAAAAAATTGGAATGAGTCTATTTCCGCTCTCTTAACTGTAAAGTTCGCAAGCAATGCATCTGACAAAGCTTCAGAAAAATCGTCTAAATCAGCTTTACAGAATATATTAACGCTTGATGGATTGCTTTGATATTCAAAAATTGAAGTGTCAAAAGGTGCAGCTTCCATCATTGCCTCTTGAAAAGACTTGCCATTTTTCAGGGCATCGTTGATATTTTGTTTAAACTCCTCTAAACTCGGTTCTTTCTTTTGCGGTTTTTTCATCAAAGCACTGTCTTCCTTATCTTGACGCAGATTATCCAGACCGTCATATAAAGACAAAAACTCTACAGAATCCCACCCAAATTTTATTTTCAGTTCAGAGTTGAAGTTTTTAAATATCTCTGCTATTTTTTCAATTAGTTGCTCCTCAAAATGTAGAGGCCCTTGATGAAAGAACGCATTATACGTTGATACGCCAATCAGCCTTCTCCGCAAAACTTCATCCTCAGATAGATCACTAAACAATTCATCAGCGAACGGTTTCAATTCACCATATTCATTCTGATGAATGATTTCCATTTGCTTTAGCAATCCTACCAAATGAGTCCAATCCGAACCTTCAAAAAAAACCTCTTTGTACTCTTTTTTTACCGGAGATGTCAAATTTAAATTGAGCAAATAAAGTAACTGTCTTAAAGGAGAAACTAACTCCTTAATTACTGACTGATTCCAGGGATGTGTCAATCCATGAATGATCGAAACAATGCGGCTGGCAAACAAATCTGGGTGGTATTGGCCGATTTCAGCCTTTAGTTCTTTTGCAATGCTTTCTAAGTTTCCCATGCTTCAACCAAAATTTTAATTTACAACTGTATTTAACATCATTCTTCAATCTCTTTGATGAAAGAAAGACAAAGTAGGGCATGAATTAAGCGGTCAGCTGTTTTATAGTTAAATTCCTCAAAATCAGTCATACCATGACAAACATTATTTCTCAAATTCCATCCACGCTGATCTGTAAATAAAATTTTAAAATAGTTGACAAGTTCCGGGTCAAGCGCTTCTGAGATAATGGGATCACGCAAAATATCATCAAATGTTCGCACATGAAATCCCCCGCTTCTTGATTCCTTTAAAACATTACCCCCGGCCAGTTCAACTACATTTCTGATTGCTTCTTCAATTTGCGGAACAATTAGGTGGACCGCTACCATATAATCACCTGCAAAATAGGCGTCTAACCCTCTCTCAATAATTTTGGTCCGGCTACCATAAATAACTGGACATTCTTTCAACATTAAAAGAATATCGTTGCTGTTGAGGCCGTATTTGTCTATGAGATTATCTACAAGAATTTTTAACATTATTGCTTGAATTACCATGTCGTTAGATATTTCGCGCAAAAGATGGCTTTCAAAATCTTCGGCTAAAGGTGGTATGGTAGTAATAACACGTCCCTTATTGTCAACTAACTGTTGTGTAAAAAGGTAGGAAATCGGGGCTTTGCTGAATCTATCTTGTAATTGTTTCGTCGCAGTTTCGGTTACGGGGATATAGGTAATCAATAATCTGTATAACGATTGTTCCAGACTGCCTGAAGTCATCCCATCGAGATATTCTTTTATTTTTTCATTCGGTATTGTTATTTCAGCTCCCACACGCTTCATCTCGGCGGGCACTTTTGTACTATGCTCTCGTACTTTCAAAAGCATTTCTGCCGCTTCCTCCTTCATGTTGTATTTCATATACAACTTGTAGATTTCTTCTGCATTGCCGGCGATTTGGGGTACTGAACTATCTTTGTTTGCTAATATCGATGATAATGCAAACTTGGATATTACTCTTTTGACGGCAGCTTTATCTGATTTTTTTCTGTAGTAATCACCCAACCGAGTGGCGGAATTTTGCGCAGACCAGATATAATTAATTAAATCTGGTTGATTAAAAGACAGCAACCGATCAAGTTTTGCTTCCAATTCATCAATTATTGATTTTTCTTCTGAAACCGTAAGTTCAACTTGTTTATTAAAAACGAGCATGTCGAACGCATGTCCCCAAATACCGGGTAAATTATCAACCGAGACGGCATTCTCAAATGCAATGATAGTATTCTTGCATTCGCTTATAAGAACTTTGTCCTTTAAAAGAATAGCTATTGATAGAGCTCTTTTTAGCTTAGTAAAAACATATACCTCAACTTTGTAATATCTCTCATTTGCTATGCGATTTACGGCATTTATATATATTCTTGCAACAGTGGCTAAGGGCTTTTTTTCGGTAACATATTTTGTAAAATCCCAAACCAATCCGCTGTATCGGGCTACTAAAATTGGGTTCTGTGCTGCTTCTGAACGTCCAAGCCAGTAAGTTAGCATTTCAGGGGTAACTAATCTAATGGATGGAGACTCTGAAACTGTACCATCCCCGTTTGGACGAACAATCATCGGACCGAAATATGTACCCCATCCCGTATTCCTGTCTTGATAATCTTCATAAAATCCAAAGGCCATTAATTCGCCAATATCCTCAGTTGGCAGTTTCTTTTCTCCCAGACCTGGCAACCGGTTGAGTTCAGAATTAACATCCGTTTCATCAAATATCTTTAATGTAGGATCATCATATTTTGCTAAAATGTCTTTAATGCCCATTAGTATTCATATTCTATAATTCGTTCACAACCAATTTCAGTTTGTAATAGATAATGCCTTGCTTGCCAAAAATCCGCCCGTGGGATTCGGGTTCCTCTAAGACCATGTTCGATTAGGTCATTTGGTAGTATCATCCATTCATCGTTTTTATCAGCTAATTTATTTGCTCTTTTATATTTGGCTACGTTCGTCAGATCAGACATGAACATAGATGGTTTTACCAGCATTAGGCTATGCAATTTTGAGACAGAGTCACATAACGGACAGGTACTATACCGAAGTGCAAAAGTCCTTAAATCATCACCGGGAATATTTGAGCTTTTAAGATCTTTATTACAGGCATAATTAAACTCCCAAACTCCTGTAGATATCACTTTTAATTCGCTTTCTGGTATTTGTATGTGAAACACATATCTGGTTTCGGTAAAGGGTAAAGTGCAGGTAACCAGTTCGTCAGGTTTTAAATCAGCAGACCAGCGTAGCGCAATCTCCTCTTGCCCTGAAAATGAAATATAGTCGGTGATCTTAAAATAGTCCTTTTCGTAAGATTTTAAGTGATCGATATGTTGTTTTACCGTTTCTAAGAAACTTATTCGTTCAATATTCTTGGGGTCTCCACCGCCTCCAAACGCACTCGAAGTAAGCCCTTCTGATCTATACCTCGCTGGTTTTGATTTCGTATTAAATATACTGTCGCCTCTATATAAATTAAGCATGGTTATCTCTTTTGTCGTTAATTTCAATACTTAAACGGTTATCTATAATCATCTGGTAAACGCAGCGTTGCTTCGCTATTTAAGAATACTCTTAACATTAAAAGAATGTGTACAAATACCCCCAATAGGATTATACTGCCAATATTCAAAAGCAGTTGGTCATTGAAAAACAATTTGTAGGTGATGGGCCAAATCACTGTTAAAAAAATAATGGAGACTGCTGAATAAAAATAATAACGTACCGAAATCGGTAGCCTGTCTTCGTTAAGTACTAATAGGTGATAAAGATTTGGGAGTACCTGGTTCTGAATCTCATCCGCAACGGCGATTAGTAGTTCTTTAGAATATGTTGCGGCAGCAAATTTTACTGGATCAATACGTTTTGCTGCTTCGACGATACTGGTGCCCGAATTGGTCTGACCGTTGTATTCTGGAACGTCCGTCGTTTTATCAAGATAATTATATATTTCGTTATATTCAATAAAGTCTAAAAATTCGTTTATCTCTTTCAAAGAATAAATTTTAACAGGTGGGTGCTTTGTATATAATAAATTCAGGTTTTGCATTGGGTTTAAATCTGCAAACATATTTAGCTGCAAATACAACCAAATAACATCTGTGCGATGCCCAGGTAGCCCAATTAATGACCTGTAATAATTAAAATGCGCATCATCCTCATGGGCAACAAGGCTTTTTGAATCCCAGTACGATATTCGATTACTTATCTTTTTTGCGTACTTGTAATCTTGACTATCCCGCCAAAACCGATGGTCATTGATTAAATGGTAACAAATCTTTTGGAACTGTGCCAATTTTTCTGACAAAGCCTTTATTTGAGGAGCTCGCTTTATCTTTTCCTGACGAAGATTTAATACCCTCGTCATTAAAAACGTCATGATAAATGATCCGAATATTCCGGTTACAAATGTGATGCTCTGGTTTATTGCCTCGATCTTGGTTAGCTCGATCTCATCAGCTTGATAAAAGTGCTGGACTGATGCAGTTATGAGTACTGCAGTAATTAATGAGGCAATCAGCGTTGGCCAGAACCAAATACTATTATAGACTTTTTGGCGAAATGTTAATTTCCTCGGTTTTTTAGACCCGTTTAAAAGTGTAGTTCCATAAAATATCTGAACGTTTTCATTATAAACATCTTCTTCACCATAATCTACATTAAAGCTGATGTTGTTCAGTCTGGTTCTTAAAAATATCGAAGCATGGTTGTTGTCAAAGTATTCCCTTATTAATCTGCTAACCTCCTTAACTAAGTCCTCTGGTTTACCATTCCAACTGTTATTTTGTGATAGATTGATGGACACATAATTCATACTTTTGCGAACTGTGCTTATTACTCTATTTTTTGGCTTTGATTTCCCTATTAGGTTGGTTAGGATTTCGTATACCAGCTTGTCAAGTATTTTCTCAAATTCATTTCGTTTAAAGTAGCGAATTATTCTTCGGAATGTATTTTTCATTGTACTAGGTTGAGTTCGTCTGATAAAACTAGTCATTTAAAAAATAGAATCTTTACTAGCATCTTTACCAAGCCTTAACTTGGTACACGGCAAAGCACCCTGGTCCGTAGGAACCAGGGGACATTTGCTGTTATCTTCTATTTTGGTTGCTCACGAAAAACTCGTGATAAGAACCTGGGCAGCCTTTCGGTTTATGGGTACGGATTTTACTGCGGATACCTATGGCAGTTTCAAATCTATTAAGTGAAAAGACCGCTACGGGAATTTTGTATCGACGGTTTTTGTAGGTGATCTGGACCTGGTCGTTAATTACCATGAAACTGGCATCTTTACCTTTTTGCCATAGAGCAATTTTACAATCGGTCACCCTGCCCGTAATTCCATTTTCAAAGAGAGTATGTATTTTGGCATTGTGGAATCGTTCTTTTAAAAAAACTATCTGGGCGGCGTTTGGCAATAGTCCCAATGCAGCAAAGGCTACAGTACAATCACCCTTTAGCCAGTCAGGATTGAACTGGCAGAAACAAAGGATGTCGGCAGCGGACCCGCCTATAAACAAATACCTCACTTGTGCTGCAAATCCTTCGTATACTAGCCAGATGCCAGATGATACGGGAACCAGGTGTCTTGGTGGCGCCCAATATTCGGTTGCTAGGTTCACGCGCTTGTCTTGATAAAAAAACAGCAGAACACCGTTTTTTACAGTTACCCAGTTTAAGAAAAAGACCTGCACGGCGGGATTAAGTCCGGCCGGAAAAATATCGCACAAAGGAAACATCAACGAGAGGCAGTGCGCCCATAACCTCGGCTATGTTGGGATGATCGGGAGTGATCAATATGCTCTCCCACTGTCATTTCAACTTCTCTTTTAGGCTTGCCTACCATGCTGTCCGCAAGTGCCTGGTTGTAGCCTTTGGTATATCCTTCTTTCTGTTCATCATTGTTTCCTGCTAGGTTGCGGATGCCGCGGAGCAGCAGATAGGAAATTCCGCCGTCCAATAGTACCGATAATATCAATGCCTTTCGGTCCGACCTGATTCCCTTACTGTCTGTTGCACTATGCTGTATACGTGTGCCGTCTTCCAGTTCGACAAGACCTCCACTTTGGAATACCTTTTTTTGCTTTTCTGACAGGTTTTCCCCGTTGACCTTAACAGGTACCTCAACCTGGTCTGGATCATAACCGACAAATTCCCTGGTCTGCTGGTCGTACTCTATGATAAGTTGCGAAAGTTTTTTATCGGCCTGCTCATAGGTTTTCTGCACGGACTGTAGTTTGCCATCCAATAGCACTTTAGTTTCTGCATCGCTTAGCAAGGGATGTGGCTTAACCTCTTTATAGATCGGATGCAGGTTCACCGCGATGCTACCATCTTCATTTCTATTGAGCGATAGTTTGGCATCTAGTTGACGGATTGCAAATCCGTCCATCTTTAAATGGACCAAACTGCGCATATCTGTTCTTCTTCCAGCAAGCAATGCGTCGAGGTCTTCACTACTCAGGTTCATTTGTCCGTCCTGGTAAAGTCCGAGCTTTTCGAGTTCTTTAAGCGGCAACTCGTTTTCCTTGATCAATGTTTCCATAATTTAACTGATTGTAATTCTTAATGGTTTAGCGTCGCACTCCGTAGGCGGCGGCCGATTCAGTATTCTTGGTTACCGATATTTCTTTTTCAGCCGTGGTGGTGGCCTGTCTTGCATGGTTTTGTTTGGCATCTAGCAGGGAGCCGTACAACGCATCGTTTTTGGAAAGGATAAAGTTTTTTCCGGAGCCTTGGTCTTCCATCTGAAGACGTCCCTGTTTTAAATGGCCCTTGACCTTGTAGGTGGTGTCGTTATAAGCGATCTCATCCCCAGCAATCAGATATTTGGAACCTGCTCTATTCTTGGGAAGATGTTCTGCGGCAACGTGTTGCACTGTTGCGGTGATTTCCCTTTTTTGTTCCAGTGCGGTGAGATAGTTAAATATCTTTTCCGCATCGGCCGCCGCGGCATGGATTTCAAATGGCGTATCTCGCAAGATCTTGATCCAACTGTCTACGTATGCGGTATGCTGGCCGGGATCGTGGCCAATCCTTAATTCCTGTCCAATCAATAGGGAGGCAATTTCCGCCCGTAATTCTTCGCGGGCGTAGGCCTCGCTGCCGAATTTGTTCATCATACTGCGGTCAAGCCGTTCGCTATGTCCGGTCCAGTGTCCCAATTCATGCAGCAATGTCGCGTAGTATTTATCCGGAGCATCGAACTGCTCCTTAATGGGCATGGTGATCTTGTCACGAACAGGACTGTAATAGGCATTATCACCCGGCTTATGGATGATATTTGCACCCGACGAGGTTATCAGTTTTTCGGCCCGCTCAACCGGATCCCAGCCAAGTTTGCCGATTTCCTGCTTTTGCAGGGCAGGTATCCCGTTTACCTGTGCGGCATTGAATACCCATGCACTTGTAATGATAGGACGGTCAAGTTTTACCGAAATCTTGACGGGCTGTCCTTCACCGTTTAGCACAGGTTTTCCGCTTTCATCTCTTTTGACCACCAAGTCGGTAGTTTTCACGAATTGGATCAGCGAAGCTTTTTCTCCTTTTTTGACGTTCCAATCGTTCGCCGATGCCTGGTTAAAAGTCATCCAGCGTGGGTCCTCATAGGCGGCAAGTATTAAGGAAAAGGTATTGATGCCCTTATATCGGTTTCCGGTAATGGCATTGTAGGGCAGCTCAAAAGCAGGCACATTGTCGCTGGTCCATGGCTTTTGCCAAGGAGCGGTTCCTGCTTGGAGTTGTTCAATAAGTTTTTCCGCAACCTGGACGTGTAGCGCCTTTGCTTTATCACTGCTCATCTTCAACCTCCTGTTCGTTGTCATCATCTTCGGGCAGTTCATCTGCATAATCCACTCCGTAAATGGCGGCTTCAGCGGCGGTGAGACCGATGGCCTGGCCAGCTGCAAGTGTATCTAACTTATCTTCCAGTGATCTTGAATGTTTTTTCATAAAATTATTTGATGTTTGGGGGGAGCTGTTCGGGCAATAACAGCGACCCTAAAAATTGAAGCGGATTGAGGTATCTATTCCCGAAACGGATGCTGAAATGCAGGTGCTCCCCGGTTACCCTGCCGGTTGAGCCGGTTATCCCGATGAGCTGACCGGCTTTTACGTGTTCATTTGGGTTGACCAGAATTTGTGAAAGGTGCCCATATATGCTTTGGAATTCGCCATGTGCAATTCGGATATAACTTCCCAGAAAGCGGTTAAATCCTATTTCGCTTACTGCGCCGTCCATAATGCTGAGAACTGGCTCGCAGCGGGCGGCCAGATCAACTCCCTTGTGTAGGTCGACCTGCCCCGTGACAGGATGAATACGCATACCAAACGGGGAATTGACACGTAATTGCATCAGTGGGAGACTGACATTTGCGGATTGCTGTGCATGGGCATCCAAAAAAAATTGCGCCAGTAAAATCAGAGACCCCATAAAATAGTTTTTCAATGGTCGGTGCTTATCGGCCAACGCCGGCGGTGATCTGTTGTTGGTGACTTTCTTCCCTGACAAGACCAAGCTTATCCTGAAGTGAAACCGTACTGTAGGCCAGTGTCCTTTCATTGGTCGCCGCCAGTTCGATGGCATCGCGAAGGGAGTTTACCGAGCCTTTTTCCTGAAGAATGGTAATTTCCATCAGTGTTTTAAAGTCTGGTGTATCCATATTTTTGATATTGGTCAATATATCCTGATAGAGATCATTGTGGGGTTTAAGCACCAGTAAGGCGTTTGTTGAATAAAGGCCAAGCGGGCTGTTGCCAAAACCGACGTACACCTCATCTTTGGCGAGGTCTGCGCTGGTGATGATCCCGACCTGCGCCTGACGGTTTACGGGATCGTTTTCTAATTTAGGGTGTACCATGACCAGGTTCCCTGTTAAATCGTCCATAATATTAGAGGTTAAGTGAAAAAATTGTCTCTCAAGGTTGGCTGCATTTACTTTTTAAAGGTCTGTTTCATCATTCCTTTAGGCTGTGGTATGGTGGCAGTTGGCGGAGAGGGCCTGAAGAGGCTTACAAGCTCCTGGACCTCCCGGTTGATACGGTGAAAATTCTGCCGAAGGACTTCGTCTTTCCTTCCGCTGAAATCATAATAGACCGGTAGGTCGCGATATCCCTTCTCTTCTTTTTTGATGGCCTGCACATCTAGATTGATGCGGCAGTTAACCGCTGATGGCTGGTATTTCCCGGTATAGGTTTCTACGGCATCCGAAGCGATCAGTCCTACCATTTCCCCAGCCCGCAGCGTTGCTATCTTGCCTGCGGGAATTAATGGTTCGAGCTTTTCGCTCAGGGAAACTGATACCTTGCTACGGTCAATGCTCAAACTTTCGCCTTCCTGTTTTACCTTGCCGAAAAGTCTTTCCAGCCATTCAAGCGTATCCTTATTCTGCACCGAGCCAGAGAGAACATTCCCGACAACAGAAGTGATTGTAGCGGCTGTTTCCTTGCCATACTGCTGCTGGAATTGCTGAAGGCTCTGGATGCCCAGCACAGATGCCACCAAATTGCTCCTGGCTTGGCTCAAAACCTGTTCGATGCGATAGATATAAAGGCTTGGTGCCTCATCAATCACCAGTCCGACGGGAAGGTTGCCCTTTGTATTTACAAGCTTGGTCACCCTGTTCAGCACAACCGAATAGCACGCCGAGTTGATGCTCTGCGTCGATGGATCGTTGGCAAGAACAAGGATCGATGGGTTTTTGGGATCGCTGATCTTTAGCTCAAAATCATCTCCGCTAAATACCCAAAAAGTTTCCTTTGTAGCGAGGCGACTGATAAAGATTTTAAGGGTTCCAACCTGTCCTTCGAGCTGGTCGAAAGCTTTGGCATCGTAAGCACTCCTGAATGGGGACAATAGCGATACCAGTTCAGTTTCTGAAAAAAGCGTGCTGAAAATCTCATCGTATTTTAGGTTCAAAAAAGAAAGTACATGTGGCAGGCTCGAATACCGCCCATCCTCGTACCTGCTAAAAAAATAGATGCAGGCAGCCAGAAAATTAATGGCCGATTGGGTAAAAAACTGGTCGCTGCCACCTGAGCGGTCGCCCTTCTTCATGGCTTCGACCAAAGCTTCGGCAGTTTCAGATGCATCGGCAAGCGTCTTTAGGTACTGCCTTTTCCAGGGGTTTAACCGCCGGCTTTTCTCGGGCTCATTAAGGTTGATGACGTGAAATTTATAATCGAGGCATCTGCCATTCTGTTTGGCCAGAAGATAATGATGATAGGCAACCTTTGCAAGATCCGGGTATTTGATATCGTATACACATAAGGTGAAAGATTTGGCAATGAACTGCTTGATGATGGGTATGATCACCGAAAAAGTTTTCCCTCCTCCTGGCACCGAAACCAAAAGCAGGCTCCTGAAGAGATTTGCCAAGGGTATGAACCCTTTTCGCACTTTCTTTTTATAATAGAACAGCATTGGTATGTTCACCGAGTAGGGCGTGTCTATTGGCTTTACAGGCTGCATAAATGATTCGCCCTCTATGTTCCACTTATCCTTGCCCAGTTTTGAGCTGATGATCTTGGAAACATTATCCATGGCAACATGGATCAGCAGGGTTCCGGCTATCGCGCTTGCGATATAGGCAAGATCGGACCAACCGGCGCCAATCCAAATGGCGGGCGGTTGCCTTCCCTGGAACCATATCCCCGAGAAGAAGATGAGAAGTCCCGCGGATAGTGGATAAACGATATGGTTTTTGGGGTTGAGGTCCTTATTTTTTCTGCTGAGCGTTCCTACTGAAACCAGGCAGATCAGCAGCAGGGTAAATAGCTTGCTGTAAAGTAGCTGATGATAGAATGGTATCTTGGCGAGCCTGACAGCGAAAAAGCGCAGGCTGTATTTGTCCACATGATCCTGAGCAAGTAATCTATCGGCATAAAAAAACAGGAAGATTTCGATCAGTACAGACAAATAGATGCCAAACTGCAGGAAGCGGTGTAGGCTCTGCTGTTCTTTGGTTTCTTCCATAAGTAGTTTGCATTTGATGGGCGGAAAAAGCCACTGGCTTGCCTCCCTGGAAATTTATAGACTGTCTGCTTTCAGTATATCGCTGTATCTGATCTGAAGGGTGAGCACCCTGCCTGAAATCTGTTTTTCGGTCAGTTCGATATTCAGAATCTTGTTGCCTGGAAAGGTTGCCTTTTTCAGCACATATACGTTCCTGTACCGTTTTTTAAACGATGTATTCGTATACAGCTGCCAGACCGGACTGATTTCAACGGACTGGACATTGGTCGCTTTGGTGATTTTTTTATCCTCTATCTTAAAGCGCTGTTCATCGATCTGATAAGACAGGTTGCTCTTATTGAAATAGCTGATGTCCAAAAAAATGTGGTCTCCAACTGCATAGATATGATTTAGTCTGGACTGTAGTCCATATGCCTTGGATTTACGAAGGCTGACCCCTGTTGGCTCAGTTAGGATCTTTACGGCAAAATCCTGCATTTCTTTGGAGGTCAGGTTTATTCCCGGCACTTCCAGCGGGCGGGTATGTTCCGGCAGGATATTGATCTGCGCGGGAACTGTGGGCGCAGGGCTGTCGATGTAGAGCAGGTTGTACTGTGCGATAAAGCTTTCCCCAACGATCGTAACGATACCCGCCATTTTACCTGGTAGCTCAAAGTGCTTGGCGGAATCAGGCACGATCTTTAACCGCAGCACATTCTTTAACGGCAGGTCTCCCGCAATGGCATTCGTGGATATATCCACATACTGAATGGGCTCAGGGGAAATAAAGTGCAGTGAAATATTTGGTCCGATAGCTATTTCGGGCAGGTCTTTGCGGTTCATAACTGGCTGTTGCTGGGCATAGAGCCCTTGGACCATCAAAAAGATGGCCATCAAAAAAACAATAGATTTCTTCATAATGAGGTGGGTTAATATTTGCTTTGGGTATTTTTAAGTTCTTCGGGGTCGATAAGATAGACCTCTGTATTGTACTTCAGTTTTGCCTTGTTGCTTCGTACCAACTTGCTGACGGCAGTGGTGGTAGACTGGAACATCTTTTGGACCATGCTCATCACCAGCTGGTTGTTGTTTTCAGCCTGTTGCTGAATGGTGAAGCCCTGGCTGGCATCGCTTCCAAGTGCTTTTGAAAATTCCCTGAAAGCAGATGCAGGCACATAAAGCCCTGGCAAGCCGTCATTGTCGTAAATATCCAATCTGACCGGCAGGATATTGTTTTCCTGAAAAACAGAACTGATCGACAGGTTGACCCGCTGGCCTGTAAAACCTGTGATCTGGGCGTACAGATAAGTTCCTTTTTTTATCAGGAACCTTCCTGCGCTCATATCATCCAGTAGGCGGATGCGAAGCCTTGACCCTGCATACCCTGTGATATTCTGATCTACAATGGCTCGGATAAAGCTTCCTTCTGTAACTGGTGAAATGGTATTGAAAAGCGATGCAGATGCCGAGGTTTTGGAAACACTCAGCTTTTTCGCATTTCTCATCTCTTTTTCTGCAAGTGCCATAGCTTTCTCCCTGGCCTGCTCGGACCTGTATTCGGGATCATTCGCCTTGCCCATACTGTCGATCAGCGACATCTGTTCCCGAAAAATCTTCATCGGTTCTGTCTGCGCTGAACTTGTAGACTGCATTGGAGCTGGAGGTTGCTGTTTAAGTTTGGAAAGTGCGGTTGCAAGGTCTCGGTCCGGATCATAATTCCTTGCCTGCCGTGGTCTGGGGTTGAGGTCGGTAAATGAAGTATGCATCTTGCGAGGTTCAGAGATGCCGTTGCCGTACTTACGTTTCATTTCCCTTTCGATTGAATCTAGCATGCGCTTTTCCGTCAGGTTATAGAGATCGGGCACATTTTGCCTCCCGGTCTGTTCTTCGCCTATTTCGCCAACGGCGGTATAACCGTCCGCATCTTTATACTGCTTTCGGTAGGCATCCAATTTATCTTCAAGGCCCTTGTTCTTTACATCTTGGGAAACGTCTGCAACATTTTCCTGTAGTGTATTTCCTTTTTTATGTACGGGTGCCTCTTTGCCGAAACTGCTTTTCCATGCGTAAAAGAACAGGCACAAAAAAGGCAGCAGGATCAGCGGCAGCATGTACCGAGGTTGCTTAAAATTGATTTTCATAATTAATGGTTTGATTTTGTATTGAGCTCGTGATGGATGTTTTCCAGTTGTCCGATTGCGTTTTTGACAAGCAGGCTGTCCTTTGCCGTAAGGCTGTCCTTATGCAGCACGGTATTGATCTGGTTTTGCAGGTCGAGTACTTTTTTAAGTGCCTGCCCAGCGCCGACGATCTGGCCCAGTCCCTGTGACATATCCGAACCGGAACCGCTGATAGACGGTAGCGGCTTGGTAACCTTAACCCTCATAACGGTAAAGGCAAGTATGCCCGAAAGCAGGATGCTGGTTACCATGACCGCAAATATCTGCGCAGGATATCTGGCACTGATCCGCTTCCAAAAAGCTCCAATCTGAAGAAAATAGCTTCCGAACTCTTTGCCGAGTTCCTTGTATAGATCAGGGCGGGTCTTAAAATGAGTTTTTCTGTACATTTTCGAGGTCTTTATTTTCCAATGTTTTCCAGCGGGTAATGAGCACTGCATGGGGATTGTTGTCCGAGCGGATTTCGAGGTCTTTCAGATACCCCTCTGTTACCAGCGAGCGGATGATAGTAGAGCTACGGCGGTCTATTTTCTGCCGGCCGTAATAGCGGAAATATTTTCGGACATCATCGATAAAGATGGAATCGGTCTGAAGGGTCAGCACCGCGCTGGAAGAAAGGATAGAATTGAAAAAGCCTTTCTCTTTGAGGTTATTGTACTGTAATGCTCCGCTCTCGTCAACCAGGTACATCGCCTTTTTCATCTGGTATTCGATGTACTTGTCGTCAGGGGTCAGCGAAAAGAACAGGCTGTGGAAAAGATTGACATGCGAGCGGTATTCTGCGGCACGGTTCATCTGCAGGTTGGTCTGCCTTGCCAGTAAGGGTACGCTGTTCGCGTCCAGTACATATACGCTCTTGCGGGCATCGGAAACTTGGCGATAGGCAAAAAAGGAAACGATGAGCACGATAGTCCCGGCCATAACAAAACTCCCGGCAGATAGAAAAGTGGCGAGGCGCACTTTGGCCTCTATGTTTTTGATAATCATTATTTCATCATTTTGGTGAGCAACCTGGACATATTGGAAGCACCGCGCCCCATTGTTGATGCGGCGGAACTGATACCTGAGGTAGATACTATCCAGGTGCTGATGCTTGGAACGGTCAGCATGGTCAACCCGCCGATCAAAAAGGTCACGATTACGATCCCGAAAGAAAGTAGGCCGTTACCTGCGAACCAGCCCAGCTTTTCTAGGCTTTCACCAGATGTGCCGACCAGTTCTTTATATCGGCTGATCTCTGCTTCCATTGCATAATGCTGGAAAAGACTGGCAACATAGAGTACCAAAAAACCGATGCCGGTATATAGGTTGACCGAAATAAAACGGGCAACCCAGGTACTGAAGCTGTCCCTGAACGCGGGAAGGATGCTGATCGCAACGGAAAACGGCCCGAGTATAATCAGTATGGTAGAAAAAATAATCTGTATGATAAAGATGATGTATACGCAGATGCGAAGGATCCAAAGCGCCAGTGTTTCAAGGATCGAGCTGGCCAGTAGCTGAAGGCCGACCTGCATGCGGTTGCGCAGTTCCACGATCGGATTCCATACCTCGGCAAAGCCTTCCTTGACCGTCGACTTGACAGATTCCCAGGCATTTTCATACCAGGTATCAGCTTCCTGTTTTGCGGTTTCGGTCTGCGCCTGTACGGTCAGCAGTTGATCGGCTACCTGTACCATAAGCTGGGCACGTTCCATACGCAGGTTATTGACTTCTGTCTGGCTATCGTTGAACATGAGCTCAGTTTTGTTTGCTACTAGATCGGTCGGATAGGCGACCACCCTAGTAAAAGTGGACCACCAGAGAATGACCATCACCAGCCCGAAAGGTCGGAGCAAGGGCATGATTTCCATTTTTTTATCCCCGGACATCATTTCATAGGATTTGACGGCGAAAAAAATGAGCATAAAAATTGCGGATAATGCCTGTGCATCGGCAATAAAGGCATCATAATGTGTCCATATGGTATTCTTCATCGCTTTCAGAAAATGCATCATACCTTCCTCGTACACACCGTTGCCCTGCAAAAAATTAAAGGTCTTTTTAAAGGAATCCGGCACTTCACCGGAACCTGATTGCACAAAGAGAACGTTCTTAAAACCGGCGGTGCCGGTCAGTGAATTGATTATGTTCATCATGTTGATCTAAAGTTTTGATTTGCGAAGGATATCATCTGCGATCTGTTGATCGGTACGGTAGCCTTGGCTTTGGACAATGGGCTGTTCCCTGGACTTCATCTTGCCGGCCGATTCGCTCAGTGAGAGGAATTTCCGGGCATACTGTTTTTTGGCTTCCCAAGCGGTATTCAATTTTCGGTATTCCAAAAACAGACGGTGATAGGCCAGTATCCTAGAGCCGCGGTCCACCGTAGTATTCATGGCTCCGTCGAGGCGTTCCCTGATGCCATCAGATTCTTCGAGGTACCATTCGTAGACCCCGGTTCGGACGAGATAGTCTCTTTCCTTTGTTGAAACATTTGACAAAAGCTCTTCATCCTGCTGGTCTAGGAGCGGTTCAAATTCGTGTCTGTAATACAGCATCCATAAGGGATCGGCATTGGAAAAGATGGCAGAATAGTTAACCGCTTCGGTAACTACTGTATTTCTTAGGGTATCGGCATGGAGCTTATAGGCATTTTCGGTATTCTGCATTGCGGCCGCAAAGGCCAGTCTTTGGGTCTGCGGCCCGGCAGGCCCCAAAGGGCGCAGGTCGTTTTTGGGGTAATCAGGGTGCCATGCCCAGGTTAGCAGATAGTTTGGGTTCAGACCCAGGAAACCACTGGTTGGGGTAAACTTGCTCTTGCTCCATTGCTTGAACACCATGCGTTCCTGCTGATTGACGATATGCCTGTCACGAATGATACGCTGGGCGGATACTGCCAAGGTTAGCAGGCTGAGCAATGCGATTAAAAGGTATTTCTTCATCATTTTATTGTTTTAAAAGTTGATAATTGCGGATAATATCATCTGCCATCCGGGCATCTTGGTTGACAAAATTCCGATAGGGATTGGCTGTTTTAAGTACGCCGTTTACTTTGGCCCAATACATAGACCTGCCCATGCTGTAGCACAGGGCCCTCATAACTTTCAGCTCCAGAATAATCTTGCGCAACAGCGCGTCCCTCTTCTCATAATCCATCAGTACGTTGCTCCCTTCCTTAAGCACAAAGGCCGATACTTCACTGACCAAGGTGATTCCGCGGGATTTCATCTGGCGAGCCACGTCCTCGGCGAAAAGCAGCAGGTAAGGCTCAGAGCTTGCAATCGCAATCATTGCGTTGCTTTCTCTGACGATATCGGAACTTATCTGGACTATCTGGGTAGCAGCGATTCCACTCTTGAGCGCCTGATTGACCTGGGTAAGGGAATTATGAATGAGGGTCTGGACCAATACCACCGAACTGATATTCAGGTTGATATCGTCCAGCCGAATGCGAATGGTATTCAGATAGTTGTTATGGGTATTTTCGGCCGCCAGGCGTACGGCACCATTTTCATTTACAATTGCAAAATGTTCGGGATCAAAGACCACGGACTGCGCTCTTAACGCTTCTCCGGTAATAAGCAAGAGAACGGCGGTTATTAATATCGTATACCTCATGTATTATGGATTTTTAAGGATGGCTGCGTTGCGGATTATTTCATCGACAAGCTGTTTATCCTGGTTCACGAAATCAGCGAATGGATTATTGGAGCGCTTATAACTTGCCTGTAACATGGCTACCGCCAGTCCTTTGCTCGCGCCCTCTATCAGCCGGAGTTCGGTAAGTGCGTGCGAAAAAAGAATTTTGCGGTCGCTCGCCTTCATCTGGTTGATATCGCCAATGCTCAGCGCTAGGCCAGCTATATAATTTGCCAGCATCCTCGCGCGGTCGGCAAGGTCTTTTTCTGTCTGAAAAGCAAGCGCGATCAGGATAGGATTATCATTTGCCAATTGGTAAATTATATTTTGCTGCCGGATGATTTCCGAGACGACCGGGACAGCTTCAAGTCCGATTTGCGCCGCATCGATAGCCAGCCCTACGGTATGAAAACGTTGTTGCAGTTCACGGTACTTTATCTTCAGCTTGCCCATCTGTGCCCTATTGACCTCTTCATTGGCGGAGGCAATCGCCTGCTTATTCTTTGCCTCATCCTGCCTGCTGTGTTCGCTTTTGCTCTCTGAAACCAATTGATGGATCAGTTCCACGTTAAGCTGGCCAAATGACTTTTGGTGCAGGACCAAAAGCAAACAGCCTATAAAAATTATCGCTCTCATTGTTTTAGGTATTTAGCGTTTCTGATAATGTCATCTGCGATCTGCATATCAATATTGATATAGCCTGCATATGGGTTCAGGGAGTTCAGTATGCCGCGCTGTTTTGCCCAGAACATCGTGCGCTGCATACCGTAGGCGACACCTCGTAGTATCATCAGCTCCGTCCTGATCCTATTGAGCAATTTGGCCCGTTCGCCCGAATCCATCAGGTTATTTACGCCTCCCTGCAATACAAATGAGCTTACCTCCGTGGCAAGCGCAGTTCCCCTTCGCTTGAATTCTCGTGCGCCACCCTCTGCAAACAAAAGCAGTGCGGGGTTGCTTTGGGCAAGTGAAACGGCCTTGTTTACATCTTCAACGATATCCATACTGATCTCTGCAATATCCTGGATGGCAAGCAGCGAACGCACTGCTCCGGATACTTCACTAAGTCCGCGATAGATCTGCTGCTGCAGATCGTTGACAATGACCAACTGGCCTGTTACAGCCAGCTGCCCTCGCTGTATAAGTGTAAGGTTGTCATTTGTCCTATTTAGCTGGCCGTTGATCACCCCAGAGTGGGCGGCCATGGCACCAGCTGTTGTAGGATCAATATAAATCTGGGCAAAAACTGGGCTTAAGGAAAAGCTAAGCGCAGCTATAAAAAGTATTCTTCTCATTTAAAATCGGGTTTAAAATATTCTATTGAACTATTATAGAGCGAGCCGTTGCTATTGACCTTGCGGACAAAAGCTTCCAGGGATAGCCCGCTTTTTTCAAGGTCGGACACAAAGGCTTCTAGGCCCTTCTGGTAGGCCCCATATGTGTTTGCATATATTTCTACGGCGGCCTTTTCTGGTTTTTCGGTAGTGTAAGTGAGATACTGATAGATCGAGTTTTCTACGCCGTAGACTTCCCCAACCGTGCCCCGGCGTATATACACCTCTTTGAAGCGTCCGCGTCCTTCCTTGTTATCAAGCTTATTGATCGTAAATATCTTTTTCTGCTCGGTTTCGGTAATGGACAATAGTTGTGCAATCTCCTTATAGTTCTCCTTGAACTTGCTCTGGTCAAGCAGAAATATAGTATCGGAATTGCTCAGGATGCTGTCTTTTACAACGGCATTCCCAATGATATCGGCCAGCTCCTGGGTCACTACGATGGCCTCGCCCCAAAATTTGCGAACGGTTTTATAGAGGTACAGAATGTACCCTGCCATTAACGGTGATGCAATCGCCTTCCATGCTTCCTCGATGATCAGGGCTTTGCGTTGGGATGCCCTGTGGCGCATCTTTTGGATAAAAACATCCATGATGATCAGGGTAACGATTGGAAACAGGATCTTATTTTCCTTCACGTTGTCTATTTCAAAGACAATAAAACGCTCAGAAAACAGCGACTGATCGGCAGGTTCATTAAGGATGCTGCCAAACTCACCACCCAAATAAAATTTTTTCAGCACATAACGGAATTCGTCCAGGTCAAAGGGTATCTGTTCCTCGCTTTTGATCTGTGGGATTTTCTTTAGGGCAAACTCATAAAATGAATTGAAATTCAGTTGTGACATCTCTTCCCCTTGCCTATCGGCATTAAAATATTGGCCGTAGTATGATGAGATCAGGCTGGAGATAACGTCCCTTTCCACTGTGCTCACCGTTCCTTCCGCACCTTTCCACAGCAGGCTGATGAGTGTACATAAAAAGTCCTTTTTCTCAATATTGTATTCACTTTCATCAATGGCAAAGGGGTTCATGGTGATTGGCCTGTCGTCCGACCAGGTGATGTACTTTCCCTGATAGTAGGCACATAGGCCAGAGTAGGAATGCCCAGTGTCCACGATAACCACATCCATATTGTACTGCATGTACTGCTCAACCAGAGAATTTATCAGGAACGATTTTCCAGATCCCGATGGGCCTAAACAAAACCGATTCCGAGCGTTAATTCGCCCGGAACGCATGGGCAGGTCCGAGAGATCGATCCCCACGGGTATGCCTTGGCGGTCGGTAAACCGTACCAGAAAATCTGAGGGTTCGTCCGTTAAAAGGGATTCCTTAAAGAAGAAACATAACGCTGCATCGGCGGTGGTGAGAAACCAGTCGTATTTTTTCAGTTCCACGCCGTTGCCCGGCAGGGCACAGCGGAACAGTTCCAACTGGTTGTAGGCATTTCGTGATGGAATAATTCCCTGCTGGAAAAGTGCCGCCTCTATGAAATTGGTTGCCTTTCTGATCTGTTCTTCTGCGGCGCAGATTACCATGGAATAATGCGCGTTGACAAGAAGCTGGTTTTCCCGGGCCACATCGACCAGCAGCAGGTCAATGTCTTCCACGCAGATCAGGTTGGCCGGATCGGGAACACCAGAATGGCGCTTGCGTTTCAGTTCCAGTTTGTTGAGCGTCATCTGCTGGGCGGGTATTTCCAGCAGCTGGTTATAGATGATAACCCGGTACCCTGGAACCTGGTGCAAAAAGGAAAGGTTGTCAACGGGAAAATCCCGCATTCCCTTATTATCCTGCTTTTCGATATAGGGACCGATCTTTTCAGGAAGGTCAATGGAGTCGGTATTGACCAGGCTAAGACAGCGGATAGCCAGATTTCCCAGATTCAGCTGTTCGTCCCCGCACCGCATATTGTTAAGTACAATATTGGGAGCGGCAAATTCCATGCTTAGCACCTTGCTTACATAGCGGTTAATCTCGGCCTCGTTCAGGTAGCGCGGATTAAATCCCGCATTGCCAAGCAGGTCTGAAAGCTTCGCCGTATTCTGGTAGAAGTCGGCCAGCACCTTTTTATCAAAAGTGTAAAAGGTACCACGGCCAGTCTGTCGGGTGATGACCAGGTAGGTTTTTATTTCGGTGTATTCCCGACCTTCAAAATGTGCGTGGTACTTTTGTTGGAGAAATTCTCCTGAAGTTGCACCTTTATATTTTTTGCGGATGAATACATCCTGCTTTTGGATAATATGCCCTTCTCCCAAAATCTTGATGATGTTCAGCAATAGGCTTTGGTAGGCTGAATAGGCGTCGGGGTCGGCACCATATTGGAGCACGGGGTTGGTGATGTGCAGGATCACAGAGAAATCGCCTTTATCACCGTACAGAATGTCCAGCCCGTTATAGGTATCGATCCCGGCATAAGGCATTCTAAATGCCGTTTTTCTTTCTCGTTGCATGATTTATCTTTAAATGGACTGGATGGATAATGATCCCGGAGTTGCGGGTTTTGGCGTGCAGGCCGCCCTTTTGGCGGAAATAGGTATAACCAAGGCCCGAGCAGATCAGGGCAATGGTCAAAAAACCTCCGAGGTACATACTGGTGAGTGCCCCGACCAGGCCACCCAAAATGAGGCCACCGGCAAGGGAGCCGATTCCCCAGTAAATGAACTTTCCCTTGAAACCGCGGTAGATAAGGGGCTTTTGAAGCCCCTTATAGATTGAATACCTAGTTGTCATTAAACGCCGAAAAACGCTTTGATAACCACAGATACGAGCACCAGAAAAAGGCAGGAACCGCCCCAACTCATTAGTTCCTTGTTGATGTCCTGATCTCCCGCATTCCATTTGATGTACACGCGAACCCCGCCGATCAGTCCGACCACCGCACCGATGGCAAGGATCAACGTAGACACGGGGTCAACATAACTTGTCAGTGAAGAGGTGGCGGCATTGATCCCGGTTGAACCGCCGCCCTGGGCGAATGAAGATTGAGCTGCCAGAATGGAAAGTGCAGCGATTGCGAACAGTTTTTTGTTTTTTACTGTCATGGATTAAGAAATTAAAAAGTGAATAAAAATTGATAGGCTGTTTAATGCACCCCGAAGAGGGCTTTGAGCGCCGCCCCCATGACCGAAAGGAACAGGCAGGAAAAAAACCAGCCCATGACCTGGGCATCTATGTGGTGTTTCCCTGATTGCCAGTTTGCATAGACCCGAAGGCCACCCAAAATTCCACTGATGGCACCTAGAACTAGCACCATATCGGAAAGGCTGAAATACCAGCGGTGCATTTCCCCGCTAACCTGGTAAAATTCACCGATCCCGGGCGGCGTCTGGGCGAAGCCCAAAAATGGCAGGGCCAAAAAAAAGACAACCAGAGTTGTCTTTAAAAGAGGGTGCATGAGTTTCATTGGCGTCTAGTAAGGGATGGCTTTGGTGTATTCGATCAGATCGGACTGCGCCAGGGAGAAAAGCTGTTTTAGGCTGACCCCGCCAGTGCTTTGTAGCTGACCTGAAGAAATAGACTGCCTGCCTTCAACTCCAGGAGCAGAGTCTTTAGCTAAGCTGGCAGCTGTTCCATCGGAATTGATTTGCGTGGGCTGGTGTTCTTCGGAAAAGATAAGCTCTTCCTGGCCTGCCTCGGAGGCAGATTGCCCCCTTGACCTTAACAGGTCGAAAAGTACATTTAGCAAATAATACAGGCAGTAAACAGCAGCGAGGCTGAGCAGAAATTGTGTCCAGTTCATAATTCTATGGTTTTGATGTTTTCTTTAACGTATTGGATAAGTTCGGGATGTCGATGGAGAAAATCCTGCAGGCAATAGGCGATCAGCTTGTTCATATCAATGGACTTCGCGATTTTAAGCTGCTTCAACAGGAATATCGTGCGGTCATCAAGGCGTATCAAAAGCTTCTCCCTGCCTGTAAGTTCAAAGGTTAGGATACTTTTAAACAGGTTTTCGAGCGATGGATCCACTGGTTTTTTAGTAGATTTTGCGACGGTATTTTTTTTGCCGGCCGCTGATTTGACAGGATCATTCTGCCCTGGGTTGCCGTCTTTTTTAATGGTTTCCCTAAGCTCATCGGCCAGTGATCTGATGCCTGTCATGTTTGTTCCTCCCAATCAAGGTACTGACCATAGATCAGGTCAAGAAGTGGCAGCACAACGGGATAAAGTATCAATGGAGTTTGAAAGGTACTGATGCGCTGAAAATCCACCCGGTCGGCAAGGCCTGGGGCCATCACCCCGAATCGCTGCATTACATTTTCTATTTCGGCCCGTGTCTCATATTTTACCGTGTTCTTGATGCGGTTGGGAATGAAGATGAATGGAGCCTTGTTGTTGATCTTCCGCAATACCATTGCAAAAAGCACGGTTGAATCCACCGAGAACTCGTCGTATGAAAACGGACAGAGCACTAGGTCAGCTGCTGCGAAAAGCGGCAACAGCCCGTCATCATCCATTTTGCCGGGCAGGTCTATCAAGATAAGTTCTCCGGACCTATTGCTGAGCGCACTGTGAAGGGAAGGAAAATGTTTCAGGTCGGCGGGCACTACTTCGTACAAAGGTTCGTTTTCCAGGATCTTTGCCTTTTCCGCTTTTGAGGCAAGGGATTGTTGGTAGTCCATGTCTAGAACAGTTACTTTCCGCTTTTTGATCTGGGTCAGATAGTTAGCGAATAGCAGGGTAAGCGTGCTTTTTCCAGCACCGCCTTTTTGGTTTCCAATGAGTATGACCATAATAGTAGATTTTTTAGCGTGTGTTCGTCCTAGCCTTGCGCTTGCGCTGCCGGTTGCGGCCAAGTATAGCCTCATCGTCAATGTCATTGGCTATATCCAAATTGATTTCTGGCAGCCATGTAGCAAAAACCGAACTTTCGGAGGATCCGGAAATTTCTGTAGGCAGATCCATTCCGGAAGGAAGATCGGGATAGGCCTGTTGGCCAGTTTCACTTCGGACCAGTGGGCTTATCGTAGTTTCAGGCTCAACAATTTCGGCAATAGGATGCTCCGGATCGCTGGTGCTGCTTTTTTGTGGCCCGATAAATTCCGCTATCGGCATCAGTTCACTGCCTTTATAGACAGACTTTTTTGCGTGGTCTATCAGGGTATAGCCGTAAGGTGACTTTCCCGGTTTTCCATGGAGAAGTACCTGCAATCCGAATTTCGAAGCAAGTAGGTCGACGAGTTCCGAGGAGTAGCCTGGAGATTTAGCGGATGTGCCTTTGGCCGTCAGGTGCGTTACGGGAATTGCGCTCGTATTATGGCTAACCATGTACTTTTCGGTAATGGTCCGCAATTGCAACAGCCGATCAATGTCTTTTTGATACTGAGCTGTCCGGGTATCTATTTTGGCTGCCTCAATTTCTCCCTGCAGTTTGCCAAATTTGAAAACCTTGTATTGATTACCGTCAAGTTTTAGGGAGTATCCCTGGCATTCCAACAGCATCATAAACTGGGCGCGGGTAGAAATATTGTAGCCGATGGCATTCTCTATGTCTTTGCTGAGCTGCTGTTTTTCAACAACGCCCATTACCTGGTTCAATATCTGGTAGGCGCGTATCTTCTCATAGCTGTCATTGATCTTTTTGCCGTTCTCATCGATGCGCGTAGATACCATGTGAATGTGGTTATTGGCGGTGTCCTTGTGAAAAACCAGTAGGTACGGCTGGTTGCCATATCCCATGCCATTAAGCCATTGGCTTGCCAATTCGGTAAGCTGTTCCTTACTGTGCGATTTTCCCTTGCAGGAGATTACCGCATGGAATTGTGGATATTTGATACGGGCACTTGTTTTTGACCTTGCCTCTAGATAATTGATATAGTCCTGTGGCCTCAGGTGTTCAAAAGCCTGTAATACGCCAAAATTATCAACTTTCATCAGCTCGCCTTTATCCTTCTCTATTTTGTTCGTGTTGTAATTTACGCCCTTAAAGGTAGCAGAGGGAGGCAGAATTTTGACTATCATAATTGACCTTTCATTAGGCGGATGATCTGCCGGATGTTCTTTTCGAGTTCCTGTTGAACGGTAACATAACCTCCCAGCAAACTGGCGAATTCGGTGGCCACGCTCTGGTTAAGCAGGCCTTGTTTCTGAAGTATGTTTGCATGCTTGGCAAGCTGGTTAATGTTATTCCCGGAACGACCGAGTTCGGCTCCGATGGCATCCAGCTTTTTCATCAGCTCTTTTGTATTGGTCAGCATATTGACGGCATTCTTCAATACTCTGATGCGTACAATATCAGATCGGCTGATGCCCAGTGATTTTTCCAGCTCAAGGAATTGCATCATCTCCTGATCACTCAGCCTTAATTCGAAGCGGCGTATCTTAGGCGCGAGAGCCCTTTCTCTTGCTGGATGGCTATTTCCCATAAGAGATGAATTTATGTCCCTTGGCTCACAGACTGGATGGCACGGAATATTTCTAGGGCAACCTGTGGGACTATGGCGTTGCCGTAAGCTTTTACGCTTTCTGCACGCCAAGTAGGAAAGGCAATTCCGTCCAGTTCGGCGGGAAGCCCATCATCTCCGCCACAAAACGGGGGTTCAGCTGGCCACTTTTCCCAGCCGGGAACTTGGTTTTGCCAATCTGTTCCGCTTTGGGCAACCGGATTTTCAGGCGTTCCAATATGGAGACTGGCGTATTTTTCTGTCTCGGACCGTAGGCATTCGACTGGTCCAGAAGCGTGTAGTAGACCAGAAAATCCGTCAGGGAAACCTGCCCACCGTTGCCCTTGTCGTTCTTGCGGTCGCCGAGCTGCCGCTGTTCCATTACCTCGGACAGTGTTGCCGAGTTGTTGCTCATCTCTGTCGCTGTTGGCGTGGGCAACAAACCAGACCCGGTCCCTTTGGTGCGGGGCGTTGAGGGCAGCAGCCGGAATACACAGAACGACTGGTGTGCCGTCTTCAAGTTGCGGTAGTACATATCCTGCGGCACTGATTTCTGAAATGATGCTTCCGATAACCCTTCGTTGGAGTCGGACGATTGTGCTGTCCGCCTGCTGATGATCGTCCTGACAAAAAAGCTCAACCGCTTTGATTTCCATTTCAGATAGACTGTCTGGTTCGAGAATGCTGAACAGTCCAGCAACGTTTTCAAGAACGATCCACTCGGGCCGTGCTTCTGTAATAATTCGGCAAGCCTCTGGGAAGAGGTAGCGGTCATCCGCTTTGCCCTTCCGCTTTCCGGCCTGGCTGAATGGCTGGCACGGAAATCCTCCGCTGATGATGTCAACGCTTCCCCTAAACTGAGCTGCACTGAATTGAAAGATGTCGTCATAATGGTGGGAGTTTGGCCAGTAATGTTGCAATATGGTCTGGCAAAACGGGTTCCTTTCACAGGAGAAAACATTTTGCCATCCCATCCAAGTAGCGGCGATATCAAAACCGCCGATACCGCTGAATAAGCTGCCGTGTCTAAGCATAGGCGGCGCTTTTGAATGAACAGGGGGCTTGAAAAAATTGGCATGGAGAGGCCCTGATGACATTGGTCATCAAATAATTGCATAATAACATAGGATAAAGTTTAAGGTTAAAGATTTAATGGGCGATTGCCCAATGGCGATGGTATGAGCGCTTCGCCGGAAAAAAAGTGAGTTGCGAGCTTTTTTATTCCCTCAGAAATGCTTTTCCCAACGGGGTTAGCAGGGCGAGGCAAGTTCGTTTTTGTACGTCAGCCCAGCCGAAGGCGGGCTGTACGGACAAAAACACAACTTGCAGAAAACAAAACAAAAAATGGCAGTATTACCGTTGGTAAGATAATAGGGGTTTCTAAGGAAGTAAAGTTGCGTAAGTCGCCTTGAACAGTTGTATAAACAGATAGGTCGATAAATTATATGCAGTTATATGAATAGATATTCATAGAGATAGTTATATATCCGAATGCTTGTACAGCTATCTATCCCGATATAAAATATACCGCCTAAATTTAGCTGAACATACAGCTATAGGAATAAGGGAATAACTGCATATGGTGATATCCATACATTGGGATATATCTCTATACAATCATCTATATATCTATATAAGGGGTTAGCTGTCTATCCAAAGTGTTGATTAGCTATATATATTGATATAGGTATATACAAATAATTGTATAACTGTTTACCTGCTACGGCCTGCTTTATGGTTTGCCATCTCTTGGGGTGCTTCTACTTTTTGGACACTTCCATTTTGCATTTCGTACATCAGCTTTTCGTTATAATCTTTATGAGTTTGGTATTCGCCAGATCGATCTATAGCATGCGGTACATTCGCAATCAGATCGCTCCTACATTTTTGGCCAGGGGCATCGTTGTCGAAATATACATCGACAACAGGAAAATCCTTTACAAGCTTAATTGCACTGGCTAACTGCGTAATTGAATTGAGTACGATTATCGTGGGCATTACCGCTGGCTGATGCATTTTCAGCCAGCTCAGAAAATCCATATAGCCCTCGAATAGGGCAACATGGTTCGTACTACCTTGAATGAATGAAATATCTTTTCCCCCGATGCTGCTCTTAAACCCATTGGCGGTAGTGAACTCCCATCCCTGGTTTTTATTTTGCCATCCAACTGCATAAAAGGTGCGGTGGTCCTCCGGATCATTTTTGTGGCGATAATAGATATCATGGAGATAACCATTTGCTACATCTAATATGCCCCTTGACAGCAGATAGTTTCTTAGGATAAAATTTGAGCCGGCAGGACTTGTTCTCACAATTTCGTATTTAAAATCAAATTGGTTGGACTCTGTCGGGTAATTAGCGGGCGGCAGATAATTTGGGATCTGCAAGGGGTCAAGGTTGCAGACCTCGCTTATTTTGTTTAAAAGTTCTACATAGGGCATCCCCGGCCAATAGGCCATACCCAGTTGGATGATGCCACCACCAAAAATATTGCTCTGGTTTGCGCCACCCCAGTCTTTCCATTTTCCCGCTTCATCCCAAACAGTGAGCGAAGGCGTGTTTTGGCCAGTTTCCCTGAGCATGCTATGGTAAAAATGATCACGTCCCGTCTTGCGGACCGGATGGTGACCAAGCCTGGCCAGAAACTCAACGATGGAAAAATCCTGCAATGCGGATATATCAATAAATTTTGACATGATGTGAACTGATTTAGGAGATGATTAAAGATTAAGCACAGCATTGAGCTGATCTGCCAATTGCCGCTCTTCGGCCCTAATTGTTACGTCTTTAAATTTGGATAGGCGCTTGCAAGCGGCAGTTAAAAAATCAGGATCGTTCAATACAAGCACACTGGCATCAGAAGTCTTAAACTCATACCTCCAATTAAGATATTCAGTGTAATTGCCGAAAACGACGAGCTTATTTTCCTGGCCCTGTATAAACGACATACCTTTGGGACCAAGACAGCTGGAGTAATTTCGTCCCCTGACTTCCCATCCACCGTTTTCGTTTTCCCATCCGGCAGCAAAAAAGTCTTTACGCTTTTTTTTTTCGTCTATTACATAATAATAGACCTCTTTTAGATGTCCGAAAGAAATTTCCCAAATTCCTTTGCTTTTGAGAAAATCTGAAATTTCCGAATTGCCTCCGAGTTGCCGGATTTCTCCAATATGATATTGTGGTATTTTAACAGCTCTTCGTTTTCGTGTATGCTGCTTATCTGCTCTGGCCTGTAAATCCTTGAACGGACCACAGAGCTGGCCGATTTTTTCCGACACCTCTAGCGGTGAAAGTTCGGCCCAAAAGGCCATACCAAAATCAAGTAGGTCACCGCTACGCTTGGTTAAACGGTCGAACCAAAGGCCGAGCTGGCTGTTTACGACCAGTGTCGGGACCTTTTCGAATTTATGTAGGACATTCTTGTACAAAAGTTCTTCACCCGAGCTTTTTGCTGGATGGTATCCCAGTCTCGACAAGAGTACACATAAGGTTGCCTGTTCTCCATTGGAACCGCGTTCTGTAATTTTAGTTACCATATTCGTATTTATTAAATGAAGATTTCAGAAGTGGCGCATGGTGTCTATTGATTTGCAGACTGCTGCTGCTTCCAACCGGTCTATTCGCCAACTGGCTGAATGGTTTCCATCCTTGCGGGGGGTAATCAGCCCGATAGCTATCCAGTGTTCTACGTTTTTTCGGCCATAAAGTCTAAAAGCTTCGGATTTTTTCAGGTAGGGTTTGATCTTGCCTGTTTTGGCCAACGCCATTTGTGCGCCCATTTCGGCTGCATCCTGCAAAAGCATTTGCAGCTGATAGCCGGATAGTTGGATATTGCTCATGAAAATATATTGTAAGAAAGTAATAGTGTAGTGGGTACAAGTGTCCTGGAACCGGCAATGGGCAACGAACCCATAGCAATCCGCTTTTGCCGGTTTATAATTTCGGGACTACCCACGTCGGTTCCTACGAACCGGGCTTTCGCCTGCCAATGCGCTTTCAGTTTCGGTGCTTGATCTTTTTGTCCACGCGGGCAAAATGCCAGTGTAACAATGGATACCTAACCCCACTTTCGCAGAATTTCCTGTTTACACAGGATAATGCTTCATCCCCATACGTCAAAGACCTAATGGAAATGATGGTTTACCGCTCTGCCACTGGCAGGTAGGTTTTCCGGTTACTGGATGCTGCAACAGCTTCCACTTTTTCCCGGTCTAGACATTTTGAAGGATTTTTACCGATGGTTGCAGATGGTTTTATTAAACCTTCGCTGATCCATCGGTCTACGCTGCCCCGTCCATAAAGGCGATAGGCTTCGGCCTTGCTGATCTGGTCCGCTAATTGACCACATTCTGCAAGGGCTTTTGTAGTGCCCATAGCGGTGGCGTTTTTTAAGAGGATTACCAGTTCTTTCAGCTTCATTTGCGTTCCTTAAAATGTTGTTTCTTTCATCATTTCCGAGACAAAGCAAAAAAAATGGGGTACGCCAAAACAGGGACAGGGGGAGACAAACGGTTGTCACCTAAGCTGATTGGGATTGAGATATTCTGAAAATCCGCAGAGGAAATCTGCACCAGAATGGGCAAGGGATATTATTTATAGTTTGAAAGGTTATGGTTCTCGTTGAGCCAATTTAACATTGCAATAAGTTGGGATTTTAGTTTTTGAGCTGTAGTGAACTCCACTTCAGTCGATTTTTTTCTCAGGCTATCTCCTGATATAAATTTCGTTTTGGAGGTGTAGAAATGTTCAGCGAAGAAATTAAACAGCCCGCCGATATTTTCTTTTTCAAAAAATCCTTTTTCCAGTTGAAGTCTAATGAATAGCGCTAATTGTGCAACAGGTAGATTAACCTTTAGTCGTTTTGCTGATTTCACCAATGGATCATCTTCTAATGCCAACCGTCTTAATTCCAATATCTGGACAGTATGCTTTTGCTTTTCGTCGAGATAAGCATAGAGCTGTTCTTTTATCGGTGACGCCCCTTTGAACATCCGAAGGTTTTCATTATCTGGTATTCCGTTCAGCTTATCTTTTTCTAAAATCAGCATTTCGAGCTGTTCATGGAGACCACCAATATCATCTAATTTTTGTTTGAGATGTGTAACGTAATAGAGATAAAATTCTGGGATATTAAATCCATTTTTGGTCAGCAAAACAAACATTAAATTTATATCCAGTTCATTAAGCAAATTTGTTTCATTCATTAAGCGAGTGCAATATGCTACGTTTGCTGGTGTTATTTCTTTTTTGTTTATCATAACCTGTATTGCTCTTTTTAATAAGTGCATAAGGTTATTTTCCAAGCCAGCCTGATCAAGATGGTTTGAAAACTCAATGAATTTGATTTTAAGGTCCATTTTAACCTTCGGAAGTGAATAGTGGGTTATTGGTACTTCCATATGTATTGGCGGTGATATTTTTTTTACTTCTTCAAGAACTTTTTCCAAACAACAAAGAAGACATATATAGAATGATTTTATTTTGGTTTTTGACACTGTTGTTTTCCAAGCCGGTTTACTGCGGTAAAGATAGCTGTGGATTGTATTACTGATGTTCACAAGCTGCCTAACACCATGCGCCGCATCCTTCTTTGAAAGTACCATCTGCTCAAACAGTAATTCTCTGAAGTTTATTAAACCAGAAACGAATGTCTGATGAAGAAAAGGGGTATAGCTATCTAATTCTGGGAGATTATTCATTAGTTCTGGCCGAATATTTTCTTCAACCCAAAGTATTAAACGAAAAGGTTTTACAATCATAATGTCCGATTAGGTGGGTTCTGTTTAGTTTTTTTCTGGCTAACTTTCATTCTACAATTACAGTTCAAAGAACTTTATTTCCCACCTAGGGAAAAAGTGGATGTATGAAACATCTACCCTTATTTAAAAACCTTATGCTTATATTTGCTACAATTAAAATATTGTATAGCGATAGCTATTTGACTTGTTCTAGAAACCCGCTAAATTTCAAAAGACAAACAAGGAAGAATAGACTGATCGTCTGCGCTAGAGCGCGGGCGCAGTTTGTCTTGTTTGTCGGGTTCTTAGCGGGACCTCTAGAGCGGATATGACTTGTGTCCCGCGCTATATCGTTTTAGAAAACCTGCATTTCGGGATGGCAGACATAAACCAATCTTATGAAGCAATCAGAAACGGTGGATATACTTGACCTACCAATTGCACAAAGCCCACTTAGTAATGAATTTAAGGCAGTAACGGAAATGCTAGGCTTCCATAATTTCTCAGACCTGCAACAACACCGGACGGTTCAACTGCAAAACCTTCCAGATTTTGACCAACATTTGATCTATGAGTATGTAGAGTTCATGGAAACAAACCAAATGGGACATTTGGTCGACCCATAAAAAAGGCCGAACAGAATAATCTGCCCGACCCCAACTATACTAAACTAATAACTTTATTATACCAAAAAACTGCGCAGGTCTTCCAGAACCGCAGCCACCATTGGTTCCAGAGGCTTGATTGCACAGATATCTTTGGTGTACATTTTTGATTTTACACTTGGCGCAGAAAGAACATCCTGACTCTTGGTGGAAAAATTACAGGCAATCTTTTCTGAAAAAACATCAAGATTGGGTTCATCATAAAATCCG
Organism: Pedobacter frigiditerrae; assembly: GCF_032678705.1. Taxonomy (NCBI): domain Bacteria; kingdom Pseudomonadati; phylum Bacteroidota; class Sphingobacteriia; order Sphingobacteriales; family Sphingobacteriaceae; genus Pedobacter; species Pedobacter frigiditerrae. The sequence goes on along the minus strand of NZ_JAVTSS010000002.1, from coordinate 1,598,969 downwards.
TGCGCATACAGGGTCTTTTCAAACAATGCCAACTGCATCGCTGTCAATCTAGTTTTTAGTTTCAATGGATTTAGTTGAATATCCTGCGGCCTCTCGGTCAAGCCTTTAATAGTTGCATCTATCCATTTGGCCAAGGCTTCATCCACGGGTTTTCTATCCTGGTCAAATACCATTTTTGTATGTAGGTTGACCTGAAACACCTTAGTTCTTTCTGTTTTCAACAGCGATTTTGCTTCTGCTCCGCCAAGGCCATCCATCTTGGCAGAAAAGAGCTTGGTACAATAGTTCTCAAATCTAACATGGTTAAAACCCAGACCTATGAGCAAATGCATCAACTCGTAATTGTTCCGAGGAAGTTCTTCACCTGTTTCGTTAAACACCTTTTCATACTTCTTAAGGTACTTATAGTTGTGCCAGCGCATTTTTCCATCATGGGTAAATGTATCGAATGGTATTCCCATTACCAATAAAAGCTGTTCATCTATTCCTTTTTTCTGAAGCCAGTTCTTGAGAAACTGCCATTTTTCAATATAGATCAAGGACTGTTGCTTGCAGAAAAGTTTGGGTAGGCTTAAGGTGTCTGGCAATAATGGCTCGACCTGCGAAGTCAGGTGATCCATTAGGTTAAGTATTGCCTGTGCCACAATGTTCTCTTTTCTTTTTGGATCAAAATGGTTATCGCATATTTCACCCATCCGATACAGGTTGATCTGCAGGAAATTACTTATCTGCGTTTCATTGGACAGTTCCAATAATTGTTTCAGCAGAACTCGTTCCAAGCGTTTGAGTTCCTTTTCCAATTTATTCAATACAGTAGTGTCCCCTTGATCTTTAAGCAGGATTTCCGATAATTCTTCGAGTAGTTCAAATTCGTAATTCATCTTTTCGGTAGATTGTAATTTATCATTATGATCCTCCTGTGCATATTGCCATGACCATTCCACTATTTTTTCTATCGCCACCAGTACATCAGCTCTGTCTTTTTCGCTATTGAGATCGATGCCACAGACCACGCCATTGATCGCCTTGTTTTGCAGCACCATGAAATAGCTTCCTCCCAATATCAGCGCAATGATTGCCTTGAAATTCACTCCGCTTTCCCTGAAATAAGGTGTTGCCATTTTCAACAGTTTTTCTCCCTCAACCTCACGTTCATCGGAAATGCTCCTCATCAATGCGCTTGCCTCTGAAATCTGCCAATGGATGATCTTCTGCATTTCCTCACTTGCAGAGAACACCTTAAAGTTCTCCTGCATCAATCCGACAAACAATCCTTCAATTTCCTTGGCATCTGGATTGCCAGAAAACCGGAAACGCTCAAAAAATGGCTTCCAGTAATCCTTATCCTGTATATAGGTTTTCAGTAGTCCATTTAAACTTCCAAAATGGTAACGGATCAGGTTCTTATCCTTTCCAAGTAACCTTGCAATGTTGTTTGTCCTGATTGCACTAAAGCCCTGTTCGGTCAAGATTGTGCCTATTGCATCCAAAAATTTTCTTTTTGTTGCATCCGCATCTCTGATCTTATTTAGGCGTCTTTTTGTCAAACCGTTATTTTTCCAGATGTGTTTTTTTGATTACCCATTCCCAAGCATTAAGCACCTTGTCAAGCTGGGTATGCGTATGGGTTGCCATCACGCTCATCCGCACCCTGGCATCTTTTCTAGAAACTGCTGGATAATTGATCTGGTTGGCATAAATACCCGCTTCGAGTAACATCCCACAAATTTTTGCATTCAAACTGATGTCCCCAATCTTTACAGGGATGATCGCAGATTGTGATATCCCCGTATCCAGTCCCAATGATTCAAGCCCTGTTTTCAGGTATTCGATATTGTCCCATAGACGGTGCATCCATATCGGTTCTTCATCCACCAGATCAATTGCCTTTGAGATACATGCCGATGCAGGAGAAAGTGTTGCAGAAAAGATGTGTTGCCTTGCCTGAAACTTCAAAAAACCAACTAGTTCTGGACTGGCGACAAGGTAACCGCCAACATGCGCAAAGGTCTTACTGAACGTTCCTGTAATGATATCTACTTCCTTGTATAGATTATGCAGTTCAATTACGCCCCTTCCAGTTTCACCGATCACCCCAGTACCATGCGCATCATCGACAACCAGATATGCTCCGTAATGCTTGGTCAGCTGAATAATTCTATCGAGTGGCGCCAAATCTCCATCCTGGGAATAAACGCCATCAATGATTACCATTCGGGTTCGGTAGTTGTCCTTTGAGGTTTTAAGTATCCTTTCCAAAGCTTCCAAGTCATTGTGAAGAAAGGTCTTAACATTGGTATTTAGGCAACCTTCGTAAACACTTGCGTGAACAGCCATATCCAATATTGCAAGGTCTTCCTTTTTTAGCAAAGCCTGCAAAGAGGAACTATTCGCCGTATAACCCGTACTGAATACAATGGCACTATCCCTTTTGAAGAATTTAGCAATCTTGTTCTCAATTTCCTGATGGAATAGGTAATGGCCACCTATTGCAGGAGAAGCACCAGCTCCAGACCCATATTTTTCGATGGCCGCAATCGCAGCTGCCTTGACCTTTGGATGCTGTGTAAATCCGAGGTAATCGTTTGAAACCAAACTCACAAAATTGCGGTGAGGATTACTGGGCAGGTTGAGCTCTATTTCCGGTCCACAGCCAGAAAGGTTTTCCTGCCGATAATTGAACTGTCCGTTTTTGCTACGGTCAGTTACATACTCTCCCCAAAGTTTCGCCCATCCATAGGGATCCATTTCCTTAATGTTCTCGAAGTCTTTAAAACTTGCTTTTTCAAAATCAATGTTTTTCATGCTTATCTGTTTTTTTAAAGCAAGTTCGTTATGGTTTATACCCTAAGTGGGGAATTAAGGGCAAATGAGATATATTATTTCTAAAAGTTGATCAGTAGATAAAGATTAACATAAGGTTCTTAACCAAATTCGTCGTGCTAAGGAAAAATCTAATTATTATTACACTTTTTCATATATGGCAAGATTGTAGAAATCTAAAAAAAGGGGGCTTACCATCCAGCAGTTTCCCCTTTATCATTAACTATTATTTAACCTAATTTATTCTAATTACCATACCTGTTGAAATAATTTCCCAACGCCCAACTAAAAAGGCATTTCTCGTAACGAAACAAAATGTTACCCAAAATTCTTCAAACTCCATATATTGTGATTTTGCATATTTTTTTTGTAAGTCCATCGGCACCAACTTTGATTCTTGAATTCTTTGCATGAATAAAGGAAAATCACTTCCACTAACAGCAACTCGTAATATTTGTCGTGAAGTTTCATCAGCTTTGTAAGCTAAATGTCTTAAATGACTACAACTCGAACAACAGAAAACAAATAGACAAAGCAGTAGCTTTGCTACCCATAGACAGTTGCATAAAATCTCTTTCTTCATGTTAATTTAATTCTTCAAAAAAATGTTACCATTCGTCACTTCCGATACCGGTCTTGTTCAGGTTTTGCCCAATCCGGATAGTTTTCGTCTTTCAGATAATGGTCAAACCAAGCTTCGATGCGACGAGTTAAATCTACAGCATCTTCCTTCGCTGCCAAATCATGTCCACCATTAGTGTAAGCAAGTAGAATATGTGTTTTTCCAAGTCTTCGCAGTGCCATGTAGAATTCAAAACTTTGAGTAGGCAAAACCTGTGTATCTCGAAGCCCAGTCCATGACAATAATGGCGTTGTCACGTTTGCAGCATATATAACAGGTGAGTTCTTAAGGTAAATGTCTATATTTTCGTATGGCGACACCTTCATTCTTGCTTGGCCATATTCCATTTTGTAAAAATTTGGCCCGCCAATAGTTTCAGAAACTGCAAGGTAAGAACTCAAGAAATTAGTTGTAGCTGCGCCAGAGACGGCACAAGCAAACATTTTGCTTTGGGTGAGTATAAAATCTGTTTGAGAACCTCCAAAAGAATGTCCAATAAGACCGACTCTTTTTTCGTCTACGTTATATTTTTCCAAAACCACTTTCACAGCGGCTTCTACAGCATCCACAGCAGATAATCCAAAATTACCTATCTCATATGTAATATCTGGTAACAACACGAAATAGCCCTTTGAAGTCAGGTTGCCAATATTAAAGCCATCAAAGTTATAAAGATTTGGCAGGCGATAATAATGTGCCTGACTGGATTGTGTTTCGTAGATGTTGACTACCATTGGATAAAGTTTTCCTTTTTGGTAATCGGCGGGATAATACAAAATTCCCTTCAGGATTTGTCCCTTACTGTTCTGATAGGTGATCATTTCCCTTTTTGTCCACATAAATTTATCTTGATGGGTGTTACTGCGAAGCAAGACAGTTTCTTCAGTCCTGATAGATTTAACTTTAATTTGCCATGGCAAATCTGTATCTTCTTCCATCCAAGCAATAACGTTATTTTTACTTCTTAGGACAGTGCTTACCCTTTTGTCGGTATAACAGATTTCCGACAGCCCCTTTTTAACATCCCATAAAAATATACCGTTATAAAAATGATCTAAACTGCGTGCTTTTAGTAAAAGTCCCTCATTCAGGTCAAAAACTCCATTAGTTTCAGCCCAACTTTCAGTAAATCCTCTCTGACTACTTTTTTCAGATATGATCCGATAAACAATCCCTTTTTCACGCCCTTTGGTTAGCCGCTGAGCTTCAGTACCATCGGACGAAACCTTCCAGATATCATATTGGTCATAAATCAACAGATAACCATCGCCGGTTGTCCACCCAGGGTTTCCATAACAATCGTCTCCATCTTCTTTATCCGTATCAATTCGAAGCGAATAGGGAATGTTTTTGTTAACCAGTGTATGTATACCTGTAGATATATCGTAAACATACCAGTTCCCACCGGTGAAATAGGATATAAACTTGCCTCCAGGAGAAGCCAATAAATTAGTTGTACTGTAGATGTGTTTTTTGAGCAATAGTTTCCTCTTTCCAGTGGCAAGCTCTGTGATATAAATATCCCTATCGCCTACAGCTTTACTATGCGGTGAGTAGTCTCCTGGGTTAAAGGTTAATGCATAAGTTCCATTACCAACTGCAGCACCATGTGGTAATTTGATATCTGTAAATTGCAGAAAACGTCCTGTTTCTGGCTCCCATAATGCATGCTTGTCTATCGAAGTCCATTCATGAATATTTATTGCTTCAGGGTAAATCTTTTTATCGGCAGCATTCCAAACTTGAACTTGATCACTTTTATGGCTTGCATCAAGAATTTTGCGTTGTCGAATTCTGAAGAATACTTTTTTATTGTCTTTCGAAAATTTAATTTCCCTGCGAAGTGTGATGTTCATTGTTTCGGGAAAAATACCCTTATCTGCTGTAGAAAAACTACGAATATTGTTCTTTTTTGCGTCATAATAATACAATTTGGATTCTACCTCATCATAATGCATGAATGCCAATGCGCTTCCATCATTAGACCATTTCAATCGTTGAAAGGGGCCACCATCAGTTTCTATAATTTGCTTCCTTTCTACAATATTCTCAACATCCACGAGTAGCACAGTACTTTTCTTTCCATCGCTAATAGAAATAGCTATCTTTTTTCCATCGGGACAGGTTGCATACTCAATTAAGTTATCTTCCGTATGCAGTAATCTCCCTTCTAAATTATAGATTGAGAAAGGACTACTTTCTTTTGAATTACGAATGCCAATGATATTAGGACCGAAAACCTCAAAACTTTTGATGTTTTTCAACACTTGTTCTTTACCATTGTTCAAAGCTAAGGAATGTACAACACCATCACCTGTGAGACATACAAAATGATTGTCCGAAACAAATTCCCCCTTGCTACCCTGAGCGAAAGAATATACTTTGCCAGTCTTTCTATGTTGCACAAACAGTGAGTCGACTACATCATAATATTTGGTATAACTGGTCCAATCCCCATTACTCGAAATTGCTTCTGCTTCAAGATAACTCCATAAGGGATAATCCTTTTCAGTAACGAGTTTTTTAACGGTCATTTGACCTCTTGTAGAAGAGGTTATTAGCGTAAAAAAAAGCATTAGTAGATATAGTAAACACTTCCCATCAGAAAAGTATCTGTTGA